>NZ_JBIBHN010000017.1:0-174606 GCF_042957035.1 Streptomyces sp. NPDC008137 | reverse complement strand
CGACTGGCTGGACTGGTACAACTACCACCGACCCCACACTGGAATCAGTGGCCAAGCACCAGCCAGCCGCGTCACCAACCTGTCCGGTCAGCACAGCTAGGGCCCTTCTCTCCCCGACACGACCTGAACAGCGAGGTACACATGGACCACTCCGAGCAGTCCTTTGACCAGGGCCTCACCATCGTCCCCGCGCCTCGGGCTGCACCGGCTTCCCGAAGCCGTCCTCGAAGGAGCACAGATCAGCGGGCACCGCACCGCGCTGTCCGCGGCGGTCGGCGCGGAGACGCTGCGCGCGGGAGACCGTACGCCGGCCAAGGTGGCGGTCATCGGAACCGGCTACATCTCGCGCACCACCCTGGAGGTGTTCGCCGGCCTGGGCTGGTCCTGCGACCGTCTCGCGGTGTTCGACCTCGACCACGAACGGGCGGAGAGCTTCGCGTCGGAGAGCAGGAAGCTCCCCAGCCGACTGACGGCCGAAGTCTCCGTGGCCGCCACGCTCAGGGAGGCCGTGGCGGACGCGAACGTCGTGCTCTTCGCGACCACCGCAGTGATGCCGCGCCTGAGCGAGTCGAGCCGGTTCAAGGACGACGCCGTGGTCCTGCACATGTCTCTGCGCGACCTGACGCCCGAAGCCATGGCCGGCGCCGTGCACGTGGTCGACGACGTCTCGCACGCCCTGCGCGAGAAGACCTCGCTCGCCCTCGCCGTCGAGCAGGGCACCGTGGAGCGCCAGGACATCTCTCCCGTCGGTGACCTGCTGAGCGGCACGGTCAAGCCCGACCGCGGCACACGAGCCGTCTACTCGCCCTTCGGCCTGGGTTCGTTGGACATCGCCCTGGCTCAGCTCGTCCTGGACAGGGCGCGGGATGCGGCGGGCGTCGTGTCCGTTCCCGGCTTCACATGCACTTCCTGAGCCTCACCTGCGTCGTTCGTGATGCCCAACTCCTTCGCGGACCAGACCCTGGCCCAGATCGAGCTGTTCACCAAGCCCGACGAGTACCCGACCGGCGTCTACGTGCTGCCCAAGCACCTCGACGAGAAGGTCGCCCGCCTCCACCTCGACTCACTCGGCGTGAAGCCGACCACGCTGCGTCCCGAGCAGGCCGAGTACATCGGCGTCCAGGTCGAGGGCCTGTTCAAGCCGGAGCCCTACCGCTACTGAGCCGAGCCGAGCCGCGTCGCGTCCGGCCCGGGGGCCCGTACGGGCCTCCGGGCCTTCTCCATTCGGTCAGACGGCCTCAGTCGAATACTCGGTGAAGCGATAAATGCTCTGCGGATTCAGCCGGTAGCCGGGGCGTCCCTGAATCACGGCGTCCTGGGCCATGTTGTGGTCGGCCACTTCGCTGAAGCGCTCCTGACAGGCACTACGGAATCGGCGCACCGTCTGGGCCAGTGCGGCGGAGGTTCGGTTCGTACGGTCGGAGAGCTCGGCAGCGGAGAGGAAGGGGACATCGGTTCCCTGCGCGACGCTCTCCGAGAAGTCCCGGCCCAGTACTCGGAGGGTGTCGATGAGCGGTTGCGGCGCGTTCTCGTGCACCGTGACTCCCTCCACCGACAGCAGCCGGGCGTAGAGCGTCACCTCGAGCCGGTCGGGCTGCGGCAGCTGCTCTTCGCCCAGGTCGAGGGAGAGGAACTCCGGCACGAGATGACCGGCCCGGAGTCCGATGTAGCGGCTGAGCAGTTGGCGGCGCTCCGTACCGCGCGGTGCCTGCAGGTAGTCGGCCACGGCGCCCAGGACATCGGGCAGGGTCGGTCGCAGGTCCTGCAGATAACGCGTGATCCAGTCGACCGACTCCCCCCTGCCGTGCAGCCGGGAGTGCAGTACGGCGGTGTCCAGCAGGACGAGGGAGGCGCAGCTGTGCAACTCGGCGTACTTCAGACGGTCATGCAACGTCACAGCCGTGTCGATGAGTACGCGTGGCCGCACCCGGACACGGTACGTGCGTAGCATCCGGTGCCACTGTTCGTACGCCGTGAGATGGACGTTCCACGTCCCCGGGGCCTCCAGGTACCTGTCGGCGACGTGACGGAACATCCTCGGGTAGTGCGACTGCTGATAGGTGCCCCAGCCGAAGGAGAACGTGTCGAGCGCCGCGTCGAAGTCGCGCTGTGCCCCGTACCGGCAGACGGAGATGAGGAACTCGCTGGTGCGGACATAGCGCATCAGGAGTTCGCGGTCGCGTTCGGTCAGTTCGGTCGGGCGCAGAACCGATGACTCCACGAACGTGCTGTAGTCACCGCTCTGCACGTCGCCCAGATGGAAGGCGAACGACCGCCCCGCCTCCGATGCGACGACCGGGTGCGCTTCGAGCACCTTTTCCACGTATGTTCGCTGCGCGTCGAGCTCGGCGTGGGCTTCTTCCTCCCGCCCGGCGAGCAGCTGGGCGATGACGAGGTCCGTGTAAAGCCAGGACGCGTCCGCGTAGTAGCCGTACTTCCGGTAGCGCTCGAGCGAGTCCCTGAAGAGGGGCAGTGCTCGCTCCGGGTCGTTCTCGGCAGCGGCCTCCAGCCCATCGCGCCACAACACGAAGGAAACACGGGAGAACGACTCGGGTTTCCCTTCGACTCCTGCCTCTTCGGCGAGGCGGGCGAATGCGGTCGGGAACATGGAGTCGGCGTACTTCGCCCACCCCTGGCTGAGGTGGTCGGCCACCTCCATCAGCAGCTCGAACGACCGCTCGCGTACGGCACGGTCGAGGAGTTCGATCAGCTCCCGGACCCGCGGCAGGATCCTTCCGGTGTAGAAGAAGGAGGTATTGACGTATTTGTCGGCCGTTGCGAGCAACACGGGCGCGGCCGATGTGCCGTTGTCCATGCGGGCACACAACTCACCGAGCAGCAGCAGGACGGCGACGTCGTGCTCGTTCGCCTGCCGCAGCTCGCCCGCGGGCACGTCCAGCACGTCCGTCATCACGACCTGGCGGCCGCGTGCGAGGTGCTCCTCGAGTGCCTGATAGCGCTCGACTACGCTGCTCATCTCCGCTGTCCTATCCGTTGCGTCGCCCATGCGCGATGGCCTCCGGCTACCGGGTTCCCGTGACCTTCGCCAGAACGGTGACGGTTGTCCGGTAGGTCCTGGAGGGGGCCACGTCGGCTGTCTCGAGCACATCCGCCGCCGGACGGTGCCTCCGAACCGGTCTCGAAGCCCCGCTACCGCGCCGCGCAGGTGTTCAGCGGGTGTCGTCCGCCGTGACACGATGCCGCCTTCAGAATGTCATCTTAGGCGAGTCTAATGACAGGGATCACATCGAGTGGTGTCGAGACCCTACCCCAGAGTCGGATCTTCCACCAGGAAAGGTGCAGCTTACGGCCCTGGAAGCCGCACAACGCCGACGCCGGGGGCCTCCTGCGACTTTCCGATCCAGTTCCAGAACAGGTATGGATCCGAGACAGAAGGGGTGCAGGTCAGCCCCAAGCCGCCACCGGCACGAACGAACTGTCCTGCCGGAACAAGTCCGTCCCGTTCGAGCGTTCCACGCGGAGCTGGTAGGCGTAGTGGCGCAGATAGTGCCCCGGATAGTTGTACGACTCGAAGCGGACGGAGCCGGACGCCGTGCCGGTCCGGAGGACGAACGTGGCGTCCTTGGCGAACGTGCTCGTGCCGTCGTTCGGGTCGAAGCGGGCGCGGAAGTCCCAGTGGCGCAGGTAGTTGCCGGCTGTGTCACGGAAGGAGTGGGCGTTCGCGTCGGCCAGGCCCGGGACGACCGTGAAGGTGGCGGCCTGCTTCTCGGCGGTGGTGCTGGAGCCGCTGACCACGGGCAGGTTGAGGAGCGCCGACTGCTGCTGCCAGTAGCGGGTGGAGTAGTTGGCGGAGCGGAAGGAGCGGGTGATGTTCCTCGCCAGGCTCGGGCCGCCCGGGACCGTCTCCTTCACCACGGTGAAGTGCCGTGCCGTGCCGGAGATCGCGGGCAGTGCGGCCGGTGCCGACCAGGTGGCGAAGGTGTCGTGGCTGTCGCTGTAGTAGTAGCTTCCGTCGCCGTAGCCGTCGAAGAAGATGCGCCAGCCGCCGTTGTCCAGCTGGACCAGCGCGGGGCCTTCGCGGTAGCTGCCCCAGCCCGCCCAGTCGCCGGTCCTGCGGATCGTGTAGGGGCCGGTGAGGCTGGAAGCGGTGGCGTACTCGATGTACTTCGTCGTCTCGTTCTTGGGGAAGGCGTGGTACGTCGAGCCGATCCTCACGATGAACGTGTCGATGTGGTTGGCGCCGATGCCGGAGAGGGCGACCGGTGAACTCCACGCCGTGAGGGCGGAGTTCGTGGCCCTCAGCCGGTACGGCGTGAAGATCCACTCGTCGTTCGCGGTGGAGCAGGACACGATGACGCTGACGCTGCCGTCGCTGTCGACGAACCATTCGGGCGCCCAGGCGCGGGAGAGGTTCGCGATGGGAACGGTGTGGTCGTACAGGAACGTCCAGTTGACGCGGTCGGAGCTGCGGGCGAAGCCGATGGTGGTGCTGGTGTCCTGCCAGGTGTGCGTGGTGTAGGCGACGTAGTAGTAGCCGTCGGTGTGTCTGAGGATGCTCGCGTCGCGGATCCGGCCCGCCGGTGGCGTGTACGCGGAGGAGCGCAGCAGCCGGAAGTCGGTGGCGTCGTCCGACTGGTAGACGTTGACCGTGCCGTCGTCGCTGTTGAGGAACGGCACGATGGTGTACCGGGTGGCCGAGCCGTTCGGGGGTGCGGCGGCCAGGGCGCTGCCGAGCAGTCCGGGGGCCTCGCCGAGCAGCAGCGCCGAGGCGGGCAGGGCGGCCGCGGCGCGCAGCAGGGTACGGCGGGACGGGGCGGCGATGGCGGGGCGGGGAGTCATGTGCGGCTCGCTCTCGACTCGGGGGGTCGAAATACCGAACAGGGTTCGGGAAGTCGGTCAGAAGGTAGAGCTGAGGCAGAAGTGCGTCAATGGTTCTGTACGAGAGCCGCAGAACCCAGAGCGGAACCGAGAAGGGGCCGGTGAACATCCACTTCCGTCGCCACCGTTCCGTCACCGGCCACCGGACGTTACCGTTCGGTAGACCACCCGCTTCCGGAGGTGTCCGCATGACGCTCGACCGAGCCGCAGGCCTGGCGGAGACCGCGCGTGCGCTGGCCGCCGGGGAGATGACGTCCCGCGCCCTGGTGGAGCTCACGCTGGCGCGGATCGAGGCGACACAGGGCAGCCTCAACGCCTTCCGGATCGTACGGGCCGAGGCCGCGCTGGCCGAGGCGGAGGCGGCCGACCGGGAGCTGGCCGCCGGGACGCGCAAGCCGCTGCTCGGTGTCCCCGTGGCGGTGAAGGACGACATGGACGTGGCCGGCGAGCCGACCGCCTTCGGCTGCTGCGGGGAGTTCCCGCCGGTCGCCGAGGACGGCGAGGCGGTACGGCGGCTGCGCGCGGCCGGGGCCGTGATCGTCGGCAAGACCAACACCTGCGAGTTCGGGCAGTGGCCCTTCACCGAGGGGCCCGCCTTCGGCGCGACCCGCAACCCGTGGAGCGCGGAGCACACGCCCGGCGGGTCGTCCGGCGGGTCGGCCGCCGCGGTCGCCGCCGGGCTGGTACCCGCCGCGCTCGGCTCGGACGGCGCCGGCTCGGTGCGGATCCCGGCCGCGTGGACCCATCTCGTCGGCATCAAACCGCAGCGCGGCCGGGTCTCCACCTGGCCGCGTGGCGAGTCGTTCCAGGGCATCACCGTCAACGGCACCCTGGGCCGTACGGTCGCCGACGCGGCCCTGCTGCTGGACGCGGCGAGCGGCAACCACACGCAGGACCCGCACCAGCCGCCGCCCGTCGAAGCGTCGGCAGCCGTCGGCCGCGATCCCGGGCGGCTGCGGATCGCGCTCTCCCTCAAGCCTCCGTTCACGGCGGTGCCCGCCCGGCTGCTGCCCGAAGTCCGGACCCGGATCGTCGAACTCGCCGAGCGGCTCGCCGCGTTGGGGCACACGGTCGAGGAGGCGGATCCGCCGTACGGGCAGATCGGGCTGACCTTCGTGCCGCGTGCGACGGCCGGGATCGCCGAGCGGGTGGGCGAGGCGCCCTTCCCGGCGCTGCTGGACCGGCGCACCCGGGACGCGGCCCGGCTGGGCCGGCTGCTCGGCGGGGCGCCGCTGCGGGCGGCCCGGCGGGCGGAGGCCGTCCTGCACCGCCGTATCGGAGGGTTCTTCACCTCGTACGACGTCGTCCTCGCGCCCACGACCGCCGCTCCCCCGCCCCGTATCGGCGCCTTGCTCGAACTCAGCGGCTTCGCCACCGACCGCGCGATGATCGCCGCCTGTCCGTACGCCTGGCCGTGGAACGTGCTGGGCTGGCCGGGGGTCAATGTGCCCGCCGGGTTCACTGCGGACGGCCTGCCCGTCGGGGCGCAGTTGCTGGGGCCGGCCGACAGCGAGCCGCTGCTGCTGCAGGTGGCGGCCCAGTTGGAGGCGGAGCTGCGCTGGTACGAGAAGTGGCCGTCGCCGCCGGTCACGGCACGTTCCGCTGTCGCCTGAGCGACCGTAGGGCGCCGATGGACGACAAGTGACCCGTCGGGCGGTGTCACGGGGGCAGCCCTTAGGGTGCCCCCGTGACCGCGTTTACAGACGAGAACGTCCCGGGCCGCCAGGGCCCCTCCGCCACTGTCCAGGCCGACCCGGGCAAGGTGGGCCAGGTCCGCACCGAGTACTCCCCCGCCTACGACGGCGACCCCGACCCCGGCGAGATCGTCTGGACCTGGGTGCCCTTCGAGGAGAACGACGGGCGCGGCAAGGACCGCCCGGTGCTCGTGGTCGCCCGTGAGGCGGCCGGGACCTTCCTCGCCGTGCAGTTGTCCAGCAAGCGGCACGACGGCCACCGGGAGTGGGTGCCGATCGGCGGCGGGCCGTGGGACCGCTCCGGCCGGGAGTCCTGGGTCGACGTGGACCGGGTGCTGCGCCTGCACGAGGACGGTATGCGCCGGGAGGCCTGCGCGCTGGACCGGATGCGGTTCAACCTGGTCAGACGCCGGCTGCAGGAACGCTACGGCTGGACCTGAAAGGTCTTCTCGAAGGCGCCCAGGACCGCGCGCTCCCGGGTCCGGTCCAGGATCCCGAACGCCACGTGCTCGAAGGTATCCGCGAACCGTCCGCCGGGCTCCAGCAGCGTCCGGAACGCCCCTGCCACCTGGGCCGGATCGTTGCGGAACACCCCGCAGCCCCAGGCCCCCAGCACGAGCCTGCGGTAGCCGTGGGCGGCGGCCGTCTCCAGGACGCGTTCGGCCCGGACCGCCAGGGCCTCGGGCAGTTCGGGGACCCGCTCGGGTGCCGTGCGCAGTACCACGCCCGCGTTGGGCGCGGGCGAGGTCAGGAAGCCGGCGGTGTACGGCTCGTCCAGCAGTGCGCCCCGGTCGTCGCGGAAGACGGGCACGTCGGGTGAGTGGATGACACGGTCCGTGTAGAACGGGTCGCGGTGGGCGCGGTGGTGGTCGTAGTACGCGCGGGCCCGGAGCAGGCAGGTGTACAGCGCGGAGGCCCTGCACAGGGCCTCTTCCTGGGCCTGGGCGCCGTTCAGATAGCCGCCGCCGGGGTTGCGGGCCGAGGCGAAGTTCAGCACGGCCACGTCGCCGCCGAGCCGGCGGGCGGCCTCCAGGCTGCTCTCGCCGGTGACCTCGATCGACGTTCGCGTCACCCGAACGGCGGGCACCGGCACCGGTTCCGGACCGTACAGGCGCGTGCCCTCGCGCGCGGCCTGTATTTCCCCGGCGATGGACACCTCGCGGCCGCTGGGTGCGCGATAGGCACCCGCCGCCACGATCTGCTCGGTCTGTCGCGCGACATCGCGCAGGCGCGCGCTCACGGCGCCACCCCCGTACGCGCCGCGACCGCGCGCCCGGCGGTCTTCTTTGTCGTGCTCACGCAGGCATCGTGGGTGATGCCGGTTCCGCGGCGCAACGGAGTTTCCGTCGTCGGAGAACGCCGGGGAAAGCCCCGGGAAACGTCCGGCCGGCCTCGATGACTGGCCGGGAACGCCCCGTTTCGCCCCCTTGTGCCGAGCGGCGTGAAGGTCTTGGCTGGGACGAGTGATCCCAGCCCGGGCCGCCAAGAGCCCGGACCGATGGCATGGTGGAATCTCAGGAGGATCCCGACATGTCCGATGCGCCATCAGCCCCGGCGGGCGACTGTACCGAGCAAGAACCCGCCCTGTCCGCCGCAGACGTCGAGGCCCTGGTCCGCGGCATCTGCTTCAAGACCGGCCCGCCACGCCGCCTCGGGGTCGAGGTGGAATGGCTCGTCCACGAGCTGCGCGCACCGCAGCTCCCCGTCACACCCGAACGACTCGAAGCGGCCTACGCCGCAGTACGGAACCTGTCTCTGAGGTCGGCGCTCACCGTGGAGCCCGGCGGCCAGCTGGAGCTGAGCTCGCCCCCCGCCGCCTCGCTGACGGAGTGCATAGCCATCGTCTCCGCCGACCTCGACGCCGTCCGCACGGTCCTGCGCGAGAAGGACCTCGCGCTCGTCGGCCTCGGCCACGATCCCTGGCACGAACCCCGCCGGTTCCTGCGCGAACCGCGCTACGACGCCATGGAGCGCTGCCTGGACCGCACGGGCCCCTCCGGCCGGGCCATGATGTGCACCTCCGCCTCCGTGCAGGTGTGCCTCGACGCCGGCCACGAGGAGCCCGGCCCGCTCGGCCTGGTGCGGCGCTGGTGGCTGGCCCATCATCTGGGACCGGTCCTGGTGGCCGCGTTCGCCAGCTCCCCGCTCGCCGGTCACCGGCCGACCGGCTGGATGTCCACCCGGCAGCTGCTGTGGACGCGGATCGGCGCGGGCCGGGCCGGCGCACCGCCGCTGGACGCCGACCCGCGCGGCGCCTGGGCCCGACACGTGCTGGACTCCCCCGTGATGTGCGTCCGGCAGGACGGCGAACCCTGGGACGTCCCCACGGGGCTCACCTTCCGGGAGTGGATCCGGACGGGGGTGCCGAGACCGCCCACGCGGGAGGACCTCGACTACCACGTCACGACACTGTTCCCGCCGGTCAGGCCACGGGGCCACCTGGAACTGCGCATGATCGACGCGCAGCCCGGGGACGACGGCTGGATCGTGCCGCTGGCCGTGACCGCGGCGCTGTTCGACGACCCGGAGGCCGCCGAGACCGCCTACCGGGCCGTGAAGCCGCTGTCCGAGCGGACGCTGGGGCTGCCCGCGCCGCACAACCCGCTGTGGCTGGACGCGGCCCGCGGCGGGCTGGCCGACGCCGAACTGCGCGAGGTGGCCGTCACGTGCTTCACGACCGCGCTGGACGCCCTGCCCCGGCTCGGTGCCGCGCCCGAGGTCATGGAAGCCGTCTCGGCCCATCTGGACCGCTATGTCGTCCGGGGCCGCTGCCCCGCCGACGACCTGCTCGACCGACAGCGCGCCACGGACGGTCGCGCCCACGGGAAGGACTTCCGCCCATGACCGACACCGATCCCGCCGTCGGCACCGAAACCGTCGACCCCGAGATTCTCCGCGAGCGCGCGGTCGCCTCGCTGGTCGTCGCCCGCGAGCGCACCACCCTGCTGACGAGCTGCGTCGAGGAGCCCGACCTGACCGCGCAGCACTCACCGCTGATGTCGCCGCTGGTGTGGGACCTGGCGCACATCGGCAACCAGGAGGAGCAGTGGCTGCTGCGGGCCGTCGCCGGGCAGGAGGCGATACGGCCCGAGATCGACAGCCTCTACGACGCCTTCGAGCACCCGCGGGCCGAGCGGCCGAAGCTGCCCCTGCTGTCGCCCGGGGAGGCGCGCACCTACGCGGCCGACGTCCGGGGCCGGGCGCTGGACGTGCTGGAGCGGGCCGCGTTCCACGGGACGCGGCTGACGGAGGCCGGGTTCGCCTTCGGGATGATCGCCCAGCACGAACAGCAGCACGACGAGACCATGCTGATCACGCATCAGCTGCGCAGGGGCCCGCAGGCCCTGACCGCGCCCGACCCGGAGCCGGCGCCGCTGTTCACCGGCCCGTCCGAAGTCCTGGTCCCGGGCGGCCCGTTCACGATGGGCACCTCCGGTGAGCCGTGGGCGCTGGACAACGAGCGCCCCGCGCACCGGCGCGAGGTCGCGCCGTTCCACATCGACACCACGCCGGTGACGAACGGCGCGTACCAGGCGTTCATCGAGGACGGCGGCTACGACGACCCGCGCTGGTGGACGGCGGACGGCTGGGCCCACATCCGCCGGAACTCCATCGCGCACCCGCTGTACTGGCGGCGGGACGGCGGGCAGTGGCTGCGCCGGCGCTTCGGCCTCACCGAGGTCGTACCGCCCGAGGAGCCGGTGCTGCACGTGTGCTGGTACGAGGCCGACGCCTACGCCCGCTGGGCCGGACGCCGGCTGCCCACCGAGGCCGAGTGGGAGAAGGCGGCCCGGTACGACCCGGCCGGTGACCGTTCCATGCGCTACCCGTGGGGCGACGCCGACCCGGGGCCCGAGCACGCCAACCTCGGCCAGCGGCACCTGCGTCCGGCACCGGCCGGGAGCTATCCGGCCGGCGAGTCCCCGCTCGGCGTGCGGCAGCTGATCGGCGACGTGTGGGAGTGGACGTCGAGCGACTTCCTGCCGTACCCGGGGTTCAAGGCGTTCCCGTACAAGGAGTACTCGGAGGTCTTCTTCGGGTCCGACTACAAGGTGCTGCGCGGCGGCGCGTTCGCCGTGGACGCGGTGGCCTGCCGGGGCACGTTCCGCAACTGGGACCACCCGATCAGGCGGCAGATCTTCTCCGGGTTCCGCACGGCCCGCTCGGAGGATGTCTGATGTGCCGTCATGTGGCTTACGTGGGACCGGAGGAGCCGCTCGGGCGGCTCCTGGTGGATCCCCCGCACGGCCTGTACCGGCAGTCCTGGGCGCCCCGGCGGCAGCGGTACGGGACGGTCAACGCCGACGGTTTCGGCGTCGGCTGGTACGCCGGGGGCGACCCGGTGCCGGCCCGCTACCGCCGGGCCGGGCCGATCTGGGCGGATCTGTCCTTCGCCGATCTCGCCCGGGTCGTCCGGACGGAGGCGCTGCTCGCGGCGGTGCGGGACGCGACCCTGTCGGGCGCGGACGCGGAGGCCGCGGCGGCGCCGTTCGCGGCCGGGACCTGGCTGTTCAGCCACAACGGCGCGGTCAGGGGCTGGCCCGGTTCGCTCGCGGCGGTGTCCCGGAGTCTGCCCCCGGAGGACCTGCTGTCGCTGGAGGCCCGCAACGACTCGGCGCTCGTGTGGGCGCTGGTGCTGGCCCGGCTGCGCGGCGGTGACGACGAGGGCCAGGCGCTGGCCGACACGGTCCTGGAGGTCGCCACCGCGGCCCCCGGGTCCCGGCTCAACCTCCTGCTCCACAACGGCGACACCATCACCGCGACCGCCTGGGGCGACACCCTCTGGTACCTCACCCGGCCGGGCGGCGGCACGGTCGTGGCCTCCGAGCCCTACGACGACGATCCGCACTGGCAGGAGGTCCCCGACCGCACCCTCCTGGCGGCGAGCCGCACGGACGTGCTGCTCACGCCGCTGAAGGAACCGGACGACCCCCTGGCCTGCGCACCACCGAAGGAGTCCCGTACGTGAGCCCGTTCCGCCTCACCCGCACCCTGCCCGAGGACGCCACGGACGCCGCGCTGCGCGCCGACGTCCACCGGGGCCTGACCGGCACCCCCAAGACGCTGCCGCCCAAGTGGTTCTACGACGCGCACGGCAGCGACCTGTTCGAGAAGATCACCGAACTGCCCGAGTACTACCCGACGCGCGCGGAACGGGAGATCCTGCTCGGGCGCTCCGGCGACATCGCCGCGGCGACCCGGGCCCGCACCCTGGTCGAGCTGGGTTCCGGTTCCTCCGAGAAGACGCGGCACCTGCTCGACGCCCTCACGGAGCTGCACACCTACGTCCCCGTGGACGTCAGCGGGAGCGCCCTCACCCAGGCAGGGCAGGCGCTCGCCGCCGAGCGGCCGGGGCTCGACGTGCACGCGCTGATCGCCGACTTCACCGCGGAACTGACGCTGCCGGACACGCCGGGGCCCCGGCTGGTGGCGTTCCTCGGCGGCACGATCGGCAATCTGCTGCCGGCCGAGCGCGCCGCGTTCCTGGCCTCGGTGCGGGGCATGCTCGCCCCGGGCGACGCCCTGCTGATGGGCACGGATCTGGTCAAGGACGAGGAGGTGCTGGTCCGGGCGTACGACGACGCGGCCGGGGTGACGGCGGCCTTCAACAAGAACGTCCTCACCGTGATCAACCGTGAGCTCCGCGGCGACTTCGAGCCCGCCGCCTTCGACCACGTGGCCGTATGGGACGCCGAGCACGAGTGGATCGAGATGCGGCTGCGGTCCCGTACGGCGCAGACGGTGAAGGTGCCGGCGCTCGACCTCGCCGTCGACTTCGCGGCGGGCGAGGAGTTGCGCACCGAGGTGTCGGCGAAGTTCCGGCAGGACGGTGTGCGGGCCGAACTGTCTGCGGCGGGGCTGGACCTGGCGCACTGGTGGACGGACGGTGCGGGCCGGTTCGCGCTGTCGCTGAGCGTGGCGCGCTGAGACGCGGCGAGCCCTCGGGCGGCGGCGGAGCGGGAGGCGACGTCTCGCGCTCCGCCGCCGTCTGGGGCACGGTGGAGTGACTGGATTCAGCAGAAGAGGAGCAGCGGAATGTCGAACCACACCTACCGGGTCACGGAGATCGTCGGGACCTCGCCCGAGGGCGTCGACGCGGCCATCCGCAACGGCATCGGCCGGGCCTCGCAGACGCTGCGCAATCTGGACTGGTTCGAGGTGACCCAGGTGCGCGGCCAGCTCGAGAACGGCCAGATCGCGCACTGGCAGGTGGGACTCAAGGTGGGCTTCCGGCTGGAGGAGGGCGAGTAGCCGGAAGCGCGCTCTCAGGTCCGGCCTTCCCGCTCCTGCGCCGCCTTCAGCTCGGCGGACCGGGCGGCCCAGTCGGCCCGGAGAACGGTGAAGCCCGCACGCCGGGCGTCCTCGCAGACCAGTTCGTCGTCGTCCACGAGGACACGGACCTCGCGCGTGCGGGCGAGCCGCCGCAGGATCTCCAGCTTGGTGACGCGGGCGGGCCTGCGGTCGGCGTTCGGCCGCATGTAGAGGGGCCCTTCGGGTACGCCTTGCGCGGTCAGCCAGTCGAGCGTGTCACGGCGGCAGCGCTCGGGCCGGCCGGTGAGGTAGACGATCTCGCACTCCCGCGCGCTCTCCTGGACCAACGCGATGCCCTCCGGGAGCGGCGGGTCCTGCGGCGCCGCCGCGAAGAACCCGTCCCAGTCACGCGGCCTGCGCTCCAGGAACTTCTGCCGGTGCTCCGTGTCGGCGAGGGTGTTGTCCAGGTCGAAGACGGCCAGCGGGGCCTTGCTGCGGTCATCACTCACGCTCTCCACCCTAGGCCGTGTCCGGCGGCAACCTTCATCCGCCGGGCGGCCACTGCTCTGCGACAACCAAGCAGGCAGAGGCAGGAGGCCGTATGCGCAACACGAGGATCTGGTCGGTGGCGATGACGGGAGCGGCGCTGGCCATGGCGCTGGGTGGTCCGGCGGGGACGGCGGTCGCCGCGGGAACGACCCTGGTCGTGGCGCCGAACGGGGACGACTCCGCCCCCGGCACGCTCGCCCGGCCGCTGAAGACCATCCAGCGGGCCGTGGACCTGGCAAAGCCCGGCGACAGCATCAGTGTGCGCGGCGGGACGTACGCCCTCACGGACAACATCACCATCGCCACGTCGGGGACCGCCTCCCAGCCCATCGCCCTCGCAGCCCACCCGGGCGAGCGTGTGGTCGTCGACGGCGAGCGACTGCCCGCGAGCCACACCCCGGTCGGCGGCAGCATCCCGCGTGCCGAGCGCGGGGCGGTCCACATGGAGGCGTCGTACTGGCGCATCTCGGATCTGGAGATCGTCAACGGCCCGTACGGGGTGTACTGCGACGGCTGCGACGGCAATGTCTTCTCGCGCCTGAGCACGCACGACAACTACGAGTCCGGCTTCCAGCTCCAGGGCGACTCCAGCGGCAACCAGATCCTGAACCTGGACAGTCACGGCAACCGCGACCCGCGCAAGAACGGGGAGAGCGCCGACGGCCTGGCCGTCAAGGAGGGCAGCGGCACGGGCAACGTGGTGCGCGGCGCCCGGCTGTGGAACAACGTCGACGACGGCTTCGACGCCTGGGAGTTCGCCTCCCCGGTGACGATCGAGAACACGGTGGCGTACGGCAACGGCTTCAACCGCTGGAACTTCCCCGACTTCGCGGGCGACGGCAACGGCTTCAAACTCGGCGGCGGCAGCCCGGCCCCGGCGGTGGGCCACACCGTGCGCGGCAGCGCCGCCTTCAAGAACGCGAAACACGGCTTCACCGACAACGGCAACCCCGGCTCCCTCGCCCTGAGCCGTGACTCCACGTACGGCAACGCCGGTACGGGCTTCGACGCCGACGTCCCGGGCGGGACCGCCCGCCTCACCGGCAACCTCTCCGTAGCGGACCAGCGCGCGGCGGCCGTCGGAGCGAAGACGGTCGCCGACGGCAACTCCTGGAACATCGGCGGCACATGGAACGCCGCCTCGGTGCTGAGCACCGATCCGGGTCCGCTCACCGGCCCCCGGTCGGCGGACGGCTCGCTGCCGAAGGCACCGGCGTTCCTCGTCCCACGGAACGGCACCGCCGTCGGCGCCCGTTTCTGATCCGGTTCATTCGAGACACCCTGGCCGGGCAAATGGTCCGGACTATTCGCCGGGAATGCGAACGAGCCATGACCGCAAGTCAATTGACCACCACAGTTGATGACTCAAGCACAGCACTGACATACTCCCCATGGCCGACCCCTGGATTCCGGACAGCGAGTTCTCCGGTTTCACGAGCCCCCACACACAGAGCCCGCACCCCCTCACCGTGTCCGGCGCCCCTCCACCCTGCTCGAAAGCCGGACACGACACTTCCCCGACGGGGTCGAGTGCGGGGCACGATGCAGCGAAGAAGGTGCGCCTGTGCCCGAATTCCCACCACGGCGGGAAGACACTCCCACATTCCCGCTTCCGCACATCGAACACACACCGCCGTCTCGTATATCCGACCTTCCCGAATTCCACTCACTGCGTCGCGCGCAACGCCGGTTCGGCACCCGGGCGACGATCCTGTCCGCCGGCGGATTCCTGCTGTATGTACTTCTGTCGAGTTTTGTTCCCGCGGTGATGAACCAGCCGCTGTTCGGCCACCTCACGATCGGACTCGCCCTCGGCCTCGGGCAGTTCGTCATCATGGGCGTGACCGCCTGGTGCTATGTCCGGCACATGCGCGACCGGGTCGATCCACTCGCCCGCGGTCTCAGGTCCCGGCAGTACGAGAACGACAACCGCCACGCCCGTTCGGCCACGGGGCCACAGGGGGCCAGGCAGCCCCTCCAGCACGGGACGAGGGGGTTCCGCACGTGGTGACGACCGCTGCCGCCATCGACGACAGCAGCCTGCAGCTGACGTTCGTCCTGTTCCTGACCGTCGTCGTGATCACCCTGTTCACGGCACTGCTGACGGCTCCTCAGCGCGACGAGATCAGCGAGTTCTACCTCGGCGACCGCACCATGTCGCCGTTGCGCAACGGCCTGGCCATGTGCGGCGACTATCTGTCCGCCGCCACCCTGCTGGGCAGCACCGGGCTGGTCGCTCTGACCGGATACGACGGGCTGATGTACCTAGGCGGCACCACGGTCGCGTGGATGATGGTCCTGCTGCTGATCGCCGAACCCCTGCACCGCACGGGGAAGTTCACACTGGGCGACACGGTGGCGCTGCGCCTGCCTCGTCGGCAGCGGCCGGTGCGGGTCGCCCTCGCGGTCTGCATCCTGGCCATCACGACGCTCTATCTGGTGGCCCAACTCGTCGGCAGCGTCGCGCTGTTGACCCAGTTCACCGGAGCGCCGAGCGCAACCACCCGCACCCTGTGCGTGGCCGTGATCGGTACGTTCGTGATCCTGTACGCCTCCCTCGGCGGCATGCCCGGCGCCACGGTCATCCAGATCATCAAGGCCGTGATGCTGGTGGTGGGCGTGCTGTTCACCGCGGGCTTGGTGCTGCACCACTTCGACTGGAACCCCAACGCGCTGCTGGATCGGGCGGCCGAACGCGGCGGCACCGGCGCGCAGTTCCTGGAACCCGGGCTGCGCTACGGCGGGACCGTCAGCAACAAGCTGGACTTCTTCAGCCTCGAACTGGCCATCGTCCTCGGTCTCGCCGCCCTCCCGCACGTGCTGATGCGGCTGCTCGCTCCGCGCAAGAGCGGCGTGCTGCGCTCCTCCGTCCTGTGGGCCGTCGGCCTGGTCGGCGCGGTCTGCTTCGGCGCCGGCATCCTCGGCCTCGGCGCCACCGCGCTCCTCGGCCGGGACACCATCGAGAACACGGACCGCACGGGCAACGCCTCCGTCCTGCTGCTCGCCCACGAGCTGGGCGGCAGCGTGCTCACCGCGCTGCTGACCTGTCTGGCCTATCTGACCCTGCTCGCCGTGGCGGTGGGCCTGACCCTGGCCGCGGCCTCCTCCCTCGCACACGACCTGTACGGCGAGGTGATCCGCAAGGGCCAGGCAAGCGAGACGGAGGAACTGACCGTGGCCCGGCTGTCCGGAGCGGTCATCGGCATCCTCGGCATCCTGCTGGCCCTCGTCGCCTGGGGGGCGAACACCGCGACGCTCGCCTTCCTCGCCTTCGCCATCGCGGCGTCCGCGATCCTGCCGACGATCATCTACACCCTCTTCTGGCGGCGCTTCACCGCGAAGGGGGCCCTGCTCAGCCTCTACGGCGGCCTCGCCACCTCCGTCCTGCTGGCCGTGTTCTCCCCCGTCGTCTCCTCCGCCCCGGCCTCCTTCTACCCCGATGCCGACTTCGCCTGGTTCCCGCTCCAGAACCCGGGCATCGTCTCCATCCCCGCGGGCTTCCTGCTGGGCTGGCTCGGCACAGTGACCGACAAGAGTCCGGCCGAGGAGCCCACCGCGCACGAGGAGTTCGAGGTGCGGATGCTCGTGGGCGCCGACGACTGAGGCACACCGGGGGCACCGGCGGCCGGGCGCCGGGGACACACATTGTTAATGGGATCCATTTTCATGTAGCGTCCCCGGTGCCCGTGCACCGAGGAGGAGTCCCATGGCTGTCCCGAAGCGGAAGATGTCCCGCAGCAACACCCGCCACCGCCGCGCCCAGTGGAAGGCGGCCACCCCGACGCTGGTCCCGGTCACCGTCGACGGCGTCCGCCACCTCGTACCGCAGAACCTGGTCAGGGCCTATGAGCGCGGGCTGCTACGCCCGGACGGCTGAGCTCGCGGCCTGCGGCGCGTAGAAGTGCGCGCGGACCCCGCGCAGCCATGCCTCGACCGGCGCCTCGTCGGGTTCGTCCGGCAGCACCGTGGGGCCGGTGTCGAAGGCGGCCTCGTAGTGTCTGAGCAGGGGCAGCGCGGCCGACGGGTCGGCGGCGACGCGCTCGCCGAAGGCGTGGTACTCCTCCGGGTTCTCGACGCGGATCGTCAACCGCCCGGTGGTGTACAGCTCCAGGCCCTGCCCGCACAGCCGCTTGAGATGCCGGGCGTGCTTCGCGGTGCGCCTGCGGGTGTCCGCCGAGAACGAGCCGTCGCCGCGCGCCTCGAGCCGCCGGAACTGCTGGGTGGCGTAGCCGAGGTAGGCGTCCCTGACGCGCCGGGCGCACAGGAACGCCGTGCGGATGCCGATGAGCTCGTCGCCGAGCGGGGTCCGCACCTCGTACAGCTCGTCCGGGAGCCACACCAGCTCCATCGCGGTCGGATTGCCGCCCAGGGCGAGCCGGCACCATTTGGCGGCCTCGTGCAGCGTGCTGTCCGGCGCCGTGCTGACGTGGGACTCCTTCGGCCGGCGCAGACCGTGCAGCTCTACGGTGTGCGCCGCGAACATGCCGAGGCGGTCGATGTCGGAGCCCTCGCGGGCGAGTCCGTACGCGGTCGAGCCGACGATGCCGGAGAGCAGGACGTTGGGGACGGTCACGGTCGGCCGCCTTTCACTACGGGATACCGGGCCATTGTCCTGACCTGCCAGGACACGGTCACCCGGTTTTCCGGCGGGGGCCTCCGTGCCGCGACGGCGGAATACCGGCGGCCCCGTGCGGCGTAGAACCTCGTATGGAACCAGTACGCCTGTCGGTCCTCGACCGCTCCCGCACCCGCGAGGGGCACACCCACCCCGAGGCGCTGCGGGACACCGTCCGGCTGGCCGGGGAGCTGGAGCGGCTCGGGTACCACCGGGTGTGGGTGTCGGAGCATCACGGCGTTCCCGGGGTGGCCGGGTCCGCGCCGACCGTGCTGGCCGCCGCCGTCGCCGCCGCGACCCGGACGATCCGGGTGGGCACCGGCGGGGTGATGCTGCCCAATCACCGGCCACTGGTCGTGGCCGAGCAGTTCGGGGTGCTGGAGTCGCTGTTCCCCGGGCGGATCGACATGGGCCTGGGCCGGTCCGTCGGTTTCACGGACGGGGTGCGCAGGGCCCTGGGTCGCGACAAGGACGACGCCGAGGACTTCGAGGCCCAGCTGCGTGAGCTGCTCGGCTGGTTCCGGGGCACCTCCCCCACCGGGGTCCATGCCCGCCCCGCCGAGGGGCTGACCGTGCCGCCGTTCGTCCTGGCCATGGGCGAGGGCGCCGGCATCGCCGCCCGCGCGGGCCTGCCCATGGTCATCGGCGATCTCCGGAACCGGGAGAAGATGCGGCGCGGCATCGACCACTACCGCGAGCAATTCCGCCCCTCCGCCTGGTCGCCGGAACCGTACGTCGTCATCTCGGGGACGATCGCCGTGGCCGCCACACCCGAGGAGGCCCGGCGGCTGCTCGTCCCGGAGGCCTGGGCGATGGCGTACTCCCGTACCCACGGCACCTTCCCGCCCCTGGCGCCCGCCCAGCGCGTGGAGGCGCTCACCATGACCGGCAAGGAGCGCGGCTTCTACGAGGCAGGCCTCGCCGGTCATGTCGTGGGCACCGAGGAGCAGGTGGCCCAGGAGCTGGAGACGGTTCTGAAGGAGACCGGGGCCCAGGAGGTCCTGGTCACCACCAGCACGTACGACCGTGAGGCCCTGCTGGACTCCTACCGGCGGCTCGCCGCGATCACCTCCGGTTAGAGTCGTTTCCCATGCACGACCGCGACCCTCATGACCCATTCGTCCGCGTCCGCGGCGCCCGCGAGCACAACCTCCAGGGCATCGACGTCGACATCCCCCGGGACGTGCTGGCCGTGTTCACCGGCGTGTCCGGCTCGGGCAAGTCGTCGCTGGCGTTCGGCACGATCTACGCGGAGGCCCAGCGGCGCTACTTCGAGTCGGTCGCGCCGTACGCGCGCCGGCTGATCCACCAGGTCGGCGCGCCGAAGGTCGGAGAGATCACCGGCCTGCCGCCGGCCGTCTCCCTCCAGCAGCGCCGCTCCGCCCCCACCTCGCGTTCCTCCGTCGGCACCGTCACCAACCTCTCGAACTCCCTGCGCATGCTGTTCTCCCGGGCCGGTACCTACCCGCCCGGCTCCGGGCGCCTCGACTCCGACGCGTTCTCGCCCAACACGGCGGCCGGGGCCTGCCCGGAGTGCCACGGGCTCGGGCAGGTGCACCGTACGAGCGAGGAGCTGCTGGTCCCGGACCCGTCGCTGTCAATCCGCGAGGGCGCCATCGCCGCCTGGCCGGGTGCCTGGCAGGGCAAGAACCTGCGGGACGTCCTCGACGCGCTCGGCCACGACGTGGACCGGCCGTGGCGGGAGCTGCCCGCCGCGGCCCGGGAGTGGATCCTGTTCACGGACGAGCAGCCGGTCGTCACCGTGCACCCGGTGCGGGACGCGGACCGCATCCAGCGGCCGTACCAGGGCACGTACATGAGCGCCCGGCGGTACGTGATGAAGACCTTCTCGGACTCCAAGAGCCCGGCCCTGCGGGCGAAGGCCGAACGGTTCCTGGCCAGTGCGCCCTGCCCGGCCTGCGGCGGGAGCCGGCTGCGCCCCGAGGCACTCGCCGTGACGTTCGGCGGCCGGACCATCGCCGAGCTGGCGGCGGTGCCGCTGGCGGAGCTGGCCGCCGGTCTCGACGCGACATCGGAGACCGCCCGGGTCCTCACCGCCGACCTGACGTCCCGGATCGCACCGGTCGTCGAGCTGGGCCTCGGCTACCTCAGCCTCGACCGGCCCACCCCCACCCTCTCCGCCGGCGAACTGCAACGCCTGCGCCTCGCCACCCAGCTGCGCTCCGGCCTGTTCGGCGTCGTCTACGTCCTCGACGAGCCGTCGGCCGGACTGCACCCGGCGGACACCGAGGCGCTGCTCACGGTGCTGGAGCGGCTGAAGTCGGCCGGGAACTCGGTGTTCGTGGTGGAGCACCACCTCGACGTCGTACGCGGCGCCGACTGGCTGGTGGACGTGGGCCCGCAGGCGGGCGAGCACGGCGGGCGGGTGCTGCACAGCGGCCCGGTCGCGGAGCTGGCAGGCGTCGACGAGTCGGCGACGGCCCGCTATCTGTTCGACCGCTCCCCCGCCCCTGCCCGGGAGGTCCGCACACCGGGCGGGTGGCTGAAGACCGGCCCGGTCACCCGGCACAACCTGCGCGGTGTGACCGCCGACTTCCCGCTCGGCGTGTTCACCGCGATCACCGGGGTGTCCGGATCCGGCAAGTCCACGCTCATCGGCGAGATCACCGAGGAGGCGGCGGGCACGGCGGGGGTGGGCCGGCTGGTCTCGGTCGACCAGAAGCCCATCGGGCGCACCCCGCGCTCGAACCTCGCGACGTACACCGGTCTCTTCGACGTGGTGCGCAAGGTGTTCGCGGCCACCGACGGGGCGCGCGAACGGGGCTTCGGGGTCGGCCGGTTCTCCTTCAACGTGGCGGGCGGGCGCTGCGAGACCTGCCAGGGCGAGGGGTTCGTCAGCGTGGAGCTGCTGTTCCTGCCCAGCACGTACGCGCCCTGCCCGGACTGCGGCGGGGCCCGGTACAACCCGGAGACGCTGGAAGTGACGTACCGCGGGCGGGACATCGCGCGGGTGCTGGACCTCACGGTGGAGAGCGCGGCGGAGTTCTTCGCGGACACCCCGGCCGTGGCCCGCAGCCTCGGCACCCTGCTGGACGTGGGGCTCGGCTATCTGCGCCTCGGCCAGCCCGCGACCGAGCTGTCCGGCGGCGAGGCGCAGCGCATCAAGCTGGCGAGCGAGCTCCAGCGCGGCCGGCGGGGCCACACGCTCTACCTCCTCGACGAGCCGACCACCGGCCTCCACCCGGCCGACGTGGACGTCCTGATGCGCCAGTTGCACGGCCTGGTCGACGCCGGGCACACCGTGATCGTCGTCGAGCACGACATGTCCGTCGTCGCGCGCACGGACTGGGTGATCGACCTCGGCCCGGGCGGCGGCGACGCGGGCGGCCGGATCGTGGCGGCGGGGCCGCCCGCCGAGGTGGCCCGGGCGGAGCCGAGCGCCACGGCCCGGTATCTGGGCCGGGCGCTCGGCCGGGAGCGGCCGTAGCCCGTCAGCGGGCGGCGAGCAGTCCGGCGACGAGGTCCCGGGGCAGTCCGTAGGTGTCGTGGAGGTAGCTGTAGTCCTCTTCGCTGAGGGGCCTCTGGTACTCGGGCCGGGACAGCAGACGGCTGCCCCGTTCGAGGAGCCTGCCGAACCGCCGCTCCTCGTCGAGGAGGACCTCCCGGACGAGATCAGGGCCGGCGGACTGGCGGAAGTGGTCGAGGGTGTGCTCGATCAGCTCCGGGGGCAGGTCGGCGAGGGTACGGGGTGAGTCACCGCTCCCGAGTGTGGTGAGGAGACGGCGGATCAGCCGGCGCAGGACGTAGCCGCGGCCGGTGTTCGAGGGCCGTACGCCGTCGCCGAGCACGACGATGCCGGACCGCAGATGGTCGCTGACCAGGCGGGTCGACGGGCCGTCCAGCTCCCACAGCGAGGGCACGGTCCGCATCCACGGTTCGAAGAGGTCCGTGTCGTAGACCGACCGGTGTCCTTGCAGGACGGCGACCAGGCGTTCAAGGCCCATGCCCGTGTCCACGCCGGGCTGCCGCAGGGGGACGAGAGTGCCGTCGGGGTGGCGCTCGTAGCGCATGTGGACGTGGTTCCAGAGTTCCGTCCAGCGGGGGTCGGTGCCGGGACTGCCCTGGGGCGGGGTGCCGGCCTCGCCGGTCCAGACGAAGATCTCCGAGTCGGGGCCGCAGGGGCCGGCCGGGCCGTTGGACCACCAGTTCTCCTCCCCGGCCCGCTCCACCGGCAGCCCCAAGTCCTCCCAGACGCGCAGCGAATCGGTGTCTGGACCGGCCTGATCGGATCCGCCGAAGACCGTGACGTACAGCCGTTCTCGCGGGATGCCGAATCCCTCGCGCAGCAGTTCGTATCCCCAGCGAAGGGACTGGGCGTGGTCGTAGTCGCCCAGTGACCAGGAGCCGAGCATCTGGAACACCGTCAGGTGCGTGGTGTCGCCGATCTCGTCCAGGTCGGTGGTGCGCAGGCAGCGCTGGAGGTTGACCAGCCGCCGGCCCTGGGGATGCGGGCGGCCCAGCAGATACGGCGTGAGGGGCTGCATGCCGGCCGTGGTGAACAGCACCGGATCCGAGGGCGAGGGCAGCAGCGTGCTGCCGCTGATCAGCCGGTGCCCGCGCTCACGGAAGAAGTCGTTGAACGTCCGTACGGTCCGGTCCGTGTCCATGGCGGTCTCCTTGAGGTCAGGGGGACCGGAACGAACCGCGAGAGGGAAGCCGGAGGGTACGGAGGTACCGGGGGTCCTGGCGGTCCGTCTCCGGCCGCCGGGAAGAGGTGACGAGGTCAGGCGTCGGCAGCCGGTGAGCTGGTCGCTCGCGCGGCTGCGGCTTCGGTGCGCTTGATGACCTCCATGGATCCGACGGTAACAGCGGGCGCGGGGACCGTCGCGGGATTTTTCGTGCCGCCGTGCGGCCGGGTCACCAGTGCGGCGTGGGTCCAGGCCGGCTGGGCGGGCCCGGTCGGCTGTGCGGCCCGGGCGAGCGAGCGCCGGTCGGGGTGGGTGCCCGGGGGTATGACGTCCTGTACGTCCACCTCGGCCAGCAGTCCGCGTGCCGACACGACGCGCCAGACCGAGGCCGGCAGCGTGTCGTCGCCGACGAAGGCGGGCGCGGTGCTGGTGGGCCCGCCGGCGATCCGGTACCGCAGACGCACCGGCTGGACCGCGGCCCCCGCGTCCAGCGCGGCCTGGAAGACGGCACGGCGGAAGACGCCCTGGGAGCGGCCGCACCAGGTGCTGCCCTCGGGGAAGACCCCGACGGCCCGGCCCTCGCGCAGTACCTCGGCGATGCGGGCGACGGTGCCCGGCAGGGCCCGCAGCCGGTCCCGGTCGATGAACAGGACGCCGCCGCGCGCGACCAGCGGCCCGGCGACGGGCCACCGCCGCACCTCGGTCTTGGCCAGCATCCGGGCGGGACGTACGGCGGCGAGCAGGGGGATGTCCAGCCAGGAGATGTGGTTGGCGACCAGCAGCAGAGGGCCGGTGGGGGCGGCGGCGCCGGTGACGCGGACCTGGACCCCTGCGGCCCGCACGATCCACCGGCACCACCGCCGGACCAGGGTCGCCGGAATCCGGGCGCCCCACGGCGTAAGCGCGATCCCGGCGAGGAGGAGCAGGACGACCGCGGCGAGCCGCAGCACGGCCCACGGCACGGCCCTCGCCACCGGCTCGACACAGGCCCGGGGCGTACAGGGCGCGAGGGGCAGCCAGGCGCTCATCAGGCCGGCACGAGGGAGAGGAAGTGCCGCAGGTAGCGCGAGTTGACCCGGCTCATCGGCAGCAGCACGTACAGGTCGGCGACGCCGAAGTCCGGGTCGTGGGCCGGTTCGCCGCACACCCAGGCGCCGAGGCGCAGATAGCCGCGGAGCAGGGCGGGCAGTTCGACACGGGCGGCGGGTGCGGGACCCGGGATCCACGGCAGCAGCGGCCGGACGCGGTACTCCTGCGGCGACAGGTGCTTGTCGCGCACCCGGTCCCAGGTGGCGGAGGCGAGGGCACCGCCGTCGGCCAGCGGGATGGAGCAGCAGCCGGCGAGCCACTCGTGGCCTCGGTCGACCATGTAGCGGGCGATACCGGCCCAGATGAGGCTGATGACCGCGCCGTCGCGGTGGTCGGGGTGCACACAGGAGCGGCCGACCTCGACGAGTTCCGGCCGGATCCCGCCGAGGGAGGTCAGATCGAACTCGCTCTCGGAGTACAGCCGCCCGGCGACCGCCGCGCGCTCCGGCGGCAGCAGCCGGTAGGTGCCGACGACCTGGCCGGTCGTCTCCTCGCGGACGAGCAGGTGGTCGCAGTACGCGTCGAACGAGTCGATGTCGAGGCCCGGCTGCGGGCCGGTCAGCAGGGCGCCCAGTTCCCCGGCGAAGACGTCGTGCCGCAGCCGCTGCGCGGCACGCACGTCCTCTTCGTTCCGGGCGAGGGAGACGGTGTAGCGGGTGGGGGCCGTGGGCTGCGCGGGGCGGTCGACGGTCAGTACGCCGGTCATGGCTCTCTCCTGGTCACGGGCCGGAGGCGGCGAGCGGTGCCGCCGCCCACTGTTGTGCCCATGCCGCCTGTCCTGCGCGTGACGGGTGCCAGGAGTGCGGGTGTGCGCCTGTTGAACTACTGCTTGGCGGCCTTCCTCGTGGCCCGCAGCCACTCCTTGTTCATGCTGGTGATGGACATGAGGGGAATTCCCTTGGGACAGGCGGTGGCGCACTCCCCGGTGAGCGTGCAGCCGCCGAAGCCCTCCTCGTCCATCTGCTCCACCATGTCCAGCACCCGCGTCTCCCGCTCGGGCGCCCCCTGCGGCAGCACATTGAGATGGTTGACCTTGGCGGAGGTGAACAGCATGGCCGCCCCGTTGGGACAGGCCGCCACACACGCCCCGCACCCGATGCACTCCGCGTGCTCGAACGCGAGGTCGGCGTCGGGCTTCGGCACCGGCGTGGCATGCGCCTCCGGCGCCGCCCCCGTCGGTGCGGTGATGTAGCCGCCGGCCTGGATGATGCGGTCGAAGGCGGACCGGTCCACGACCAGATCCTTGATGACCGGGAAGGCGGACGCCCGCCACGGCTCGATGTCGATCGTGTCGCCGTCCTCGAAGGACCTCATGTGCAACTGACAGGTCGTGGTGCGTTCCGGCCCGTGCGCGTCCCCGTTGATCACGAGGGAGCAGGCACCGCAGATGCCCTCGCGGCAGTCGTGGTCGAAGGCCACGGGGTCCTCACCCCGCAGGATGAGCTCCTCGTTGAGCGTGTCGAGCATCTCCAGGAAGGACATGTCGGGCGAGATGTCGTCCACCTGGTACGTGGACATCGTGCCGTCGGCATCGGCGTTCGGCTGCCGCCAGACGCGCAGGGTGAGCTTCATGCGTAGCTCCGCTGAGTGGGGTGGACGTACTCGAAGGCCAGGTCTTCCCTGTGCAGGGACGGAGCCTCGCCGGTGCCGGTGAACTCCCAGGCGGCCGCGTACCCGAACTCCTCGTCCTTGCGGGCGGCCTCGCCGTCGGGCGTCTGGGACTCCTCGCGGAAGTGGCCGCCGCAGGACTCGGCGCGGTGCAGCGCGTCGAGGCACATCAGCTCGGCCAGCTCCAGGTAGTCGACGACCCGGTTGGCCTTCTCCAGCGACTGGTTGAACTCCTCGCCGGTGCCGGGCACCTTGATCCGCCGCCAGAACTCCTCCCGGATCTGCGGGATGCGCTCCAGCGCCTTGCGCAGGCCGGAATCGGTGCGGGCCATGCCGCAGAACTCCCACATGAGTTCGCCGACCTCGCGGTGGAAGGAGTCGGGGGTGCGGTCGCCGTCGACGGACAGCAGCAGGTTGAGCCGGTCCTGGGTCTCGGCCAGCACCTCCTGGACGACGGGGTGTTCGTCGGTGACCGGGTCGTGGTGCGGGTTGCGGGCCAGGTAGTCGTTGATGGTCGCCGGGAGCACGAAGTAGCCGTCGGCGAGGCCCTGCATCAGCGCGGAGGCGCCGAGCCGGTTGGCCCCGTGGTCGGAGAAGTTGGCCTCGCCGATCGCGAACAGCCCGGGGACGGTGGTCTGGAGGTCGTAGTCGACCCACAGCCCGCCCATCGTGTAGTGCACGGCGGGGTAGATCCGCATCGGCACCCGGTACGGGTCCTCGTCGGTGATCCGCTGGTACATGTCGAAGAGGTTGCCGTACTTGGCCTCGACCGCCTTGCGGCCCATCCGCGCGATCGCGTCGGCGAAGTCCAGGTACACGCCCTGGCCTCCGGGGCCGACGCCCCGGCCCTCGTCGCACACGTTCTTCGCGGCGCGGGAGGCTATGTCACGCGGCACGAGGTTGCCGAAGGACGGATAGATGCGCTCCAGGTAGTAGTCGCGCTCCTCCTCGGGGATCTCGGCCGGGGGCCGCTGGTCGCCCTTCGCCTTCGGCACCCAGATACGCCCGTCGTTGCGCAGCGACTCGCTCATCAGCGTCAGCTTGGACTGGTGGTCGCCGGTGCGCGGGATGCAGGTGGGGTGGATCTGGGTGAAGCAGGGGTTGGCGAAATAGGCGCCGCGCCGGTGGGCCCGCCAGATGGCGGTGGCGTTGGAGTTCATGGCGTTCGTCGACAGGTAGAAGACGTTGCCGTAGCCGCCGCTCGCGAGTACGACGGCGTCCGCGAAATACGTGTCGATCTTCCCGGTGATCAGGTCGCGGGCCACGATCCCGCGCGCACGCCCGTCGACCACGATCAGGTCGAGCATCTCGGTGCGCGGGTGCATCTCGATGTTCCCGGCGGCGATCTGCCGGCTGAGTGCCTGGTAGGCGCCGAGGAGGAGCTGCTGGCCCGTCTGGCCGCGGGCGTAGAACGTGCGCGAGACCTGCACGCCGCCGAAGGAGCGGGTGTCGAGCAGGCCGCCGTACTCACGGGCGAACGGCACGCCCTGGGCCACGCACTGGTCGATGATCTCGACGGAGATCTGCGCGAGCCGGTGGACGTTGGACTCGCGGGCCCGGAAGTCGCCGCCCTTGACGGTGTCGTAGAACAGCCGGTGGATGGAGTCGCCGTCGTTGCGGTAGTTCTTCGCGGCGTTGATGCCGCCCTGCGCGGCGATGGAGTGGGCGCGGCGCGGGGAGTCCTGGTAGCAGAACTGGACGACGTGGTAGCCCTGTTCGGCGAGGGTGGCCCCGGCGGAGCCGCCGGCGAGGCCGGTGCCGACGACGATGACGGTGTGTTTGCGCCGGTTGGCGGGGTTGACGAGTCTGGCTTCGAAACGGCGCTTGTCCCAGCGCTCGTTGACCGGCCCGGCGGGGGCCTTGGTGTCGGCGACGGGCTCACCGGTCGCGTAGTCGGTGTAGGAAGTCATCTTCAGCTCACCACTCCGGTCATGACGCCCACGGGTACGGCGATGAAACCGGCCGTGAGCAGCAGCGCGAGAACGTTGGCGACGGTCTTCAGGGCGCGGTCGCGGCTGCGGCTGCCGACGCCGAGGGTCTGGGCGGCGCTCCAGAAGCCGTGCCGGATGTGCAGGCCGAGCGCGAGCATCGCGACGATGTAGACGACGTTGCCGTACCAGGTGGAGAAGGTGTCCACGACGTTCTGGTACGGACGGCCCTGCTGGAAGCCGCCGGGGTGCGCGGTGCCGGTCGTCAGGTCCAGGATGTGCCAGACGATGAACAGCCCGAGGATGATGCCGCCCCAGCGCATGGTGCGCGTGGCGTAGGAGGCCCGCGGCTTCTTGTGCACGTACTTGCTCGGGCGCGCCTTGATGTCGCGGCGGCTGAGCTGGTACGCCGAGGTGGCGTGGGCGACGACGGCGACGAGGAGCACGACCCGGATCAGCCAGAGCGTCCACTCGTAGTGCATGAACGGCTCACCGACGGTGCGCAGCCAGTGGCCGTAGGCGTTGAACTCGCCCGCGCCGAAGTAGATCTTCAGATTCCCGATCATGTGGGCGACCAGGTACAGCAGCATGATCAGCCCGCTGACCGCCATCACGGTCTTCTTGCCGAGGGTGGAGTCCCACACGGTGCGTGCCATGGACGGCCGTTTGTCCGTCCGCGTTGCCAGAGCCATGGCCAGCACGCTACGGACGCGCGACCGATCGGTCCAAGACATGGTCCAGCTTGATTCCATAGGCCGGGGCTATCGTACGAGGATGCAGTTCCAGCAGCTCCAGTACTTCGTGGCCGTCGCCGAGACCCGGCACTTCACCCGGGCCGCCGATCTGGTCCATGTCGCGCAGCCGTCGTTGTCGCAGCAGATCAAGGCGCTGGAGCGGGAACTGGGAGCGGATCTGTTCCGGCGCGCTCGCGGCAACATCACGCTCACGGATGCCGGGGAGGCGCTGCTGCCCCTGGCCCGGCGGATCCTGGCCGACGCGGACACGGCGCGGCAGGAGGTGCAGGAGCTGGCTCAGCTGCGGCGGGGGCGGGTACGGCTGGGGGCGACGCCGAGCGTGTGCACGGGGCTGCTGCCGGATGTGCTGCGGGCGTTCCATGATCGCTACCCGGGGATCCGGCTGCTGATCGAAGAGGGCGGCTCCCATGATCTGGTGCGGGGGCTGGCCCGTGGCGCGCTGGATCTGGCGCTGGTCGTGCTGCCGCTGCCGACGCCGGCGCCGGCGCTGACGACGGTGGAGCTGCTGCGGGAGGATCTCGTGGTGGTGTCCTCACCGGATGCGGCGAGGCCCGGCGGGGGTCGGCGTACCGTGCGGGTAGCCGATCTGGAGGGGGAGCGGCTGGTGATGTTCCGGCACGGTTATGACCTGCGGGAACTGACCGTCGCGGCGTGCCGGGCCGAGGGGTTCGAACCCGACTTCGCCGTGGAGGGCGGGGAGATGGACGCCGTGCTGGGCTTTGTGCGGGCGGGTCTCGGCGTAGCCGTCGTACCCCGCATGGTGGCGGCGAGGTCGGGTCGTGGGTTGCGGGTGACGCCGCTTGCCAGACCCGGCCTCCACCGCACGATCGCGCTGGCGCACCGCAGTGATGTGGCTCCGCCTCGGGCCGCTCAGGAGTTGCAGCGGATGTTGCTGGAGCGGTGAGGCGGTTCTTCCCGTAGCGCCGTCTCGTGTGAGCGCAGTGCGGGGGTGCGGGAGCGTCGTGGTGTTCGCGCAGTTCCCGGCGCCCCCAAGATGCGCCGTTCCGCGCGCCCCCGGAAGGGCGTCCTGTCTCACCCCGTCGCGTCCACCAGGGCCAGTTCGTGCAGGCGCTCCGGTGGGCCCGGGCGGGCGTAGTACCAGCCCTGGGCCGTGTCGCAGCCCATCATGCGCAGTTGCTCGGCCTGGGCGCCGGTTTCCACGCCCTCGACCGTGACCGCGAGGTCCAGGCTGTGGGCCAGGGAGACGATTCCCTCGACGATCTTGAGGTCGACGGGGTCGGCCGGGAACTGTTGCATGCTCTGGGTGAAGGAGCGGTCCAGTTTCAGGATGCTGACCGGGAGACGGCGCAGGTTGGCGAGGTTGGAGTAGCCCGTGCCGAAGTCGTCCAGGGCGATGTCGACGCCCATCTCCGCCAGGCGGCGCAACGGCTTGAGCAGGTCGTCGTCCGCGCCGATCAGCGCCGACTCCGTGACCTCCAGGCAGAGCGCGTTCGGCTCGATGCCGGTGCGTTCCAGGATGTCGACGGTGTCCTGGACCAGGCCGGGGTGGGTCAGCTGGCAGGGCGACAGGTTGACGTTGATCCGCAGCGGGCCCACGGCCTCCGCGCCGCCGTTCAGTTCCCGCCACTCGCGGGCCTGCCGTACGGACTGCTCCAGGACCCAGCGGCCCAGCGGCACGATCAGCCCGGTGTGCTCGGCGAGCGGGATGAAGCGGTCCGGGCCGAGGACGCCGTGCTGCGGGTGCAGCCAGCGCACCAGGGCCTCGGCTCCCCGGACACTGCCGTCGCCGAGGTGCACCAGCGGCTGGTACTCGATGAAGAACTCGCCCCGCTCCAGCGCGGTGGGCAGGGCGGTGGTCAGTCCGTGCCGGGTGATGGCCCGGGCGTCGGCCTCCGCGTCGGCGAGTTCGAAACGGTTGCCGCCCGCCGACTTGGCCCGGTACATGGTGATGTCGGCGCTGCGCAGCACCTCCGCCGGGCTGCGCTCCCCCGCCGGGCCCTCGACGATGCCGATGCTGCCGCGCACGGTCAGCTCCCGGCCGTCGACGCTGATCGGCGCGAGCAGCGCGTTCATGATGCGGCCGGCGAGCTCGTCGACCTCGTGCTGGGTGTCGGGGCCGGTGGTCAACGCCACGAACTCGTCGCCGCCGAGCCGGGCGACCATCTCGCCGGGCGCGGTGGCGCAGGACTGCAGCCGGTCGGCGACCTCCACCAGCAGCCGGTCGCCGGCCGCGTGGCCCAGGCTGTCGTTGATGGTCTTGAAGCCGTCGAGGTCGAGGTAGCACAGCCCGAACCGCTGGCCTTCCCCGGCGCCCAGTGCCTTCTCCAGGCGCTCGAAGAAGAAGGTGCGGTTCGGCAGGCCGGTCAGCGCGTCGTGCGTGGCCTCGTAGCGCAGCCTCAGGTTGAGCAGCCGCCGCTCGGTGGTGTCCTCCATGAGGGCGAGCTGGTACTGCGGATCGCCGTCGGCGTCGCGCAGCAGGGAGACCGTCAGATTGGTCCACAGGACCGTTCCGTCGGGGCGGTAGAACGCCTTCTCCAGGTGGTAGTGCTCACGCTCGCCGCGTACGAGCTCGTCGTAGAGCCGCCAGGTCTGCGGCGCGTCGTCGGGGTGGGTCCACTCCCTGACGTTGCGGCTGCGCAAGGCCTGCTCGGAGATGCCGAACATGCGCAGCAGCGCGCCGTTGACCTGGAGGATGTTGCCCTCGAGGTCGGCCATGCCGATGCCTATGGCCGCGCCCTCGAAGACCGCCCGGAACCGTGCCTCGCTGGCGTGCAGGGCCTGCGCCACCACGCCCTGCGCCTGGAGGGCGGCCTCGGCGATGGCCTCCTGCTCGGCCAGCGTCCGCTCGCGCAGCGCCCGGGCGAAGCCGGCGGACATGGCGTGCTGGAGTCGTGCGCAGCGCGCCCGCAGGTCCTCCTGGTCGCCGTCGCCGCCGCAGTACAGGACCAGGTAGGCGTCCACGCAGTCCAGCGTGTGGCTGAGTGCCTCCGGGTCGGTGCAGTGCGCGTCCACGAGGGCGGCGCCCACGGCCCTGCCCTCGTCGGAGTCGAAGGCCCGGGCCCGCAGCGCCTCGCTCAGCCGCCGGGCCAGCGGCAGCAGTTGCTCCTCGAACTCCGCGCGGGTGGACGACGTCGAGGTCACCGGGAAGACCGCCCGACTCCAGATCGTCGCGAATCTGCGCAGTCTGTCCTCCGGCCCGTCCGGTTCCGCGATCACGCCGTACGCCCCACGCCCGCGAAACCGGAGAACGCGTACGGATCCTCGTCCTCCGGTGCGGTGTCGGGCCGCCAGCGTGGCATCGCCACCAGTCCGGGTTCCACCATGTCGTACCCCTCGAAGAACCGCGCGATCTCCTCGCGCGAGCGCATGATCAGCGGGTTGCGGATCTCGTCGTACACGTCCACCGCACCCCCGGCCCGCTCCGGCGGCAGCGGGATCCCCTCGTAGGAGGCATGGGTGAGCACGAGCAGGCTGCCGGGCGCGAGCGCGTCCCGCAGTTCGGCCACCGCCCCGTACGGGTCGTCCTCGTCTTCCACGAAGTGAAGTATGGCAACGAGGAGCAGGGCCACTGGCTGATTCAGGTCGATCAGCCGCTCGACCTCGGGGCTGCCCAGGATGTCCCGGGGCTTGCGGAGATCCGCGGCGACGACGCCCGCGCCGTCGTTGCCCTCCAGAACCGCCTGGCTGTGCGCCACCGCCACCGGGTCGTGGTCGACGTACACCACGCGCGCGCCGGGGCGGGCGGCCTGGGCCACCTCGTGCACATTGCCGAAGGTCGGGATGCCGGAACCGATGTCCAGGAACTGGGTGATGCCCTCGTCGGCCGCGTAGCGCACGGCGCGGCGCATGAACGCCCGGTTCGCCTGCATGATCTTGGGAAGGCCCGGCAGGAACCCCATGGCCCTGCGGGCCGCTTCCCGGTCGACCTCGAAGTTGTGCGATCCGCCCAGATAGAAGTCGTACATCCGGGAAACGGAGGGCACCGAGATGTCGATGCTCCGTGGGGCCCAGGCGGGACGCTCCATCTATCTCTCCAAGGCGTAGGCGATCCGGTGTTCGAGCAGAGGCTACTGATCGCCCGCCAATGGAGCGACCCGAAACGGAAATTGACCATCCGTTCCCGGTCACTGCCTGCGGCACGTGCCGAATTGATACCCGCCCGCATGTCCTTCGAACATATGACGAACAGTGTTCGAGGCATTCCGGAGAGTTCCGGTTCGGAAGGGGAAGAGTGTTGAGAATTCGATGAGTTCAGGTGAAGCACGGCAAAACGGTCCGCCCCTCCGTGAGTCACGGAGGGGCGGACCGGGTCGGCTCCGTCGGGTGACGCGAGGGTCAACCCTGGGGAGGTCTCTCTGCTATTCCGACGCGCCGACCAGCTTTCCGTCGGGGCGCACGGCGTACCAAGTACCGCCCACGCCCTGGCCGTTGGTGTCGCCCGGAGCCTTGTCGCCGGCGAAGGTGTAGATCGGCGAGCAGTTGATCGTCTGCTGCTTGCCCTTGCCGTCGGTCCGGTCGAAGATCATGTAGCCCTTCTCCTGGATGCCCTTGGTGTCGGCGAAGTCGACGGGCTCCACGAGCGGCCACTTCTTCAGGCACTCGCCGGTGCAGTTGGAGACCGGCTCGGGCCAGGCCTTGTCCTTCTTGAACCGGTAGACGGTCATGCCGTTCTTGTCGACGACGATCTCGCCGAGCTTGGGGTCCTCACGGGTGGACAGGCCGGCCTCGACCTCGGCTCCACCGCCGCCGGCGGCGCCCGCACCGCCCTCCTGCGCCTTCTTGCCGTCGGGGGCCAGCGCGTACCACTTGCCGCCCACACCCTGGCCCTTGACGTCACCGGCGTTGACGTCCTTGGCGTAGCGGTAGGCCGGCCAGCCGCCCACGGTCAGCTGCTTGGTGCCGTCGGCCCGGGTCACCGAGCCGAGCAGCGCCTTGTCGATGCCCTCGCCGGCCTCGGCGTCGTCCGCGGGGACCGGCGGCCAGGTCTTGGCGCAGTCGCCGTCGCAGTTCGACTTGGGCGGCTGCTCGGTGTCCTGGTCGAACCGGTACAGGGTGAGGCCGAGGCTGTCGGTCACCACCTTGCCGATCTCGTCGGCGGTGGAGACGGACAGCTTGCCCGCGGGGTTGGACGGGCTGGAAGCGCTCGGCGCCGCCGGGCTGCTGCTCGCGGTGCCGCCCGCACCGGCGGTCCCGGAGCCGATGTTTCCGTAATCCCCGGGTGCCGCTGTGGCACCCACGTTCTGGCTGGCCGCCGGTGGGCTGTCCTGACCGCACGCCGTCGTCAGCGCCAGGACCGCCGCGGCGCTCGCCACGAGTGAGGCGCTCCGCCAGGAGGTCTTCATCGTCAACTCCCCATAATCGCAAGGGTGTTGCAGCGCCCTGCTGCGCCGCCGCACGGTCATGAGTACGCATGGGAGCAGCGATTGTGTTCAACGACGGGCCAAATTTCTTTCCGGAAGCTGTGAGGAGCGCCGCCCGCGGCCTGTGACGGGTGCCGCTCTCCGTCGCACAGGCATGCGTGTCGAGCACCCCACGGGTGACCGCCGATCAAACCGGCGGCACCCGGAAATCCCTCTTTCGGGGCAATCCCCTTGCGCTCCGGCACGTCCCGGCGGAACAGGGCTCATGATCTTCGTCGTGTATGGACCCCTTTCGATCCAACCCGCCGTCGCCGTAAGGGCCTTGGCGGTGGCGGCGCTGACCTGGGCGCTCGTCGGCGCACCTGGTTCAGTGGCGGTGGCCACCGCCTGCGCGTACGCCTCGACGGGGCCGGACGGCACGAAGGCGGTGGCGTACGCCGGGAGCAAGACCTGGCCGACCAAGCCGCCGTGCCCGACACCCACACCGACGCCCACGCCCACGCCCACGCCCACCCCGACTCCCCCGCCGCCGAAGCCGTCGCCGACTCCGAGCCCGTCTCCGGACCCGACGCCGCCCCCGCCGAAGCCGGCACCCACGGCCCGGCCCAAGCCACCGCCCGAGCCGCCGCCCGCACCACGCCCGGCGGCCCCCCGGCCCGAGCCGACCCTCAGGCCCGTGCCACCGCCACCGCCGCCCCCTCCCCCGGCTCCGGCTCCGGCTCCGGCTCCGGCACCAGAACCGTCGGCGACGCCGACACCGCGTCCGTCCGCCTCACCCGTGCACTACCCGCGGTATCGCGCCGCGCCGCCCCGGCCACGGCAGGCGGGCAACGCGATGTCGCCGCTCACCTTCGTCCTGCTCGTCACGGTGCCCGCGGTGGTCGCCGTCGCCGCGCTGCGCGCGCGCTGATCCCTGAAAGCCCAGGAGGTACCTCTTGCCGGAATGGCTTGTTCTCACCCTCGCGATGCTGGCCGCGTGCGCCGTGGTGGTCGTCATCACGCTCGTACGCCACCGGACGGCGTCCGACGACGAGGACCCCAGTGAGACCCCGGACGTCATCGAGTACATGACGATGTGGATCGGCGTGGTGTACGCCATCGTCCTGGGCCTGGCGATCGCCGGTGTCTGGGAGGGGCGCAGCGCAGCCCAGGACCACGTCCAGGCCGAGGCCACCGCGCTGCACGAGATCTCCGAGCGGGTCCGGGTCTACCCGGCCGACGCACGCGACCGGATCCGGGACGACATCGAGGCCTACGTGGGATACGTCGTCACCACCGAGTGGGACACCATGGCCGACGAGGGCCGGGTCACCGAGCGCGGTCACCGGCTCTTCGAGCGCGTCCGGCAGGACGTCACCGACTACGAGCCGAAGACGGACTTCCAGGCCCAGGCCTACCAACCGCTCCTCGACCAGGTGACCGCGGCCAACCAGGCCCGGATCGCCCGGGCGGAGTCGACCGGGGAGACCATGCCGGGCGTGGTGTGGTTCGGGCTGATCGCCGGGGCCGTCGTCACCATCGGAATGATCTTCGCCCTGCAGATCCGCAGAACGACCCGGGAAATGGTCCTCGCCGGGCTGTTCTCGGCGCTGATCGCCTTCCTGCTGTTCCTGATCTGGGACTTCGACTCGCCGTACAGCAGGGGCGTGACCGCGTCGGCGGACCCGTTCCTCAATCTCTTCCCGGGCGCCGGGGACTGACGGCGCCCGCACCACAGGTCCGGGCCGGGGGGCGCGCGACACGCCGTCGCCGTCCCCCGGCCGCCGCAACGGAGTTCCCCCGGGCGGCGCACACGCATGCCCCATTCGCGCTACTGCGATCGCGCCACGGCGCACCCGTTCCTAGCGTTTCGGGCAACGAGGTGCGTAGGTGAGCGGAACAGGTCCGCGGCTGCTCCTCGGGGACCCGGAGGTCACCATGCGCGCGATACGCGTCGCTTCGGCCGTACTGCTGGGCGCCGGCGCCCTCGCCTCCTGCATGCCGACCGCGTACGCGGCGGTCCGGACCGATTTCGGCTTCAGTGTCGAGCCCTCCACCGTCGCGGCGGGCGAGCGGGTCACGCTGCGGGTGGTCCGCAACGCGGCGTGCCGGGGAGAGGCGGTGGTGTCCTCGCCGGTCTTCGACCTGGTCGCCATCCCGCCCCGGGAGTCCTCGGCACGGGCCGTCGTCGACTGGGACGCCAAACCCGGCGCCGTGTACGACGTGGAGTTCGTCTGTGACGAGTCGAGCGGCACCGCGCGCCTGACCATCGCGGGCGGCCGTCCGACGCACCACCCCACACATCGGCCGACGCACCACTCCCCGCATCACCCCGGGGACCACCACGGCCACCCGTCGAAGGGCGCCCACGCCGGAGAGGGCGGCACCCTCGCGGGCTTCGACCTCAAGGAGATCGGCCTCGGCGCCGCGCTCATCGCCGGCGCGCTGGGGACGACCTACCACTTCGCACGGCGCCGCACCGACGAGGAAACCGGCTGACCGGACCGACGCGGATGCCGCCCACGGGTTCTGCCCTCGCCCCGGGCCGGAGAGGATCCGGGGCGAGGACCGTACGTGCGAGGCGACCGCCGTCAGACGCGCCGCTCGGCCCGGCGCCGCATCCAGAACAGGCCACCGCCGACGGCCGCCGCGGTCACGAGGCCACCGCCGATGGCCACGTCGGTCGGCGTCGCACCGGTGGTGCTGCTGCCGCCGATACCGCCGCGGACACCGCCGATGACGGTGAAGGCCTGCGGCTTGGTCAGGGTCTTGCTGTCGCACCTGACGGTGATGTCGTACGGACCCGGACGGGCGTTGTTCCTGATCGTGGCGGTGCCCCTCGCCGTCTCGTTGGCGCCGCGGATGGGCGAGAGCGTCGCCGGCATCGTGAACGCGCTGGAGGTCGCCGTGCCGCCGTGGCGGCAGCCGTCGACCGTGATGGTGAGCTGACCGCCGCGGGCGATCACGCTGGGCAGGGCGACGATGTTGCTCGGTCTGTCCCACGCGACGGCCGCGGGGGCGGAGAGCCCGAGGGCGGCGACCGCGGCGCCGGCGACCGCCAGAGCACGAGTGTTACGCATGTGATCCTCCGCGGAAGACGCCCCGGGACCCGTCCCCGGTCGATCGGCGAGAAAGCGCCTCCCAGAAAGACAGTCAGTTGCCCTGCCCGGACCCGCATTTCGGGAATGGTCCGTCCCAGTGAGAGCGGATACCGCGGGAAATCCACACAATGGGATATCGCCGCAGGTCACGGACTGTCAGAAATTTCCTCGCGGCGGCAACTCGGATGGCGCACCTGAAATACCCGGGCCGCCCGTCGAGGGCCCGGGCCACCCGTTCGCCGCCGCCCCGTCGCCGGTTTCACACGCGGCACTTAGCGTTCTGATATGCGCGAAAGACACGGCGACGGCCGCGTCGAGAGGGGATGGCCCATGTCTGCGTCCGAGCTGGCCCAGGCCGAAGAGGAGGCGCGGCCGAGGAAGCGCGCCCCGTGGGGCGTGATAGCGCTGGTCCTGCTGACCGGCCTCGCCCTCATCCGGAATGGTTCGGGAGAGTTCGACGAGGGTCCGCCGCAGCCGGCGACGGCGGCCGCGACGGACAGCCGGGTGCCCGGCGCCACCTTCGCCGGAACCGTACAGCCGCTGCCGTACTCCCTCCCGGACCGGGTCAGGATCCCGGCGATCCAGGTCGACACCCCGATCATTCCCGTGGGCCTGGACGCGGACGGCTGGGTCGGCGCGCCCCCGCCCGAGGACCCGAACCTGGCGGGCTGGTTCACCGGAGCCGTCACCCCCGGCGAGAAGGGCACCGCGGTCGTCGTCGGGCATGTCGACAATCAGCTGGGCCCGGCCGTGTTCTACGCGCTCGGAGCCCTGAAGAAGGGAAACCGTGTCGAGGTCGCCCGGCAGGACGGAAAGACCGTCGTGTTCGAGATCTACGGCGTCGAGGTGTTCGAGAAGAACAACTTCCCGGGGGACCGGGTGTACGCGTCCAAGGGCGCGGCGGAACTGCGGGTCATCACCTGCGGCGGCGGTTTCTCCCAGCAGAACGGCTATGCGGGCAACGTCGTGGCATTCGCCCGCGCGGTCGAGGTGCGCTGAGCGTTCCCGGCCGGGCGGGCGAAAGCCGCACGGCGTCCGTCACTCGTAATGCCGCCGGGGGACGCTGACGTGGTATCCGGCGTCCAGCAGTTCGGGCAGATAGCGCCGCAGGGCCCGCACGCTCTGCGAGCGGTCGCCCCCGGCGTCGTGGGAGAGCACCACGACGCCGGGGGCGGCGCCGTTCTCCACCCGGCGGACGATGGACCGGGTGCCGGGGGTGGTCCAGTCGAGGGTGTCGACCGTCCAGGCGAGGGATTCCATGCCGAGTTCGGCGCCGAGCCGGAACGCCGTGCGGTTCCAGGCGCCGTAGGGGGCGCGGAACCACTCGGGGCGCTCCCCGTAGGCATCCTCGATGACGTCGCAGGTGCGTTCCATCTCGGAGCGGATGCCCCTGCGGGTGAGGCGGGTGAGCAGCGGGTGGGACCAGGTGTGGTTCCCGACGACATGGCCCTCTTCGGCCATCCGGGCCAGCAGTTCCCTGTTGTCGGCGACCATGCCGCCGCACACGAAGAACATCGCGCGCACGTCGTACTTGGCGAGGGTGTCCAGGACGGCCGGGGTGTAGCGGGGGTCGGGGCCGTCGTCGAAGGTCAGCACCATGTGGCGGCCGCGTCCGGAGAAGCGCAGCAGCGGTGCGCTCCGGACCAGGGTGCGGCGGGGCGCGGCGTGCGGCGGTCCGTATCCGGTGAGGGGCTGGAGCCGGTACGCGGAGGAGTTGAGCGGGCGGCGCACCTGGGGACCGGCGGCCGGGACGGTCCCGGTGGGTCCGCCCCCGGTGACCGCCGCGAACACACCGGCCGTGGCGGCGGCGCCCGCCGCGCCGGTGCCGGCGAGCAACACCCGGCGACGGGTGAGCAACTGATCCTTCTTCATGACTCATGAGTCGCCCGGCGGGAGACCGGCGCACCTGAGCAACACCGGTGCGGCGGCGCGGTTTCACCCGGTCGGCCCACGCAGACGGGTCAGCGGCGGCGCACCAGGGGGAACGGCAGGGTCTCCCGGATCGTCAGTCCGGTGAGGAACATGACGAGCCGGTCGACGCCGATGCCGAGGCCGCCGGTGGGCGGCATGGCGTATTCGAGGGCGTCGAGGAAGTCCTCGTCGAGTTCCATCGCCTCGGGGTCGCCGCCGGCGGCGAGCAGGGACTGGGCGGTGAGGCGGCGGCGCTGCTCGACGGGGTCGGTCAGCTCCGAGTAGGCGGTGCCCAGTTCGGTGCCGAAGGCGACGAGGTCCCAGCGTTCGGCGAGGCGCGGGTCGGTGCGGTGCTGCCGGGTGAGCGGGGAGACGTCGGTCGGGAAGTCCTTGTAGAAGGTGGGCAGCTGGGTCCGCTCCTCCACGAGCCGCTCGTACATCTCCAGGACGACGTCGCCGGGGCCGTCGTCGGCGGTGTACGGCACGCCGACGCGGTCGCACAGCCGGAGCAGCTCGGGCAGTTCGGTGCCGGGGTGGATCTCCTCGCCGAGTGCCTCGCTGATGGCGCCGTGGACGGTCTTGACGGGCCACTGCCCGGAGATGTCGTACACCTCGCCGTCCTTGTGGGCCACGGGGGTACCGAAGGCGGCGGTCGCGGCGCCCTGGATCAGTTCGCGGACGAGGTCGAGCATCACGTCGTAGTCGGCGAAGGCCTGGTAGGCCTCCAGCATCGTGAACTCGGGGTTGTGCTTGTAGGAGACGCCCTCGTTGCGGAAGGTGCGGCCCAGTTCGAAGACCTTCTCCATGCCGCCGACGCACAGCCGCTTCAGGTACAGCTCGGGGGCGATGCGCAGGTACAGGTCGAGGTCGTAGGCGTTGATGTGGGTGGTGAAGGGGCGGGCGTTGGCGCCGCCGTGGATCTGCTGGAGCATCGGCGTCTCGACCTCGAGGTAGCCGCGGTCCAGCAGGCCCTGGCGCAGGGCCTGGACGGCGGTGGAGCGGGCGCGGATCACCTCGCGGGCGTCGGGGCTCGCGACCAGGTCGAGATAGCGGCGGCGGACCTTGGCCTCGGGGTCGGCGAGGCCCCGGCGTTTGTCGGGCAGGGGGCGCAGGCACTTGCCGGTGAGCTGCCAGTCGGTGACGAACACGGTCGGCTCGCCCAGGTCGCTGACGCCCGCTCGGCCGGTGGCGGTGATGTGGTCGCCGATGTCGGTGTCGGCGGTGAAGCGGTCGAGGGCGGTGCCGGAGCGGTCGCGGGTGAGGGCGAGCTGGTGGTCGCCCGACCAGTCGCGCAGCACGACGAAGACGATGCCGCCGAAGTCGCGGACGAGCATGATGCGGCCCGCGACGGTGACCTGTTCGCCCTTGGCGACCTCGGCGAGGGTGTGGGTGCGGGCCGGGAGGCCCACCGGGTAGGGGTCGGTGCCGGCGGCGCGCAGCCGGTCGAGTTTGCGGTGCCGGACCCGGACCTGGTCGGACAGGCCGGAGAGGGGGTCGGCGGGCTCGGTCCCGTCCCCTCCGGCGAGGCCGAGCGCCGCCAACGACGGCAGCCCCTCCGTGGTGACGGGCCGCTGTCCGCCCTTCGGGTGCCCTCTTCCCCACAACTTGCGCATCGACGGTACGGAGACGAAGCCCTCGGCGATGCCGGAGGCGAGACCGACCTTGGCGAGGGAGGCGGCCTCCGCGTAGCAGAGGAAGCGGGGGTACCACTCGGGGCGGTACTTGGCGTTGGACCGGTACAGGGCCTCCAGTTGCCACCATTTGGAGAAGAACAGCAGCAGACGCCGCCAGAGGCGGAGGACCGGTCCGGCGCCGATGCGGGCGCCCTCCTCGAACACGGAGCGGAACACGGCGAAGTTCAGCGAGACCTTGCGCACGCCGAGTTTCGGGGCGGCGTGGCACAGTTCGGCGACCATGAACTCCATGACGCCGTTGGGGGCGGTGCGGTCACGGCGCATCAAGTCGAGGGAGACGCCGTCCTTGCCCCAGGGCACGAAGGACTGGATCGCGAGGAGCCGGCCGTCCCTGTCGTGGGCCTCGACGAGGAGGCAGTCGCCGTCCGCCGGGTCGCCGAGCCGGTCCAGGGCCATGGAGAAGCCACGTTCGGTCTCGGTGTCGCGCCAGGCGTCGGCCCGTTCGACGATCTGCCGCATCTCCTCCTCGCTCAGGGTGGAGTGGCGGCGCACCAGGCAGCCGGCGCCGGTGCGGCGGACCCGGTTGACGGCCTGGCGGGTGACGCGCATGTCGCGGCCGTCGAGGTCGAAGTCGAGGACGTGCAGGATCGCCTCGTCACCGAGTTGGAGCGCGCCGAGTCCGGCGCGTACGAAGGCCCTGGCGCCCTCTTCGGAGGCGCCCATCACGGCCGGTGTCCAGGCGTGGCGGCGGGCCACGTCCTGCCAGGCGGCGATCGCGTGCGGCCAGGCCTCCCGGTCGCCGACCGGGTCGCCGCTGGCCAGGCACACCCCGGCCTCGACGCGGTAGGTGACGGCGGCCTTGCCGCTGGGTGAGAAGACGACGGCCTTGTCGCGGCGGGTGGCGAAGTAGCCGAGGGAGTCCTGGTCGCCGTAGCGGCCGAGGAGGGCGCGGATGCGGGTCTCCTCGTCGTCGTGGAGGGCGGCTTCCAGGCGCTGGGAGCGGAAGAGGGTGGCGGCGGCGTTCAGCAGGGCGAGCGCGCCGAACAGGCCGAGCAGGAAGTACAGGGCGTGCGGCGGCCGGCCGTCGAAGGAGCCGGCCGGCACCAGTCCGCCGCAGACCCGGTTCGCGGCCCAGGCCAGTCGCTGGTCGCCGGGCAGGGTGCCGGGGAAGGCCGCGACCAGGGCCCAGCCGGCCAGGATCGCCACGACCAGACCGGCCACCAGGACGGCGAGGGCACGGCGTACGGCGGCGCGGCGGGAGGCGGCGTAGAACTCCCCGCGGGCGACGATCAGCAGGGCGAGGGCGAGGCCGCACACCACGAAGGAGGGGACGGATTCGGCGAACTGGCCGACGGCCATGCCGAGGATGTCGGACAGGACCAGCAGGCCCAGGTAGACGACGACCAGCCACCAGGCGATCTTCTTGCGGGCGCCGGTGGCGGCGGCGAGCAGGAACAGGAAGACCGCGTAGGCGAGGTTGGCGCTGACCGGGACGAGCAGCAGGTCCAGGAAGCGGACGAGCGGGCGCAGTCCGGTGCGCAGCGGCGGGATGAGTGCCAGCAGGGCGCAGAGCAGACCGAGGACGCCGAAGAAGACCGCGAAGCCTCCGGGCACCCGGCCCAGGAGGCCGTGGGTCCGGCCGCGGGGCGGCCGTATCGGGCCCCCGGTGTCCTTCTCGGCCGTCCCGGTGTCCGCGATGGCACTCATGCTTCCGACTCTAGGAACACCCGCCTCTTCTCGCCCGTCGAACGCTCCCGGCCGGCGGCCGGGGCGGAGGGCTCCGATAGCCTCGCGGCGTGACGGAACAGCACGCCCATCAGTTCGAGCGGGGCACGGACGGGCCGAAGGTGATCCTCGTCGGAGTGGACGGCTCCGACTCCTCCCTGCGGGCCGCGGCCTACGCCTCCGGCCTGGCCCGGCGGCAGCACGCGCTGCTCGCCGTGGTGTACGTGCAGCCCGTGCTGGCGGCGGGGGCGGCGCTGGGGGCACCGGTGGCGGAGACGACCGACGAGATAGCCGAGGACCTGGTCGCGCAGATCCGGGACGCCGCCGAGCGCCTCAAGGGGATCTTCGAGGTCCGCTGGGAGTTCCACACGTTCCCCGGCGACCCCTACAACGGCCTCGTCCAGGCGGCCGACGAACTCAAGGCGGACGCCGTGGTCGTGGGCGCGTCCGAGCAGGCCGGCCACCGGATCGTCGGGTCGGTGGCGGTACGGCTGGTGAAGGCCGGGCGGTGGCCGGTGACGGTGGTTCCGTAGAAGCCCCCCCCGGGGTCGCGCTGGTGGTGGACGCGCGCGGCCGGACCGTCGCTTCGGCCTACTCCCCCATCACCAGTCCGTCCCCGGCCGCGCCCCTGCCGAGGACGACCTTCCGGATGCGGTCGCGGACGGCCTGGCCGTCGGCGCCCTGGGCGATGGCACGGTTGAGGTTCACGACGCGGCCGGCGTCGACGTCGAACAGCTGCGGGACGAACTCCGCCTTCGTCACCTCCCAGCGGCCGCCCGGCCGTGCGGGCGGGGCGAAGGTGAAGCGGCCGAGGGTGGACTGGTTGCCGCGCGGGTCCTTGGCGCCCTGGTGGTTGGTCATCTCGCCGGCGATCTGGTCTCCCATGCCGTAGATCACCCAGGTGCCGTTGACCTTCTCGTACGCCTGCGGGACGTGCGCGTGGGTGCCGAGGATCAGGTCGATGTCGGGGCGTGTGCCGCTGCGCGCGGCGGTGAGGTTGCGGGACAGGGTCAGCTGCTGGTGGTCGGGGGCTTCCTGCCACTCGGTGCCCCAGTGCAGGGAGACGACGACCACGTCGGCGCCCGCCCGGCGTGCGGCCCGGGCGTCCGCGATGACCGTGCCCTCGTCGATGAGGTTCACGGCCCAGGGCTGTCCGGCCGGGAGCGGGATGCCGTTGGTGTCGTAGGTGTAGGCGAGATGGGCGATCTTCGCGGAGCCCGCCTGGAGGACGGTCACGGCGCGCGCCTCCTCCTCGGCGCGTGCCGAGCCGGCGTGCCGTACGCCCGCGCGGTCGAGGGCGTCGAGGGTGCGCCGGATGCCGGCGGCGCCGTCGTCCAGGGTGTGGTTGGAGGCGGTGGAGCAGCCGTCGTAGCCGGTGGCGGCGAGGGCCTCGGCCACCTCGGGCGGGGACTTGAAGGTGGGGTAGCCCGTGTAGGCGCCGTTCTCGCCGTAGACGGTCTCCATGTGGCACAGGGCCACATCCGCGCGGGAGACGACGGAGCGGATCCCCGCGAGCATCGGCCGGAAGTCGTAGCCGCTGCCGCCGGCGTCGAAGCGGGCCCGGTCGATGATCGAGCTGTGCGGGAGGACGTCGCCGGAGGCGACCAGTGTGAAGCCGCGAGACACGGCGGAGGGTGCGGGGCGTCCCGGGCCGCGCATTTCATGGCTGCCGCGGGCCTGGCAGGCCGCACCCGCGGCGAGGACGACGGTCAGGGCCAGGGCCAGCTGTCGACTGCGTGCGATCATGCCATTCACCCCACTGTGGGCGTTGTGGTCGTATTTACGCACCATCAGGAAAGAAGGCTCTCGGCGTCCCACGCGGCTCCGACACGCTCATTAGCCCGTCCGGAACGCACCGGTCCGGGCGAGGTGACCGTTCGTCGAACCGTTCGTCGACGCGATCGACCGTCCGCCGCACGGGCGGGTACGTGCCCTGTCCCCCGGCTGCCCCCTGCTGTGGCATACGGCCATGACGGCCGGATCCACTCTCACGAACGGGACGACCGCCGAGCACGAGCTCGCCGCACTGCAGCGGGAGCACGGCCGGCCCCTCTTCGCGCTCCTGCTCCGGCTCTGCGACGGCGACCGGCAGCGCGCCGAGGACCTGGTGCAGGAGACGCTCGTACGCGCCTGGCAGCACCCCGAGGCCCTGCGCGCCGACGACTTCGAGTCCGTACGGCCCTGGCTGATGACCGTCGGGCGGCGGCTCGCGATCGACGCCCGGCGGGCCCGGCAGGCGCGTCCGGCCGAGGTCGGCGACGCGGTGCTGGAGAACGCGCGGGTCATCTCCGACCACGCCGAGCGGGCCGCGGCGACGCTCGACGTCCGCCAGGCTGTGAAGACACTCACTCCGGAGCACCGTGAAGTCCTGGTGCTCGTGTACTTCCAGGGGGCGAGTGTGGCGGAAGCCGCGGCGACCCTCGGGATCCCGCCCGGTACCGTGAAGTCCCGCGCGTACTACGCGCTGCGCGCCCTGCGCCGGGTGCTTCCCGGATACGCCGCCGACCTGCGCTGAAACCAATGCTCGGGTCAAGCCTCCGTAAAGCGCCTTGCTGAACACCCCGGTTGAGTAATCGGCTGTTCTCATCCGTGTTCCGAAAGAGGGCCGACAGCGCCCCCGGGGCCCGGTGTCGGGCTACGCGCGCGTACCGGAGGAGGGCAGGAAGGGATGCTGCACAGAGGTGAAGAGAGCACGGACGGTGCGGACGGTGAACTGACCGTCCCCATGGCGTGGTTGTACGCCGAGTACATCGCCGACGAGCTGCTGCGGACCGGCGATCTGATGCCGCCGACGTCCTTCGAGTTCCGGGCGGGGCGGGACGCCCTGGCGCTGACCATCTTCCTCTCCGACACCGACGGGGAGCTGTCCGGTATCCGGGTCATCACCCAGCTGGAGACGTGGCTGTCACTGACCGCTTACGACCAGCCGTGGCAGGAGTGGGTGCGCGAGCGGCTGGCCGAGCTGGACGGCGCGGCGGCCGAGGCGGGCCGGCCGGCGCCGGACCTGGACCTGGCGGACGAGGCCTGGCGCTGGCTGCAGGAGACGGAACTGCTCGCGCCCGATCTGAACGCGGTGCCGGGCGGGGCTCCGGTGGTCGGGGAGGACGAGGGGCCGAAGGTCTGGACGCCCGCCTGGCAGCTCGGACTGCCGCTGGGACATCTCGCGATCCATCTTTTTTAGATTTCCGTGCCTCGGACCAATCCGCCCGGCGGACGGCTCCGAATCCTTAGGTTGCGATTGTGTCACCGGCTTGAGTGATTCCGCTGCCTGGTCCGTACCGGTGGGAGCAAGGAGTAACCCCACCCGCACCCAACGGCACGAGGATTCGGCATGAGGTCCCTGGAACGGCATCGCGACGTCGGCGCCTACGCGCTCGGCGTGCTCGACGAGGCGGAGGCCTTCCGCTTCGAGGACCACCTCATGGAGTGCCCTCGGTGCGCTGCAGAGGTGACGGAATTCGGCGCCACGACACGGCAGTTGATGCTGTACCGGCGGGCGACACCACGGTTCGTGCACCCGATGGCGCAGCCCGGACCGCGCATGCTGGACCGGCTGCTGGCCGAGGTGGCGACGAAGCGCCGGGCCGGACGCAGACGCCTGCTGTTCGGGCTGGCCGCCTCGGTGGCGTTCGCGGTGTCCGTACCCGCCGTCGCGATAATGGCCGAGGGCAGCAGCAGCGCGGGCGAGGGGCCCCTGACGGTCGCGGCGACCGACGCGCGATCGGGCGTCTGGGCCCAGGTCACGGTCGAGGACAATGCCTCGGGCAGCCAGGTCGAGCTGAAGGTCAAGGACGCGGCCGGGCCCCGCCCCTGCCACCTGGTCATCGTCGGCCGCGACGGCTCCGAGGAGACGGCCACCAGCTGGCACGGCCCCGGGCACGACACCCACCCCAACACCATGATGGCCAGCTCCTCCATGCACCCGGACCAGACCGCCCGCTACGAGGTCCGCTCGGCGTCCGGGGAGGTCCTGGTGAAGCTCCAGCCCCGGTAGGGCGTGTCGTCCGTCCGCCCCTGTCGCCGGGCAGCCCGCGTTCCCCGGTGTGAGACTGCTGCTGGCTGGCGCACCCGGGAGACAGCCGGGTGTCCGCGGTCCCGACGAGGGGAGACGAGGTGGCGGCGTCACTGGACGGCGACGGCCGCCTGGAGGAGTACCTCGCCCATCCGGGGAACAGGTCGCTGGACCTGACCACCGCCGCGGCCCGCGCCACCGAGGCCCTGGGGCTCCAGCACTCCGTGGTGTACCTCGTCGACATCCAGCAGCGCCGGCTCGTGCCGCTCTCCGATGAGGCCTCACCCCTGCTCGTCGACGACTCGCTCGCCGGCTGGACCTACCGCACCCAGTCCCTGCGCGTGGAGGAGTCCGAGTCGGGCGGCATGACGGCCTGGATCCCTCTCGTGGACGGCGCGGAACGCGTCGGTGTCCTCGCCGTGCACTCGGCCTCGCTGACCCCGGCCGTGCTGCGCCGCGGCAAGGCCCTCGCCACGCTCCTCGCCATGATGATCACGTCCACCCGGGCGTACCAGGACTCATTCGTCCGGCGGACGCGCACCAAGCCGATGCGGCTGCCCGCCGAGATGCTGCGGGCCTTTCTGCCGCCGCGCACGATCGGCACCGCGCACGTCGTGTCCACGGCCGTGCTGGAGCCGGCCTACGAGCTCGGCGGCGACGCCTTCGACCACTCCCTCACCGAGACGGCCCTGCACGCCACGGTCCTCGACGCCATGGGACACGACCTGGCCGCCGGGCTCACCACAGCCGTGTGCCTGGCCGCGAGCCGCAATGCCCGGCGGGCCGGTGCGGACCTGCCCGACCTGGTGCGGAGCGTGGACGACGCGCTGGCGCGGTGGCTGCCCGACCAGTTCTGCACGGGGGTCCTGGCCCAGCTGGACCTGGCCTCCGGAGTGCTGCGGTGGTGCAACTGCGGGCACCCCACCCCGCTGCTCATCCGTGACAGGCGGCCGGACGTCGGCGCCATGCGGCGCGAGCCGGAACCGCCGATGGGTCTGCCGTCCCGGCTGGCCGGGCTGCGGCGGCGGACGCACGAGATCGCTCTGAAACCCGGCGACCGGGTGCTGATGTACAGCGACGGGGTCACCGAGGCCAGGGCCGTCGACGGCGCCGAGTTCGGTCTGGAGCAGTTCGCCGACTACATCATCCGGGCGACGGCGGCGGGCGAGCTGGCGCCCGAGACGCTGCGGCGGCTCATCCACTCCATCCTCGACTCGTCCGGCAGCCGGCTGCGGGACGACGCGACCATCCTGATGTTCGAGTGGTCGCCCCCGGCCCGGTGACGGCGCGTCACTTCAGCAGCCGGGACATCCTGCGGTCCGCCAGCGGTTTGCCGCCCGTCTGGCAGGTCGGGCAGTACTGCAGCGAGGAGTCGCTGAAGGACACCTCCCGGACGGTGTCGCCGCACACCGGGCAGGGCTCGCCGGTGCGGCCGTGGACGCGCAGACCGCTCTTCTTCTCGGCCTTCAGCCGCCCGGCCGCCACGCCCCGGGAGCGTTCGACCGCCTCGGTGAGCGTGTCGCGCAGGGCCTCGTACAGCCGGTGGGTCTCCTCCGCGCTCAAGGACGCGGCGAGTTTGAAGGGCGACATCCTCGCCGCGTGCAGGATCTCGTCGCTGTAGGCGTTGCCCACGCCCGCGATCAGGCTCTGGTCGCGCAAGGCGCCCTTGAGCTGCCGCCGTTCACCGGCCAGGAGTTCCGCGAAGCGTTCCTCGTCGAAGTCGTCGGCGAGGGGGTCCGGGCCGAGCCGGGAGACGCCCGGGACCTCCCGCGGGTCCCCCACGACGTACACGGCGAGCCGCTTCTGGGTGCCGGCCTCGGTCAGGTCGAAGCCGGAGCCGGTCTCCAGGGCCACGCGCAGCGCGAGGGGGCCCTTGCCGGGGCGGGGCGGGCCGTCGGGCAGACGGTCCTTCCAGTGCAGCCAGCCCGCGCGGGCCAGGTGCGTCACGAAGTGCGGTCCGTCCGCGGTTTCGAGGTCGAGGAACTTTCCGTACCGGTGTACGGCGGCGACCTCGTGTCCCTCCAGCGCGGACAGGGGCGGGTCGTACGTCTTCAGGACGCTGATCGCGACGGGCAGCACCCGGACGATCTCGTGGCCGACGAGGTGCTCGGCCAGGAAGTCCTTGAGCGCCTCGACCTCGGGGAGTTCCGGCATGGGTCCAGAGTGCCACGCGGGGTCACTCGTTGCCGGGCACCACGAACTCGCACCAGACGGCCTTGCCACCGCCCCGCGCCTCCACGCCCCATACGTCGGTGAGCAGCTCCACCAGCAGCAGACCCCGCCCGGAGACTCCCGACTCGCCCGCCTCGCGGCGGCGCGGCAGGGCGCTGGAGGAGTCCTCGACCTCGACGCGCAGCCGGCGACCGGAGCCGGTGAGGACCCGCAGGGTGACGATCGCGGAGCCCTCGGTGTGCATCAGGGCGTTGGTGATCAGCTCGTCGGCGACCAGCTCGATCTCGTCGGCGCGGTCCCGGGCGCCCCAGACGCCGACCGCGGTGCGGATCATGTGCCGGGCCTCTGTCAGGGCCGCCGGGTCGCCGGGGGCCACGTGCCGCTGGAGCCGCAGCCCGGACTGCGGGCTGTCGGGGCCGCGCCGGCGCAGCAGGAGCAGCGCCACGTCGTCGTCGCCGCAGCGCTCGGCGGCCACGTCGATGAGCCGGTCGGCGAGGTCACGCACGTCGTCGGGGCCGGTGGCGACGAGCGCGGTGAGGGTGCGCATGCCGTCGTCGAGGTCGGCGCCGGGCTGCTCCACCAGGCCGTCGGTGCACAGCAGCAGGGTGTCGCCCGGGTCGAGCTCCACGGTGCCCACCGGGTACTCGAGGCGGCCGAACTCGGCGGACAGGCCGAGCGGCAGACCGCCCGGGACGGTGACGCGGCGGCAGGACCCGTCGGGCCGGCGCACGAGCGGGTCGATGTGGCCGGCCCGGACCACCTGGAGCACGCCGGTCGACAGGTCGGCCTCGGCGTAGAGGCAGGTCGCGGAGCGGTCGGTGTCGAGTTCGTGCAGGAAGACGGAGGCGCGGGCCATGACGGTGGCCGGGGTGTGCCCCTCGGCGGCGTAGGCGCGCAGCACGATGCGCAGCTGGCCCATGACGGCGGCGGCGTGCGTGTCGTGGCCCTGGACGTCGCCGATGACGGCGCCGACCCGGCCGCCGGGCAGCGGGATGAGGTCGTACCAGTCGCCGCCGATGTCACGGCCGACGGAGCCGCCGATGGTGGCGGCGCGGTAGCGCACGGCGACATCGGCCCCGGGCACGCTCGGGATGGTCCGGGGCAGCATGGCCTGCTGGAGGCCCTGCGCGAGGTCCATCTCCTGCTCGTAGAACATGGCACGTTGCAGGCTCTGCGCGATGCTGCTGCCGAGGGCGACGAGGATGTTGCGCTCCTCGGGTGTGAAGCCGTGCCGGTCGCTGTAGAGCAGGCCGACCGCGCCGATGGGCTGGGCCTGGACGATGAGCGGCAGATAGGCGGCCGAGGTGATGTTCAGGCCGGTGATGTGCGGCCAGAGGATCGGGTAGCGCTCGGCGAACTCCTCCGGCGATTCGATGAAGCGGGGACCGAGGGTCCGCACGGCCTCGCTCATCGGGTAGGGCTCGTCGATCCGGGTGACGCGGGTGCCCGGCACGAAGCTGTCCGAGGGCCCCTCGGCGACCAGGCGGATGCGCCCGGCCTCGACCAGGCCCATGACCAGGCTGGTGGCCCCCAGGTGGACGAGGCCGTGGGTGTCCTTCAGGACGTCGATGACGTCCTGGACGGTGCGGGCGTGGGCCAGGGCGGCCGTGGTGAGTTCGACGACGCTGGTCTGCTCCCGGCGGGCCTCGTCCCGGGCGGCCTGGTCGAGGCGGGCCTCGCTCTCGCCGAGTTCCTGGGTGGCGTCCCGGACGATGCCGATGATGCGGCGGGGCCGTCCGGTGTCGTCGCGCCGGATGTAGCCCTGGGTGTGGGTCCAGCGCAGGGTGCCGTCGCGGCGGCGCATGCGGAAGTAGGCGCCGTAGTTCTCGCTGCCGTCCTTCAGTGCCTGGGAGACGGCGGTGTCCAGGCGCCGGGCCTCGCCGGGCGGGACGCGCTTGGCGAGGGTCGCGGGGCGGTCGTCGTACTCGTCGGGGCGCACGTCGAAGATGTCGTGGGCCTGGGCGTCCATCTGCATCAGGCCGGTGTCCAGATCCCAGTCGAAACTGCCCATCCGGTTGAGCGCGAGGATCGGATCCGGGTGGGCGGGCCAGTCGTCCGGGAGTGACAGGGCGCTCCCTCCCCGATCAGCCATGGGCCCACCTTGCCAGGAATCTTTTGTTTCTTCGACCGATGTGCCGAGCTTACGGGCCTCCCCGCCGGAGAGGCCCTCAGTCGCCATCGGGGATCAGACCGGCTCCGTCGGGCAGGTCGGGGCTGTCCGGCACGGTGTCGGGGCCGACGTCGTCGGAGCCGGCGGGGGCTGCCGGAACCGGTTCGTCCGGAGCCGGGCCGGTGTCTTCGGGGAGCGGGTCGGTCGCGTCGGGAAGCGGGCCGGTCGTGTCGGACGGCGGTTCGGAGGCGTCGCCCGGCGGTGAAACCGCGACAGCCGGGCCGCTCTCTTCCCGGGGAGCCGTACCGGCCACGCCCGGGGAGAGGGGCGACGGCGTGGGGGACGTCGCGGACGGCTGCGCCCAGAGCGGTGGCGGCAGGGCCCGGTCGTGGCGTACGTCGTGGCCGGTCGGCCGCACGATCCAGGTGCGGGCGGCGACATCGATGATCGTGAAGTCGGTGATCACCTGCGGGGCCGGGGTCACGACGATCACCTCCTCGGGCCGGTAGCCGGGCCAGGGGCTGCCTCGGCCGCGCGGGGTGCCCCGCGTCGCCACCGGCGGACGGAGCGGGTTGCCGCAGGCGCAGCGGACGCGCGGCACGCCCCGGTCGTCGACCAGGACGGCGGTGCCCGCCTGGAGGACGGACTGGTAGCCGCCCGCCCGTCCGGCCCGGAAGCCGTGGTTGGTGACGCGGGTGTCGGCGCGCAGCACCACCGGGGTCAGCCGGCGTACGTGGTCGGGGACGGAGGCCGGGGAGACGCCCGCGACCCCGGCGAAGGCGCGCATCCTGGCCCGGTCGCGGGTGAGGTGGCCGATCTGCCGCGCGATGTCGCAGCTGCCGGTCCGCTCGATGCCTCCGTACAGGCCGGGTGTCCCGCCGGAGAGCGAGCGCGGGCGGACCGAGACCCGGGCGGCGCCGGCCGGGCCGGACGCCCCCGGCGTTCGCGGGGCGGGGGACGGGGTAGCCGTCGTGAGGGCCGTGGAGTCCGTGAAGGGGTCCGGTCCCCGGGCGGCGGCCGGTTGGAGGAAGAGCTCTCCGCCCGCGTCCTCGTCGTCACCGTCGCCGTCGCCGTCGGTGCCGCAGCCCGAGAGGAGGAGCGCCGTCGACAGCACACAGGCCATGACGAAGGTCCCGGTGTGTGTCCGCACCGTCCGCACCCGGTCCTCCTGCCTCGCTTCCGGCGATTCGTCCCTATTGTTTGCTTCACTCGCTCGGGTTACGCAACCGGAGCGGCGCCGCACGGAGCGTGACACTGGGGTCCGGCGCGGCATCGGGAGGAGTGCACCGCCGTGGACTGGTTCACCGCATCCGACTACTGGCTGAGCCGGCTGGTCTTCCAGCGGGCGCTGGCCGCCGTGTATCTGGTCGCGTTCCTGACGGCCGTGCTCCAGTTCCGGGCGCTGATCGGGCGGCGCGGGATGCTGCCGGTGCCCGAGTTCGTCGAGCGGGTGCCGTTCCAGCGGGCGCCGAGCCTGTTCCAGCTGCACTACTCGGACCGCTTCTTCGCGCTGTGCGCCTGGGCGGGCTGCGCGGTGTCGGCGGCGCTGCTGGCGGGGCTCGACTCGCTGCTGCCGCTGTGGGGCGGCATGCTGCTGTGGCTGGTGCCGTGGGTGTTGTACCTGTCGATCGTGAACGTGGGGCAGACCTGGTACTCGTTCGGCTGGGAGTCGCTGCTGCTGGAGGTCGGCTTCCTCGCGGTGTTCCTCGGCAACGACGAGGTGGCGCCGCCGCTCGTCGTGCTGTTCCTGCTGCGGTGGATCCTGTTCCGGGTGGAGTTCGGCGCGGGGCTGATCAAGATGCGCGGCGACGAGTGCTGGCGAAAGCTGACGTGCCTGGACCATCATCACGAGACCCAGCCGATGCCGGGCCCGCTGAGCTGGTTCTTCCACCATCTGCCCAGGCCCCTGCACCGGGTCGAGGTGGCCGCGAACCATGTCACCCAACTCGTTTTGCCGTTCCTGCTGTTCACCCCGCAGCCCATCGCGACGGCCGCCGCCGCGCTGATGATCGTCACCCAGCTGTGGCTGGTGCTGTCGGGCAACTTCTCCTGGCTGAACTGGATCACGATCGTGCTGGCCCTGTCGGCGGTACGGTTCCCGGCCGATCCACCGGACGTGGCCGAGGCCCCGCTCTGGTACGTGGTCGTGGTGCTGGCGGTGGCCGCGCTGCTCGTGGGCCTCAGCTACCAGCCGGTCCGCAACATGCTCTCCCGCCGCCAGGTGATGAACCGCTCCTTCGACCCGGTCCATCTGGTCAACACCTACGGGGCGTTCGGCAGTGTGAGCCGGGTCCGCTACGAGGTGGTCGTCGAGGGCACCGCGGACGACGTGCCGCGTACGGACTCGGAGTGGCGGGAGTACGAGTTCAAGGGCAAGCCGGGTGATCCGCGGCGCTGGCCGCGCCAGTTCGCGCCGTACCATCTGCGGCTGGACTGGATGATGTGGTTCGCGGCGCTCTCCCCCGCCTACGCCGGTTCCTGGTTCGGCACGCTGGTGGAGCGCCTGCTGGAGAACGACCGGGCCACGCTGAGGCTGCTGCGCCGCTCGCCGTTCCCGCCGGACGAGCCCCCGCGGTACGTGCGCGCCCGCCTGTTCCGCTACCGCTTCACGACCTGGCGCGAGCTGCGGGAGACGGGCGCGTGCTGGGAGCGGACGTACGTACGGGAGTACCTGCCGCCGACGCGACTGGCGGAGACGGTTCAGAGGCCGTAGACGCGGGTGGCGGTGGTCGCGAGGATCTGCTCGTGATCGTGCTCGGAGGTGAGGCGGCGTACGAGGTCGAGGGTGGTGCCGTACGAGGTGGCGAGCGTGCATACCGGCCAGTCCGAGCCGTACATCAGTCGCTCCGGTCCGAAGGCCTCCAGTGCCTGGTCGGCGTACGGGCGCAGGTCCTGGACGGTCCAGGAGGTGAGGTCGGCCTCGGTGACCAGGCCGGACAGCTTGGCGACCGTGTTGGGCAGGGCGGCGAGGGCGTGCAGGCCGGACGCCCAGGGTTCGAGGGCGCCGGAGGCGATGGGCGGTTTGCCCAGGTGGTCGAGGACGAAGGTGAGGGCGGGCAGGTCCGCGGCGGCCCGGGCGCAGGCCGGGAGCTGGTGGGGCAGGACCACGAGGTCGTAGACCAGCCCGGCGTCGGCGACGGCGGCCAGTCCCCGGCGGACGTCCGGGCGCAGCAGCCATTCCGGGTCGGGTTCGCCCTGGACCTGGTGGCGGATGCCCTTGAGGTGGCGTCCGCCGGGGAGTTCCCGCAGCCGGGCGAGTTCGTCGGCGACGTCGGGGCGGGTGAGGTCGGTCCACCCGACGACGCCCGCGGTCAGGTCGTGCTCGTCGGCCAGGGCCAGGAACTCCGGGGTCTCCTCGGGCACGGTGATCGTCTGGACGAGGACCGTGCGGTCCACTCCTGCCGCTCTCGCCTCGGGTTCGAGATCCTTCATCGTGAAGTCGCGGCGCAGGGACGCGAGTTCGGGCCCGGTGATCCAGTCCTGATCGCGGACGGACAGGTCCCACACGTGGTGGTGGGCGTCGACGACGGTCATGACGGCAGCTCCCAGACGACCGGCAGACCCGCGTCGGCGCCCTCGCCGGAGTAGTCGTGCACGACGTCCAGCAGCTCGGCCATGCGGGCCTGCCAGGCGACGTTGACCGGCAGCTTCTCCAGTTCGGCGAGGAGCCGGGCGTAGTCCTCGCACTCCAGGACGTGGAACAGGTCGGTGCCGCTGCGCCAGATGGTCCAGGCGGTGGCGCCGGCGGCCCGGATGGCGTCGGTGAGTTCCTCGGGGACCTCGCGGTGGGCGGCCTCGTACGCGGCGACGCGGTCGGCGCGGACCTTGGTGTGCAGGGCGACTCTCATGACGGCTCCTCGGTGGGGACGGGGGCGTCGGCGGGCAGCAGGCCCTTGGCGCGGAGGTCCTGCCAGAACGCGGCGGGCACGCGCGCGGCGAACTGGTGGGCGCAGTCGCGGACCTCGTGCGCCGAGCGGGCCCCGACGAGGACGCTGGCGACGGCCGAGTGGGCGGCGCAGAAGGCCAGGGCGGCGGCGCGCAGCGTGGTGCCGTGGCGGTCGGCGACGGACTTCAGCCGCAGGGCGCGCTCGACCAACTCCGAGGGGGCGACGGTGTAGTTGTACGTCGCGCCCGGCCGCGGGTTCGCGAGCAGGCCGGAGTTGAAGGCGCCGCCGATGACGACGGACGTGCCGCGTTCCCGGGCCGCGGGCAGCAGGTCGGTGAGGGCGCTCTGGTCGAGCAGGGTGTAGCGGCCGGCGCACAGCACCACGTCGACGTCGGTGTCGCGGACGAAGCGGGTGAGCATCTCCGCCTGGTTCATGCCGGCGCCGATCGCGCCGACCACGCCCTCGGAGCGGAGCTTCTCCAGGGCCGGATAGCCCTCCCGGAAGGCCTCTTCGGCATGCTCGTCGGGGTCGTGGAGGTAGACGACGTCGACGCGGTCGAGGCCGAGCCGTTCCAGGCTGGCCTCCAGCGTGCGTCGTACGCCGTCGGTGCTGAAGTCCCACACGCGGCGGTGGGTGGCGGGCACGGCGAACCCGTGGGCCAGGTCGTCGCCGGTGCCGTCCGCGGGCTCCAGGCGGCGGCCCACCTTGGTGGAGATCGTGTACTGGTCGCGGGGGCGGTCGCGCAGGGCGGCGCCGAGGCGGCGCTCGGAGAGGCCGAGGCCGTAGTGCGGGGCGGTGTCGAAGTAGCGGATGCCCCGCTGCCAGGCGGCGTCCACGGCGTCGTATGCCTGCGCCTCGCCGACCTCGGAGTACAGGTTGGCGATCGCGGCGGCGCCGAAGGACAGGGCGCTGACCTCGACGCCGCTGCCGCCGAGCCGGTTCACCGGGCCACCGGGCGCAGCCGCAGGCCCTGCATGCCGCCGTCGACGGCGAGCGCGGTGCCGGTGGTGGCGCCGGAGAGGGGGCCTGCCAGATAGGCGATGGCGCCCGCGACCTCGGCCGCCGAGACCAGCCGGCCGGTGGGCTGGCGGGCCTCCAGGGCGGCGCGTTCGGCGGCCGGTTCGGGCGCGGCGTCGAGGAGGCGGCCGACCCAGGGCGTGTCGACCGTGCCCGGGTTGACGCAGTTGACGCGGATGCCCTCGCGGACGTGGTCGGCGGCCATGGCGAGGGTGAGGGAGTACACGGCGCCCTTGGTGGCGCTGTACAGGGCGCGCTGCGGCAGGCCCGCCGTGGCGGCGATGGAGCAGGTGTTGACGATCGCGGCGTGCGCGGAGGCGCGCAGGTGGGGCAGGCAGGCACGGGCGGTGCGGACCATGCCGACGACGTTGACGTCGTAGACGCGGTGCCAGTCGTCGTCGGAGTTGTCCTCGACGGTGCCCTGGGCACCGATGCCCGCGTTGTTGACCAGGACGTCGAGACCGCCGAGGTCGGCGACCGCCGCCGCCACCGCCGCGCGCACGGACGCGTCGTCGGTGACGTCCGCGCGGTAGGCGAGCAGCGGCCTGTCGACCGGCGACGGGTCCAGGTCGAGGACGGCGACCCGGGCGCCGCGCTCGGCCAGGAGGTCGGCGGTGGCCCGGCCGATGCCGGAGGCGCCGCCCGTCACCAGGGCTGTGATGCCCTCGAAGTCGCTCATACGGCCTGACCCTTCTTCCGCTCGTCGAGGTCGGCGGCCCAGAACTCGCCGCCCGGGTAGGTGAATCGCGCCAGTGACTCGGGCCGCATGGCGGCCGAGAAGCCCGGCGCGGTGGGCGCCCTGTAGTGAGCCTCGCGGATCACCACCGGGTCGAGGAAGTGGTCGTGCAGATGGTCGACGTACTCGATGACGCGGTCCTCGGTGGTGCCGGACAGGGCCACGTAGTCGAACATCGACAGGTGCTGGACGAGTTCGCACAGGCCCACACCGCCCGCGTGCGGGCAGACCGGCACGCCGAACTTGGCCGCGAGCAGCAGGATGGCGAGGTTCTCGGGGACGCCGCCGACACGGGCCGCGTCGATCTGGACGACGTCGAGCGCGCCGGCCTGGAGGAGCTGCTTGAAGACGATCCGGTTGTGGACGTGCTCGCCGGTGGCGACCTTCACGGGGGCGACGGCCCGGCGGACCGCCGCGTGGCCGAGGATGTCGTCGGGGCTGGTGGGCTCCTCGATCCAGTACGGGTCGAACTCGGCGAGGGCCTTGGTCCAGCGGATCGCCTCGTCGACGTCCCAGCGCTGGTTGGCGTCGACGGCCAGGCGGATGTCAGGGCCGATGACGGACCGGGCGACACGGCACCGGCGGATGTCGTCGTCGAGGTCGGCGCCGACCTTCAGCTTGATCTGCCGGAAGCCGTCGGCGACCGCCTGGGATGCCAGCCGGGTGAGTTTCTCGTCGTCGTAGCCGAGCCAGCCGGGTGAGGTGGTGTAGGCGGGGTAGCCGCGCTCCAGCAGCCGGGCCGTGCGCTCCTCGGCGCCCTCCCGGCCCCGGCGCAGCAGAGTCAGGGCCTCCTCGGGAGTGAGGGCGTCGGTGAGGTAGCGGAAGTCGATCTGGCGCACCAGCCAGGCGGGGTCGGCCTCGGCGAGCAGCCGCCACAGCGGCAGCCCGGCGCGCTTGGCGGCCAGGTCCCACACGGCGTTGACGACCGCGCCGATCGCCATGTGCATCACGCCCTTCTCGGGCCCGAGCCAGCGCAGCTGGCTGTCGCCGATCAGGTCGCGGTTCAGGAGGGACGGGTCGGCGCACAGGTCGTCGGCCGAGCGGCCGACCAGGTGTCCGCGCAGCGCGTCGATCGCGGCGACCTGCACCTCGTTGCCCCGCCCGATGGTGAAGGCGAACCCGTGCCCCTCGTGGCCGTCGGCGGCGTCCGTGCGCAGGACGACGTAGGCCGCCGAGTAGTCGGGGTCCGGGTTCATCGCATCGGAGCCGTCGAGCTCGCGCGAGGTGGGGAAGCGGATGTCGTGGGTGTCGACCGCGATGATGCGGGCGGGCGTCGGGAACACAGGAGGCCTTTCGGTTGCAGGGGGCGGGGGCGTCAGTCCTGGGCCCGGCCGGTGGTGACCCGGGCGATCATGAGGGCGACCAGGATGATCCCCCCGTAGATGGCCTGGATCCAGAACGACGGCACCTGCGCGAGGGTGAGCAGGTTCTGCACGACACCCAGAAGGAGTACGCCGGTCAGGGCGCCGAACATGGTGCCCTTGCCGCCGTCGAGGGCGATGCCGCCGATCACCGCGGCCGCGAACACCGTGAAGATCATGTTCTGGCCCTGGTTGGCGCTGATCGCGCCGACGTAGCCGGTCTGCATGATGCCGCCGACCGCGGCGAGGACGCCCGCGACGACGAACACGCCGAGCATGACGCGCTCCACCCGGATGCCCGCCGCCCGGGCGGCGTCCGCGTTGCCGCCGATGGCGTACAGGGCGCGCCCGACCCGGTGGTACTTCAGGACGAGACCGGCGGTCGCGAAGGCGATCGCGGCGAGCCACACCGACAGCGGGACGCCGAGGAAGGTGGTGGTCGCCAGCGCGTAGAAGCTGTCGGGCATCCCGAACAGCGTCTTGCCCTTGGTCGCGCCGACCAGCAGGCCGCGGAGCACGATCAGCATCGCCAGCGTCACGATGAACGCGTTGAGCTTGAACTTCACGACCAGGATGCCGTTGAAGGCGCCGACGGCCGCACCCGCGACGAGGATCGCCACCAAGGCCAGGGCGGCGGGGAGTTCGGTGCCCCAGCCGGACTGGGCGGCGGGCAGGACGAGCAGCGCGCCCACGGCGGGCGCGATACCGACGACCGATTCGAGGGACAGGTCGAACTTGCCGGTGATCAGGACGAGCGACTCGGCGAGCACGACCATCGCGAGGGCGGCGGAGGCGCCGAGGATCGAGACGATGTTGCGCTCGGTGAGGAACGAGTCGTTGACCACCGCTCCGAGCACCAGAAGCAGCAACAGGGCGGGCACCAGAGCGAGTTCGCGGGCCCGGCGGAGCAGGACGGCCTTGGCGGCGCGCGGGTCGGTGGCTCGCGCGGGCGCGAGCGGCGGGGCCGCCTTGGTGTCAGCCATGGTCCACTCCTTCGATGGAGGCGATGAGCTCGTGGTCGCGCCAGCCCGCCGGGTGCTCGGCGACGACACGGCCGTGGAAGAGGACGAGGACCCGGTCGCAGCGCCTGAGGTCGTCGAGTTCGTCGGAGACGACGAGTACGGCGGTGCCGTCCTCCCGGGCGGTGTCGACACGGGCGAGCAGGGACTCCTTGGACTTCACGTCGACGCCCGCGGTCGGGTTGACGAGGACCAGGAGCCGCGGGTCCGAGGCGAGGGCCCGGGCCATGACGACCTTCTGCGCGTTGCCGCCGGACAGGTCGGAGACCGGCTGCTCGGGGCCCGCCGTGTGGATGTCGAGGCGTTCGATCAGCGCGGTGGCGACATCGCGCCTGCGCTCGGTGCCGACGAAGCCGTAGCGGCCGAGCCGGTCCAGGACGCTGAGGGTGGCGTTGTCGCCGATGGACATGCCGAACACCAGGCCCTGCTCGTGCCGGTCGCGGGGCACGAAGCCGACGCCGGCCTCCAAGGCCTTGCGGACATCGCCGAACGGCAGCGGCTGTCCGTCCAGCCGGGCCGTCCCGCTCGTGGGGGTGTGCAGGCCCGTGAACGACTCGGCGAGTTCGATCTTGCCGCTGGCGCTCGATCCGGCGAGTCCGACGACCTCGCCGCGCCGGACGGTGAGGCCGACGTTCTCGTACGCGGCCGAGGTGAGGCCGCTGACGTCGAGCAGGACGGGGCCCGATGCTTCCTGGGCCCTTTGCCGCTCTGTCTGTTGGGCGATCGTCTCCCCCGCCATGGCCTCCACCAGGGCCTGGCGGGGAAGGTCGGCGACCGGCGCCGTGGTGATCCAACGGGCGTCGCGCAGGACCGTGACGGTCTGGCAGACCTCGTACACCTCCTGGAGGTGGTGCGAGATGAACAGGAAGGTGACGCCCGAAGCCTGAAGAGCCCGCATGCGCGTGAACAGCCGCTCGATCTCCCGGTTGTCGAGCTGCGCGGTGGGTTCGTCGAGGATGATGAAGCGGGCGCCGAAGCTCAGCGCCCGGGCGATCTCCACCATCTGCCGGTCCTCGACCTTGAGATCGGCCGTGCGGGCCTCCGGGTCGACGCGCACGTCCCAGGTGTCGAGGAGCCCGGCCGCCTCGGACTTCAGCCGGCGCCAGCTGATGAACCCGCGCCGGAGCGGCTGCCGGTTGATGAACAGGTTCTCGGCGACGGTCAGTTCGGGGACGATCGTCGGGTGCTGGTAGACGCAGGCGACCTTGCGGCGCCAGGCGTCCCGGTCGGTGAGCGGGGGCGCGGGGTCGCCGTCGAAGCGGACGCTGCCCTCGTCGGGGGCTTCCAGGCCGGTGAGGACCCTGACCAGGGTCGACTTTCCGGCACCGTTGCGTCCGACGAGGGCGTGGGACTCACCCGGCAGGACGGAGAGCCGGCCGTCGGCGAGGGCCGTGGTGGGGCCGTACCGCTTGACGACGTCCCGTGCTTGAACGAGTGGCGTCGTCATGTGACCGTGTTGCCCCAGAGCTTGGGGTCGTCGACGTTGTCCTTGGTGACCAGCGGCGCGGGCAGCTGGTCCTCCAGGATGCCGCTGGGCAGCTTGACGATCGTCGAGTCGTGGTCCGTCGGGCCGGGCTTGAACGTCTTCCCCTGCATCGCCGCCTTGATGTAGTACATGCCGTACTTGGCGTAGGCGTCGGCGGGCTGGGAGACGGTCGCGTCGATCTCGCCCTTGCGGATCGCGTCGAACTCCTGCGGGATGCCGTCGTTCGAGACGATGGTGATGTGGCCCGACTGCCCGGCCTTCTTCAGCATTCCCTTGGACTTGAGGGTCTGGAGGGTGGGCGCGAGGTAGACGCCGCCCGCCTGCATGTAGATGCCCTTGATGTCGGGGTTGGCGTTGAGGAGGGTGTCGAGCTTCGAGGCCGCCGCGTCGGACTCCCACTTGGCGGGGATCTCCAGGACCTTGAGCTTCGGGAAGTTCTTCTTCACGCAGGCGCGGAACGCCTCGGAGCGGTCGCGGCCGTTGACCGAGGCGAGGTCGCCCATGATCTGCACGACCTTGCCGGAGGTGATGTGCTCGCCGAGGTACTGGCAGGCCTTCTCGCCGTACGCCACGTTGTTCGCGCGGACCACCATCGCGACCTTGCCCTTGTCGGGCGCCACGTCGACGGCGACGACCGGCACGCCCTTGCGCTCGGCCTGGTCGAGGCCCGCCTCGATGGCGGCGCTGTCCAGCGGGGCGACGACCAGGCCCTCGACGCCCTGGTTGAGCTGGTTGTTGATGTCGGTGATCTGCTGCGAGGGGTCGCTGTTGGAGTTGACGGTCTTCATCGCGTCCACGCCCTCGGACTTCGCCATCTTCGGCACGTAGTCGTTGTACGACTGCCAGAACGGCGAGGTCAGCAGGGGCAGGACGACCCCGACCTTGCCGCTGCCGTCGCCGCCGCCGGCACCCGAGGCGCCGGTGTCCTTGGTACTGCCGCAGGCGGCGAGCACCAGGGAGGCGCCGGCGGCCAGCGCCACCGCGCCGACCGTCCGGGACCTGTTCCGCTTCCGCACTGTGCTTCCGGGCATCTCGGGGGGCTCCCATCGACCGGTGTTCGAGCAGATGCCCGCATACTTATCAGACCACTCCCCCGCCGGAACACCCTGCTGCGGCACATTTTCCCCTCTGAACCTCATAGTGGTCCGACCACCTCGCTGGTTAGACTGCGCCGGAGCCTGTGATCGGAGGAACGGCGTGGACGACGAGACGGCCCCGCAGAAGGGCACCGTGACGCAGCGCGCCATCGAGCGGATCAAGGCGATGATCGGCGAGGGCCGGCTGGAGCCGGGCCAGCGGCTGCCGACCGAGCGTGACCTGGCCGCACAGCTGGGCATCTCCCGCAGCTCGATGCGCGAGGCGATCCGCGCGCTCACGGTGCTGGGCGTCCTGGAGGCCCGGCACGGGTCGGGCATCTACGTCACCCAGCTGGAGGCCGGGGACCTGCTGGAGACGTTCGGTGTCGTGGCGGACCTGTCACGCGGTCCGCGTCTGGTGGAGCTGCTGGAGATCCGGCGGATCCTGGAGTCGACGGCGACCGCACTGGCCGCCGCCCGGATCACCGACGACCAACTGGCCGAGGTCGGGAAGCATCTGGCGGCGATGAACGCCACGGACGATCCGGAGGAGATCCTCGCCCACGACCTGGCCTTCCACCGGGAGATCGCGGCGGCGGCGGGCAACGAGACCATGGCCGCGATCCTGGAGGGCCTGTCCTCCCGGACGTTCCGCGCCCGCGTCTGGCGCGGCTACCAGGAGGAGGGCGCCTTCGAACGCACCCGCCGTGAACACGCCGCGATCCACCGCGCCCTGGCCGCCCACGACCCGGAGGCGGCCCGCGCGGCTGCGGCCGCGCACGTGGGCGAGGTGGAGGAGTGGCTGCGAGCGCAGCTCGGGCCCTAGGACGGTCCCAGGGCCCGGTGCTCCGCCGCTACTTGAACTGGCCGGCCTGATAGCCGCCCGCCGGCTGCTCGAGCATGACGTTCAGCCGGTTGGCGGTGTTCATGAAGCCGATCAGGGTCACGAGGGCGGCGAGCTGCTCCTCGTCGTAGTGCTTGGCGGCCCGCTCCCAGACCTCGTCCGGGACGCCACCGGCACCGTCCGCGATCCGCGTGCCCTGCTCCGCCAGTTCCAGCGCGGCCCGCTCGGCCTCGGTGAACACCGTGGCCTCCCGCCAGGCCGCGACCAGATGGAGCCGTACGGAGCTCTCGCCCGCGGCGGCCGCCTCCTTGGTGTGCATGTCGACGCAGACCGCGCATCCGTTGATCTGGCTCACGCGGAGCGAGACCAGCTCCCGGGTTGCGGCCGGCAGCGGTGATTCCACGACCAGCCGCCCCAGTGCGGTGAACTGCTTGATGACCTTGCCGGCGCCGGGGAGGGCGAAGACGTCCAGACGCGCGCTCATGGTGAGCTCCTCTGTCGTTGTCGTTTCGCGTACACCCCTATGAGTCGGCGGCTCACCACGATGTGACATCGACGGTTGTGACCTGCGTCACCGACTATCGGGCGCACCGCGGCCGCAGTGTCACCAGCTCGAACGGGCGCAGCCGCACCGTGATCCGCCCGTCCCGGACCTCCGGTGCCGTCGCGTCGGCCAGCGGCCGGTTCAGCAGGTCGGTGACCGAGACAGCCGCGACCTCGAACCCGGCGGTGAGGGTGGCGCGGGTCCGGCCGCCGAAGGCCTCGTGGAACCGGACGACGACGTCCCCGCTGCCGTCGTCGGCGAGCTTCACCGCCGTGACGACCACCGCCTCCCGGTCGGCCGTCACCAGCGGGGCCACCTCCGCGGCACCGGTGAGCCGCCGCTCCGGCACATTGATCCGCCAGCCCTCGCGCACCGCGTCGGCGATGCCCGCGCCCGGTACGAGTGCGTGCCGGAAGCGGTGGACGCCCTGGTCGGTCTCCGGGTCGGAATCGCGGGGCGCGCAGCGGGGAGACGCGGACGGTGGTGGTCGTGCCGCCGTCGCCGTCGGAGCGGACCGTGCGGGTCACGTCGTGGCCGTACGTCGAGTCGTTGACGAGCGCGACGCCCCAGCCGGGTTCCTCCAGGTGGACGAAGCGGTGGTTGCACGCCTCGAACTTGGCGGCCTCCCAGGAGGTGTTGGTGTGGGTGAGCCGGTGGAAGTGCCCGAACTGGGTCCCGGGGGCGTACCGTTCGGCGTGCACGTCGAGCGGGCAGGCGAGCTTGAGGAACTTCTCCGTCTCGTGCCAGTCGACCTCCGTGTCCACCGTCAGCCGCCGCTCACCCGGCGCGAGGGACAGCAGCTGGGTGACGCGGGATGCGCCGAGGGTCCGTACGATCCGCACGCCGCCCCGTCCGGGGCGACCTCGTCCGCGTCGGTGAGGTCGGTGACCGTGTTGCGGTAGGACGCGTCGACGTCCCAGGCGTCCCCCATGTTCGGGAAGTCGGGGTGGAGCTGGAGGAGGTTGGCGGTCCGGCCCGGGGCGACGGTCTCGCGGTCGGCTTCGATGTCGTACCCGGACGTCACGAGTGTCCTGACGGTCGGACGACACGAAGCACCACGGGCCCCGGTGGTCGGGTCCTCGGCGTCCAGTGCGGCCTCACCGAACCCTGCGTCGACACGCGCCCCGCGCGGGGATACCGATGCGGCACGCAGCAGCGCGGCCGGGCGGGCCCGTCGCGCGATCGGTACGCGGCCCCCGTGCCGCCGCCCGGCACCAGCGCCACAGGGCTGCCGCTTGCCGACCGGTGGGGCGACAATGGGCGGTATGCGGCTACGGCGCACCGCCTGGGCCGCCGCCGGACTGCTGCTGACCGTCGCGATCGGCTGCACCGGCGGTGGGGACGAAGGCGCGCCCAAGGCCGCTCCGACCTCGGCCCCCGCCACGAGCGAGCGACCTCGCGGCACACCCTCCCCGGCCGACCCCGTCTCCCTCCCCGCCCTGATGCGGAGCGAGCACACCGGCTCCGGGCTGCGCCTCGGGGCCGTGCTGGACCGGAACTCCGCCTACACCCGGTACGCCGTGACGTACGAGGCCAACGGCCTGACGATCTCCGGGATCATGAACATCCCGGAGGGCGAGGGCCCCTTCCCGGCGCTGGTGCTGGCGCACGGGTACATCGACCCGGACGCCTACTTCAGCGGCCAGGGCATGCCACGCGAACAGGACCGCCTGGCCCGGGACGGCTATGTCGTCCTGCACACCGACTACCGCAACCACGCCCGCTCCGACAAGGATCCCGCCAACGACGTGAACCTGCGGCTCGGCTACACCGAGGACGTCATCGGCGCCGCCCTGGCCCTGCGCGACTCGGGGCGCCCGGAGATCGACGGCGACCGTCTCGGCCTGTTCGGCCGGTCGATGGGCGGCGGGGTCGTGTACAACACGCTGGTCGTGGCGCCCGGTCTGTTCGACGCGGCCGTGGCGTACGCGCCGGTGAGCGCCCGCCCGCAGGAGAACATCGACCGGTTCCAGCGGCCGGACGGCGACCCCCTCGTGGCCGAGATCGAGGAGAAGCACGGCACCCCCGAGGAGGACCCGGACTTCTGGCGCGGCGTCTCGCCCCTCACCTACGCCGACCGCGTGAGCGAGCCCCTGCTGATCCAGCACGGCACCGCCGACGACACCTGCCCCCTCGCCTGGTCACGGGAGGTCTCCGCCACGTTCGAGGAGGCGGGCAAGGACGTCGAACTCCGCACCGTCGCCGGCGAGGGGCACACCTTCGGGCCGCGGTGGGCCTCGGAGATGGACGTCACCGAGGCCTTCTTCGCACGCCACCTGCGCTGACCCCGTTCACACCCGGGACCGGTACAGCCCGAACTCCGCGATCCGTACGGCCCCTCGTGCCCCGGTCACCCGCACCCGCCACCGCCGGGCCCGCACGGCGCCGGGCAGCAGCAGGATCCGGCTCGCGCCGACGACCCCCGCCCGGGCCACCTCCGTCCAGCCGCCGTCGCGGTACGCCTCCACCACGAAACCCTCCACCTGCTGGCCGTACCGGATGTCCTCCGCCAGCCGGACCCGGTCCACCTCCCGTTCCCGGCCGAGGTCGACGGTGACCCGGCCCGACGCGGTACTGGTCCGGGCGCCGTGCGCCAGGTCCTCGGGCAGTTCGCGGTCGATCCGCTCGCGGAACTCCCGCAGGCGCGTGACATCGGCGGCGGGCAGCAACCCGGCGGTGTCCGGCGGGATGTTGAGGAGCAGCACCGAGTTCCGGCCGACGGAGCGGAAGTAGATGTCCGTCAGCTGCTCGACACTCTTGGGCCGCTGGTCGGCGTGGTAGAACCAGCCGTCCCGGATCGACACATCGCACTCGGCGGGCCACCACTGGAGGTAGTCGGCGACCGGCCGGGCCGCGAGCAGCGCGTCCCGGCTGCCCATGTCGGGGGCGTCGTAGGAGAGGGCGTAGTCGGTCCGCCCGTAGTCCTTCTCCTGGACGGGGACGACGCTCCACTCGTCCTCCCGGGCCAGCCCGCCCTCGTTGCCGACCCAGCGGACGTCCGGCCCGGTCACGGCGACGACGGCGTCCGGGGCGAGGGAGCGCACGAGGCTGTACCAGCTGTCCCAGTCGTACTTCTCGACCTTGTCCGGCGGAATGCGCCCCTGGGCCCCGTCGAACCACACCTCGTCGACCGGGCCGTACTCGGTGAGCACCTCGTAGAGCTGGTTGAGCATATGGGCGCCGTAGTCGGTGGCGGGGAGCGTGTACGAGCGGGGCGGGGTGCGGTCGTCCCCGTCGGCGAGGGTGGGAATGGTGCGGTCGGCGCGGGCGCTGCCGTTGGCGTACACGCCGTGCAGGTACTGGTTCTCGTCGGCGGGCGAGATGTAGACGCCGACCTTGATGCCGTGCCGCCGCATGGAGTCGGCGAAGTCGCGCAGGACATCGCCCCGGCCGTCGCGCCAGCTGCTCGACGCCACCGTGTGGCCGGTGTAGCGGGAGGGGTAGAGGACGAATCCGTCGTGGTGCTTGACGGTGAGGATGGCCAGCTTGAAGCCGCCGTCTCGCAGGGCGCGGGCCCACTGGTCGGTGTCGAGGCCGGCCGGCTGGAAGACGTCGGGGTCCTCGTCGCCGGTGCCCCATTCCAGGCCGGTGAAGGTGTTCACGCCGAAGTGCAGGAAGGCGGTGCGTTCCAGGCGCTGCCAGGCGATCTGCCCTGCGGTGGGGCGCACTTGGGAGGCCTTGCGGACCAGGTCCTCCGGAGAGTCGTCGGGGCCGACGGGGATGCGGCTGCGACGGGGATCCGGCGGGGCCGCCAGTGCGGGTGCCGTCATGCCGGCGGTCGCGGCGAGGACGGCGGCTGATGCGACGAACACGCGTCGGGACACGGCCATGGCGACGACTCCTCAGGTCAGCTGCCAGACGGCGGGGGTGCGCTGGTCGGGTGGGTACTGCGCGAGCCGGCCGTCGTCCGTCACGCTCACCGTCATCCGGGTGATGGCGTTGACGAGCCGGTGTCCGCCTCCGCCGGCCGGCTCCAGCTCCCAGCGCTGGAGGGTGGAGGCGGGGTCGCAGGTCTGCGGCGTCACCTCGACGCCCGGCTGGAGGGGAACGTTGAGCGTGAGCTTCCCGCCCCGCACCTCCAGACAGCCGTCCCGGGTCCGCAGGGTGACATAGCCGTCGGCCGTGCGCCGGACGGCGGCGGTGAACGAACGGCCGGATGCCCGGAACGTGTACGTCCCGTCCGCGACCGGCACCCGGGTCAGGTCACGGAAGCCGGGCGCGTGGCCCACCGCCGTGGCGCGCGCGGTGAACCCGTCGTACGTGGCGTCGGGACGCGGGTCGCCCCAGGTGGCCTGCGCGATGTGCCGCAGTGCGGGCCACAGGGCGACGGCCACCTCGTTCTCGGTCTCCCCGCGGCCGTTGTCGGGCCAGAGGCTGATCTTCGCCCCGGTGACGCCTCGGCTGGAGGTGAGCGTCTCGCCCTCGAAGGCGCGCGGGTCCCAGCTCTGGTCGTACAGCGCCGCGGTGTCGGTGTGGAAGCCGCCGCGGACCAGGTAGAGCGCGTAGGCGGCGTTCATCAAGGGATAGCCCTCGGCGATGAGTCGGCTCGGCTCGACCGCCACGTTCAGCCAGTGCTCGACCGTCGTACCGGCCGCGACCGGTACGGTGTTGGCGCCGGTGAGCCCGTCGTTCCAGATGCGCAGCCGCTTGCCCTTGGACGTCGCGTAGGCGTGGACGCGGTTGACGAAGTCGACGAACGCGTCCTGGGGGGTTGCGTTCGGGCCGTACCTCTCGCGCGCGTAGGCGAGGACCTGCGGGTACTTGGCGAAGTCGGAGCCGAGCATGTACTCGTCGGCGCCCATGTGCCAGTCCCGCCCGGGGAAGACCTGGGCGTACTCGTCCATCAGGCTCTTGTAGTAGGCGAAGGCCTCGGGGCGGGTGATGTCCAGCCGGGACGGCTGCCTGGTTCCGTCCGTGTCGGTGAGCTGGAGATCGGGACGGTTCTCGATCCACGGGTCCATGTGGCCCGGTGAGTTGATCTCGGGAATGATCTCGACGTGGTACTTCTCGCCGAGGGCGACCAGCCGGCGGATCTCGTCCTTGGTGTAGTAGCCCCAGGTGTTGGCCTCGGGGTGGGCGTCGCTCTTCACCTTCAGCTCGAGAAGCAGCTGGTTGACCTTGTGGTACGCCATCTCGCGCACCAGATTCTCCAGCCAGGGCAGGGAGACATGGACGTAGCAGGCGCAGACGCCGACGCCCCGTTCCTTGTAGCGGGGCACGTCGACGGTGCGTCCGGCGGGGATCCGGTCGCCCCGGGCGAGGAGCTGGAGGAGGGTCCGGGTGCCGTAGAAGGCGCCGGTCTCGGTCGCGCCGGTCACCGACAGCCGTCGGCCCGCGTGGAGTTCGTATCCCTCCGGGCCGAGCGAGGAGCTGCCGGGCTGGATGTCGATAACGATGTCACCGGGCCGTGCTCCACCCCCTACGACGCGGACCGAGCCCTGACCGGCCGCCCGGAGGTCGGCGGCGAGCGTCCCGGCGACCCGGCGCTCGGCTCCGGTGCCGGCCACCAGCCGGGTGTCCCGGCCGTAGGCGTAACTGCCGGGTTCCGGGGACCAGTCGGTGAGCGCGGGCACCGTGACGGGTGTCCTCGGCTCCTCGCGCGCGACCGCGGGTGTCCCCGGCGCCGCCGTGACGAGCAGCGCCAGTGCCGCCAGGGCCCCGGGCCACCATGTTCGCCGTCTTCCGCACTCAGTCATACGGCTCCCCATTCATCGGAGGTCTGATCATTGAGCTGGCGTCGACGGCTGTCAATGGGGCGGGCAGGCGTGAAAGTTGAGCCATTGATCGGATGTCCTAGGGTGCACGGGGCCCACTGAGGGGCGGTGTCCGGCCGTTGACCTCGACGTGCGCCCCCTGCCGGTGCACAGTTCTCCCTACGTACTCGCCAGTAAGCCCGTCCCTCTCCCCTCCGAGGAGTTCTCTGTGACCAGTTGGGCCGGCCGCACCGCCGCCGAGATATCCGCCGCCGTCCGCGAGAAGCGGGTCACCCCGCGCGAGGTGGTCGCCGAGCACCTCGACCGGATCGAGCGGCTCGACGGCCGGGTCGGGGCCTTCCGCACGGTGCGCGCCGGGACGGCACTGGCCGAGGCCGAGGAGGTGGCCGCGCGCGGCGACTTCGCGGATCTGCCCCTGGCCGGGGTGCCCGTGGCGGTCAAGGACAACCTCGCGGTGCGCGGCGAGTCCCGGCGCGTCGGCTCGGCCGCCACACCCGACACCCCCGCGACCGAGGACCATGTGACGGTGGCCCGGCTGCGGGCGGCGGGCGCGGTGGTGGTGGGGCTGACGAACGTCCCCGAACTGTGTGTCTTCGGCACGACGGACGGCGTGCTGGGCACCTCCCGCAACCCCTGGGATCCGACGCGCTCCGCGGGCGGTTCGTCGGGCGGCAGCGCCGCCGCGGTCGCCGCCGGGATGGTGCCGATCGCCCTCGGCAACGACGGCATGGGCTCGCTGCGCATACCCGCCGCCAACTGCGGCCTCGTCACCATCAAGCCGGGACACGGGGTGGTCCCGACAGGCGTCGGGGACAGCGACTGGTTCGGCATGTCGGAGAACGGGCCCCTCGCCACGACCGTCGAGGACGCCCGCCTGATGCTCTCGGTCCTCGCGGGCACCGAGCCCGGGCCCGGGTCCGAGCCGGGCGCCCTCCGGGTCGCCGTGTCGCTGCGCAGCCCGCTGGCCGGGGTCACGATCAGCCGGCCGTACACCGCCGCCGCCCGGGAGGCGGCCGAGTTGCTGATGAAGGCGGGCCACCAGGTCCGGCGCGCCGACCCGCCCTACCCGATGTCGCTCCCCCTGACCTCGCTGATCCACTGGACGGCGGGCACGGCCGCGGACGCCCGGCACCTCGACCGGCGACTGCTCACCCGCCGCACCCGGGTCCACTCCGCACTCGGCCGGCCCTTCGTGGCCACGGCACGCGCCGGGACGGGCCGCGAACGACTGCGCCGACGTCTGGAGCCCTTCTTCGCCGAGTACGACGTGCTGCTCACCCCCGCGCTCGCCCGCCGCTCCCCGCGGGCCGCGCCCTGGCACGAGCGGGGCTGGCTGCGCAATGTGCTGGCGAACACGAACTACTCGCCGCAGACGCCCGCGTGGAACCTGACCGGATGGCCCGCCATGTCCGTCCCCTGCGGAACCCTTCCCTCCGGCGCGCCCTGTGCCGTGCAACTGGTGGGACGCCCCGGCACGGAGTCCCGACTCCTGTCCCTGGCCCAGCAGTTGGAGGCAAGAATCCCGTGGCCGCGCACGGCGCCGGTGGACTAGAGTCGGCCGGGTGACTGCCGGGTCGGCCGTAGGCCATACACGAGTGAGGCGCCCGGCCTCGGCGTGAGCGCGGCGGGGGTGACCCCGCCCGGCCCCGTCCGAGTGCCGGAGAGGGCGCGAGCCCCGCCCCTCGTCTCCGTTTCCCCGCTCCCCGCGCCGCTGCGGCGCTTCACCACGGATCCCGAAACCCGGAGACGAATCCACTCATGTCCCACGCACAGCACACGCCGCCCGCCCTGCCGACCACCGTCGCCCACCTCAACCACACCGCCGTCTTCGCCTCGGACCGCCGGTTGTCGGCGGAGTTCCTGGCGGCCGTCCTGGGCCTGGAGGTCGGCGCCCCCTTCGGACCGTTCCTGCCCGTCGACCTGGGCAACGGCGTGACCCTCGACTACTACGAGAAGCGCGACGAGCCGATCCAGGGGCAGCACTACGCCTTCCTCGTGCCCGAGGAGCGGTTCGACGCCATGATCGGCCGCCTGGAGACGCTCGGAGTCACGTACTACGCCGACCCGAGCCACACCGAACCCGGCCGCGTCAACGACCTCTTCGGCGGCCGCGGCGCCTACTTCGACGACCCGGACGGCCACAACATGGAGATCATGACCCGGCCGTACGTCCGCCCCTGATACTCAGAGCGCCCGGTACATGATGTGCAGTCCGACCCGGCCGTCCCGGGGATGGTCGAACGCTTCCGGCACCGTGCCGAGGATCGTGAAGCCGAGGGCGGTCCACAGCTTCACGGCCGGGTTGGTCTCGACGACGGCGTTGAACACCATGCCCCGGTAACCGGCGGCCCTGGCTTCGGTCAGGAGGTGTTCGGCGAGGGCCCGGCCGTAACCACGGCCGCCCTGGCCGGGGTCGACCATGAAGCCGGCGTTGGCGATACGGGCGGCGGGGCCACCGTAGTTGGGGGTGAGATACGCGGAGGCGACGACGACGCCGCCGTCGTCCTCGACGACGTAGACCTGTTTCGCGGGATTCATCCACAGGACCCGGGCCTCCTCCTCGGAGGTACCCGGGTCCCACGCGTAGGTCTCGCCCGCGGCGACGATGTGGTGCCAGAAGGGCCAGATACGCGGCCAGTCGTCAGCCGTTGCTTCCCTGATCAGCATGGGCGTGAGTCTGGCACGCCCATGCGTTCGGCGAAGTCGGAGGGGGTGCGCCCTTGGTCAGTCGACGCTGGGCAGGATGTGGGGCTCCGCGAGGTCCTCCTCGTAGCCCGCGAGGCGGATCGGGGCCGACCGGGCCCACACGTCGAGGCTGCCGAGCTCGTCGGCCCGTCGGCCGGCGCGCTCGCCGCGTTCCTTGGGGCGCTGATCTCGATTCGTCTTCTCCGGTGTCACCGCGCACTCCTTATGTGTCGGTCACCCTCGGGACGCACGCGCCGGTCCTGCTGCGCCTGACGCCCCGTATGGGTTTGATGTCAAAAGCAGTTCGGACGCGGTGGCGCCGGTCGACTCACGGGAGAGGCCGTGGTGAACCGGCTTGTCCCATGACGGACCGTGGGTGTGGGTAGGACCCCGTACTGCTGTCCGTCCGGACCAGATTAACCAAATGAGCGGACCCCCGCTCGATGGGGCTGAAAACGGCCGGTAACAATCGCGCGTCATCCGGCGTTCAACTCGGCTTCAGAAGCCGTTTTGTTCATCTACAGGCGATTTGAGTACCACCCGAACGGCGTACAGAGGCGTAGGTGCTTTCGACACGGTTGCGCAGTTCAAGTGCCGTTGGCTGAGTCGAAAGCTCGCCATGATCTGCTGCCGCACGGCAACGGCTGTCCCGCGGGAGGACTGACGCATGGAGCTGCGCAGCGTCGAGGAGCTGATGGATCTGCTGCACGCCTGCCGGGGCACCAGGGTCGCTCCGGACCGCGACCGCCCGCCGGTCGACCTCCACGACCACGCGCTGCGGACCGCCGCGCTGCTGCGCCGCGGCCGCCCGGCCGACAAGGAGCTCCAAGTGGCGGGTCTGGTGCAGCCCGTCGGCGGACTGCTGTGGCCCGGCGATCCGGCCGCGCGCGCCGACCACGCGGCCCACGCGGTGCGCGCCCTGCTCGGCGAGCGGGTCTCCCGCCTCGTCCGCCGGTGCCCCCGCCGGGACGATTCCGACGACCTCGACGACGACCTCCTCACCCTGCGCCAGGCGACCGAGGAGGGCCGCACGGCCGGGTTCGACGCCGGGGTCCTGGAGGACTGGCGCACTGTGCTGCACCTCTTGGCGGCGCGCAATTCCCGTCTCGGGGCTGTCGACTGACGGAGCGCCATGAGACCGTACGCCGATGGGGTCCTCGTCGTACGGGCTGGAGGGCAGAGCCGCCGTGGTCACGGGGGCGACGCGCGGGATCGGCCTGGCCGTCGCCCGGCAGCTGGTGACCGCCGGAGCATCGGTCTGCGTGACCGCGCGGGACGCCGACGAGGTACAGCGCACTGCCGAGGAGCTGGGCGGCATCGGGCTCGCGGGCGATGTCGCCGACCCCGGCCATCCCCGGCGCCTGACCGAGCTGGCCCTGCGCGAGTTCGGCCGCCTCGACATCCTGGTCAACAACGCGGCCACCAACCAGCCGTACGGACCGCTGATGGAGGTCGACCCGGAGGACTGGAGCGATGCCTTCGCCGTCAACGTCGAGGCACCGCTGCGGCTCGTACAGTGCGCGTGGCGGTCCTGGATGTCGGAACACGGCGGCGCGGTGGTCAACGTGTGCACGGAGGGCGCCGGACACGTCGGCCCGAACGTGGGCGCGTACCGCACGAGCAAGGCGGCATTGCTGCATCTGACCCAGCAGCTGGCAGGTGAGCTGGGGCCCCGGGTACGTGTGAACTCGGTCTCCCCCGGCTTGGTACGTACCGAGATGGCCCGGTTCGTATGGGAGCCCGGTGAGCACGAGGTGGCATCCGGCCTGCCGCTCGGCCGGATCGGCGAGCCGGAGGATGTCGCAAGGGCAGTCGTGTGGCTGGCGTCAGACGCGGCGGAGTGGGTGACCGGCGCGGACCTGGTGGTGGACGGCGGCACTCGAGCAAGGGCAGCGCGCACCCCGGCCTGTCAGGGGCGCGGGGCGGTATGAATGTGCGGCTCCGCCGCGTGGGCGCGACAAGCCACACTCAGCCCGCTGACGCCGTCCGGAAGGCCGCTACCACTTACCCGGCGCGTAGTCCTTCAGAAAGACCCCGTACAGATCCTCCCCCGCCTCACCCCGCACGATCGGGTCGTACACACGCGCCGCCCCGTCGACAAGGTCGAGCGGCGCATGGAACCCGGCCTCGGCCAGCCGCAGCTTGTCGTAGTGAGGCCGCTCATCCGTGATCCACCCCGTGTCGACCGAGGTCATCAGAATCCCGTCGGCCTGGAACATCTCCTGCGCACTGGTCCGCGTCACCATGTTCATCGCGGCCTTGGCGGCGTTCGTGTTCGGGTGCCCCGCGCCCTTGTAGCCGCGGCCGAAGACCCCCTCCATCGCCGAGACGTTCACGACGTACGCCCGCCCGCTCGCCGCCTTCTTCGCGGCCTCCGCCATCGCGGGACGCAAGGCGCTGATCAGGATGAACGGCGACGTGTAGTTGCAGAGCTGGGTCTCCAGCAGCTCCACCGGGGAGATCTGGTCGATCGTCTGCACCCAGGTGTTGGAGTCGACCACGTCGGGCACGAGCCCGCCCGCGTCGATCGCCGTGCCGTCCAGGTGCCGCTCGACGCTGGCGTTGCCCGCGACCAGGGCGAGGTCGGCGACCTTCTGCGCGTCGAGGCCGCTGGTGCCGAGCGGCAGCGCGGCGAGGCCGTCGACCGCGCCGGAGTTGAAGGCTCCGATGACGTGGTGGGCGGGGAGTTCCCCGGCGGGCAGCGGGGCGCTCTCGCCGTCGACCAGGGCGGCGTATGCGGAGGGCAGCCGGCGCACGGTCTGCGTCGCGTTGTTGACGAGGATGTCGAGGGGGCCGGCGTCGGCGACCTGGTCGGCGAGGGCCACGGCCTGGGCCGGGTCGCGCAGGTCGATGCCGACGACCTCCAGGCGGTGCATCCAGTCCGCGGAGTCGTCCATCGCCTTGAAGCGGCGGATGGCGTCCTTCGGGAAGCGCGTGGTGATCGTGGTGTGCGCGCCGTCGCGCAGCAGCCGGAGCGCGATGTACATGCCGATCTTGGCGCGGCCGCCGGTGAGCAGGGCGCGCTTGCCGGTGAGGTCGGCGCGGACGTCGCGCTTCTCGCGGTTCACGCGGGCGCAGTCGGGACAGAGCTGGTGGTAGAAGTAGTCGACTTCCACGTACCGGGCCTTGCAGGTGTAGCAGGAGCGCGGGCGCTGGAGTATCCCGGCGATCCTGCCCTCCTCGGTGTTCGAGGAGGGCAGCAGTCCCTCGGTCTCGTCGTCGATGCGCTGGGCGGAGCCGGTCGCCGTGGCCTCCGTGACCGCCTTGTCGTGGGCGGTCTTGGCGGCCCGGCGCTCCTGACGGCGGCGCTGCTTGACCGTGCGGTAGACGCCCGCGGTGGCCCGGCGCACGGCGATGGCGTCAGGGTGGTCGACCTCCAGCTTGTCGAGTTCCTCGAGCACGCTGAGGCAGACGGCCAGACGCTCCGGGTCGATGCCGGGTCCGTACGAGAGCCCGCTCGCCTCGTCCTTGGCCTGCGGGCCGTCCTCTGTCACCGTCATCGCCGCTGTCGTTCCCTGCTCTGCCGTCGCGGCGCGCCGGTCGCGCCCGCATTCGAAGGGCGAATTTTACGGAGCGCCGGGCCGGACCGCCAAACCCGCTCCTGATCAGGGCTCGCAGGCCGTGATCAGCGTCCGCACCTCCTCCGTGACGGCGGCGGCGAATCGGTCGAGGTCGGGGACGGCCTCGGCGTCGGCGACGAGGCCGTAGTGGACGCTGCCCCGGTACGTCGAGACCGCCACCGCCAGGGAGTGGCCGGGAGGCAGCGGGGCGAAGGGGAACACGGCGGTGAGCGGGTTGCCACCGAGTTTCAGGCCGAGGCTGGGCAGGGGCACGCTGGTCACCAGGATGTCGAACCAGAGCCGTGCCGCCTGGCCGACCAGCGGGCCGCCGAGCCGGTGGGCGAGGGCGGGGACGTGGTCGGCGAGCAGGGCGACGGCGCCCGCGCCCCGGTTGGGGCCGGCGTCCTTGTTGCGGTCCATGGCGGTGCGGACCGAGGCGAGGCGCGCCAGCGGGTCCTCGTCGTCCACCGGAAGCCGTATCAGGTAACCGGAGAGCCGGTTGCCCTGTGGGCAGGCGGTGCGCGGGCGGCGCCTGGAGACGGGGATCAGGGCGCGGGGCGCCACACCCTCGCTGCCGTCGCCGCGCTCGTCGAGCCAGCGGCGCAGGGCGCCCGCGACGACGGCGATCAGCACGTCGTTGACGGTACCGCCGACGGTCTTGCGGACGCGGTGCACGTCGTCGAGGTCGAGCACCACTCCGGCGGTGCGGCGGGTGCCGCTCGGTTCGCAGGTGAGCGCGGGGGTGGAGCGCACATCGAGGGAGGAGCGGGCGACGGAGGCGCCGATGTCCAGGGCCCTGGACACGTCGGACAGGGCGCCGCGCACCAGCCCGGGCAGGTCGCGCACGTCCGGCAGCAGAGGGCGCGGGGGCGCGGCGGGGCGCGGCTTGGGCGCCGGCATGTCCATCGGGTCCATGAGGCCCGCGGCGAGGGTCAGTGCCCGGAGCCCGTCGGCCAGGGCGTGGTGGAACTTGAACAGCACCGCGAAGGAGCCGCCGTCCTCGCCCGGCAGCACATGGGCCTCCCAGGGCGGCCGGACGCGCTCCAGCGGACGTCCCATGAGCCGGCTCGCCCTCGCGTGGAAGTCGGCGGTCGGGGCGTGCAGCCGCACATGGTGCTGGGGGTCGAAGTCCGGGTCCGCCTCCCGGGCCGCGCCGCCGAAGGCGTGCGGCCGGCGCAGGGCCGAGGGCAGCGGCTGCCACACGTCGCGGATGCGCATGCGCAGTCCGGGGACGCCGGCGGCACGGGCCGCGAGCAGGTCCGCGGCGTGGGCGCCCGCCGCCGGCGAGTGGGCCGGGAAGATCCCGAGCGCCCCGAGGTGCATCGGGTGCTCGGCGGACTCGAGGTTCCAGAACGCCAGGTCGAGAGGAGCGAGCAGGTCAGCAGTCAAGGGCTTGCCTCGCGTCGACGACGGGGTGGGTCAGCAGTCAACCGCCCCCAGCCGATTACGGTCAAGTACGATCAGGCTACGTACAGTTAACAGCAGATTAAGTCCCGCCCCGGCGAGAGGGGCGGGACTCATGGTGCATGTGATGTCAGTCCAGCACAGGTTGCGCCGCCGGGCACCCCGTGGGAGTCACCCGGGAGGCGTCACGGATCAACGCCTGGTGCGCGGCCTTCAGCCGGGCCGTGTCCGGTTTCAGCACCGCCCGGTCGTACGTCAGGAAGCCGTTCAGCTCCCCCTCGACGTCCGTGATCTGGGTGTACACGGCGCCGTTGCTGCCCCGGCAGACCAGGGCCCGGACCTCGTCCAGCCTGGCCAGATAGTCCTCGGTGTAGGTGGCCGGGTCCACGTCGACGTACGACTGCTGCACCGACCAGGCGTGGCCGGGCACCGCGAGGCCGAGGCCGCCGTACTCGCCGCTGACCAGGGCACGCTCACCGTCCGGGCGCGGTGGCAGGGCCGGGCTGGGATAGCCGTGCTCGTCCATGAGGTCGCCCGTGCCGCCGTCGGCGCCGAGGTTCAGCCCGGACTGACCGTTGACCAGCCGGGTCGGGTCCCACGCCTTGGCCTGCTCGGCGACCCGGCCCACGTCGTACTGGCCCCAGCCCTCGTTGAAGGTCACCCACATGACGACCGACGGGCTGCTGATGTGCTCGTCGATCATCTCTTTCATCTCGCGCTCGTAGCGCGCACGGGAGGAGGCGCTCGGGTTCACCCCGGCCGTCATCGCGGGCATGTCCTGCCACACCAGCAGCCCGAGCCGGTCGGCCCAGTGGAACCAGCGGTCCGGCTCGACCTTGATGTGCTTGCGGACGGAGTTGAAGCCGAGCCGCTTGTGCGCCTTCAGGTCGTAGGCCAGGGCCTCGTCGGTGGGCGCGGTGTGCAGGCCGTCCGGCCAGAAGCCCTGGTCGAGGGTGGCCATCATGAAGACCGGCTCACCGTTGAGGACCGTGCGCGGAACGCCGTTCACCTTCTCGACGGCGATGGAGCGCATCCCGAAGTAGCTGCCGACCCGGTCGGCGCCGACCTTCACCTTGAGCTTGTAGAGGAAGGGGTCGTCGGGGGACCACAGGTGCGGGTCGCGCACGGTCAGGGTCAGCGGGCTGCCGGTGCGGCCGCTCGCCGTGGCCACCACGCGCTTCCCGTCGTACGCCGTCGCCGTGATCGGTACGCCGTCCCGGACGCCCCGGGCCTCCACCGTCAGCTTCTCGCCGGCCACGTCCGGGGTGAGCTTGAGGGAGTCGGCGTGGTCGCGGGCCACCGGCTCCATCCAGACCGTCTGCCAGATGCCGGAGGACGGGGTGTACCAGATGCCGCTCGGGTCCAGGCGCTGCTTGCCGAGCGGCGGGTTCTCGCCGGATGCCGCGTCGGTCGGGTCGTAGACGCCGACGATCAGCTCCTGGGTGCGGCCGGGCTTCAGCGCGTCGGTGATGTCGGCACCGAACTTGTCGTAGCCGCCCTCGTGCTCGGCCACCTTGGTGCCGTTGACGTAGATCTCCGAGCGCCAGTCGACGGCGCCGAAGTTGAGCTTGAGCCGCTTGCCTGAGCCGATGTCCCAGTCGCGCGGGACCGTGAAGGTGCGGCGGTACCACATGCGGTCCTCGTGCCGTTCGATGCCGGAGAGCTGGGACTCCACCGGGTACGGGACGAGGATGCGCTCCTTCAGGGTCCTGCCGACGGGCGGCTGCTCGCCGGGCTCGGCGGCGGCGAACTGCCAGCGGCCGTTGAGACTGCGCCAGGCGTTCCGGGTGAGCTGCGGGCGCGGATACTCGGGGTGGGCGTTCTCCGGCCCGACCTCGTCGGCCCAGCGGGTGCTCAGCTGGTGCGTCGAGCGATTGGGGCCGCTGGTCATGAACGCCTTGACAACGTTGCCTTCGATGTCGGAGAGACCGCCCTGACCGTCGTAGCGGATGTCGGCGGTACCGCGGGCCGTGCCGGTCTTGTTGCCGACGACCGGCTCATCGAGGGCGACCAGGAGGGAGGTGGGGTCGGACGGGTCCGGTCGCGCCGCGCCCAGGGGCCACTCGGCGCCGCCGATCACCGCCTTGAGGTGGTCGGTGAAGCCCGCCGGGGGTGCGGCCAGGGGCTGGGCGAAGTCCAGCTTGAGCGTGCGGCCGGTGGCCTGGACCGTGGCCGCGAGGGCTCCGTCGTAGTCGAAGCCGTCGGGGAGGCGGAACGCCGACTGCGGGACGGGCTCCTTGGCGGAGCCCGGCCGGGTCCAGCGGAGGTGGAGGTTGGAGCCGCCGTAGTGCTCGAAGTACTCGACCTTGATGTCGTAGGCCTGGCCCGCGGTCAGGTCGACGGGCTGGGCCGTCTGTTCGCGGTCCCAGTCGTCCACCCAGTGGTCGATGAGGGGCTTTCCGTCGATCCAGAGGCGGAAGCCGTTGTCACCGATGACCGAGAACGTGTGGGGGCCGGTCTTCTCCGGGACGATCTTCCCGGTCCAGCGGACACTGACGTCGTCCGAGCGGCCGGTGGTGAAGTTCAGGCGCGGCTCCAGGTTGTCGAAGTCGAGGTCCTGGTCGAAGGTCGTCGCCTTGAGGGTGTGGAAGTCGAAGGCGCCGGGGGCGGAGTGGGTGAAGTACTCGCCCTTCAGGCCGTGGATCTCGGCGGGGTCGTCCGCGAGGGCGGGGGCCGCGGTCAGGCCGGTGAGGGCGAGGAACGCGGCGAGGAGTAACGCGAGCCGGTTTCTGAGGGGTCCGGTACGCACGGAACCTCCGTTTACAACGATGTCATGAACGGGCGAGGGCATGACAACACGGATTTCCGCTCTTCGTCCATAGGCAGGACAAAGTCCCCGGGCAGGGACCCGTCAGGTGACCAACTGCCCCTTCCCCAGCGCGATCACGCCGCCCTTGGACACCGTGTACAGCTCGGCGTCCCGTTCCGGGTTGACGCCGATCGTCGCGCCCGGCGGCACCTCGACGTTCTTGTCGAGGACGGCGCCGCGCACCACCGCGCCCCGGCCGATGTGCACGTTGTCGTGCAGGACGGAGCCCTGCACCACGGCCCCCGGGTCCACCACGACCCCCGGCGACAGCACGGACCGCGTGACCTGGCCGCGCACCAGGCAGCCCGCGCTGATGATGGACTCGCTGGCGATGCCGCCGGCGTTGAAGCGGGCCGGCGAGAGCTGGTACGAGTGCGTGTAGATCGGCCAGTCGCGGTTGTACAGATTGAAGGCGGGGCGCTCGGCGATCAGGTCCATGTGGGCCTCGTAGTAGGCGTCCAGCGTGCCGACGTCCCGCCAGTAGCCCTGGTCGCGGGTGGTCTCACCGGGCACGTGGTTGGCGCTGAAGTCGTACAGCGCCGCCTCGCCCCGGTCGGTGAGCTGGGGCAGGATCGAGCCGCCCATGTCGTGCACGGAGGACTCGTCCTCCGCGTCCCGCCGGAGCGCCTCGATGAGGGCCTTGGTGGTGAAGATGTAGTTGCCCATGGAGGCGAAGACCATGTCGGGGTCGTCCGGCAGGCCGGGCGGATCCGTCGGCTTCTCCAGGAAGCGCTCCACCGTCTGGCCGTCCGAGCCCGGCGTGATCACGCCGAACGACGAGGACTCGGTGCGCGGCACCCGGATCCCGGCCACCGTCACGCCCGCGCCGCTGTCGATGTGCTGGGCGAGCATCTGGCGGGGGTCCATGCGGTAGACGTGGTCGGCGCCGAAGACGGCGACGTACTCGGGCTGCTCGTCGTAGACGAGGTTCAGCGACTGCAGGATCGCGTCCGCGCTGCCCAGGTACCAGCGCGGGCCGAGGCGCTGCTGGGCGGGCACCGGCGTGACGTAGTTGCCCAGCAGGTTGGACATCCGCCAGGTGGTGGTGATGTGCCGGTCCAGCGAGTGCGACTTGTACTGCGTCAGGACGCAGATGCGCAGGATGTCGCCGTTGACGAGGTTGGACAGTACGAAGTCCACCAGGCGGTAGGTGCCGCCGAAGGTGACCGCGGGTTTGGCCCGGTCTGCCGTCAGGGGCATCAGGCGTTTACCCTCGCCGCCGGCCAGCACGATTCCCAGGACCGAAGGACCACCACGACGCATGGCCGCTCCCCTCACGCCGATTTCCCGATGCCTGCCCCTGTGCAGCGGGGGCTAAGCCTGTTTGAGGATCTCCTCGTAGAGCCGGACCGTGCGGCGGGCCACCGCGTCCCAGCCGAACTCGCCGACCGCCCGCTCCCGCCCGGCCTCACCCATCCGCCCGGCGCTCTCCGGGTCGGCCAGGACGGTGTCCATGGCCCGGGCGAGACCCGCCTCGAAGTCGTCACCGGCCGGGACGAGCAGACCGGTCCTGCCGTCGTCCACGACCTCGGGGATGCCGCCGACCGCCGAGGCCACCACGGGCGTGCCGCAGGCCATCGCCTCCAGGTTCACGATGCCGAGCGGCTCGTACACCGAGGGGCACACGAACAGGGCGGCGTGGGTGAGGAGCTGGATCACCTCCGGGCGCGGCAGCATCCGCGGAATCCAGAACACTCCGTCGCGGACCCGGCTCAGCTCCCCGAACAGCTCGCGGAACTCCTGGTCGATCTCCGGCGTGTCCGGCGCGCCCGCGCACAGCACGACCTGCGCGGCCGGGTCGATGTCCCGCACCGCGCGCAGCAGGTGGGGCACGCCCTTCTGCCGGGTGATACGGCCGACGAACAGCACGTACGGACGGGAGCGGTCGAGTCCGATCCGGTCCAGGGCGTCCGTGCCGTGGTCGGGCCGGTAGAGGGCCGTGTCGATGCCGTTGTGCACGACGTGGACCCGCTCCGGGTCCAGTGCGGGGTAGCAGCCGAGGATGTCCTCACGCATGGCCCCGGACACGGCGATCACCGCGTCGGCCGCCTCGATCGCGGTGCGTTCGGCCCAGCTCGACAGCTCGTAGCCGCCGCCGAGCTGCTCGGCCTTCCAGGGGCGCAGCGGCTCCAGGGAGTGCGCGGTCATGACGTGCGGGATGCCGTACAGCATCTTGGCGAGGTGGCCGCCGAGGTTGGCGTACCACGTGTGGGAGTGGACCAGCTCGCGGCCCTCCAGGGCGGCGGCCATGGCGAGGTCGACGGAGAAGGTGCGCAGCGCGTCGTTGGCGCCGTCGAGCGCGGACCAGGAGCGGTGGCGCCGCACGCCGTCGGCCCGGCCCTCGCCCCAGCAGTGCACGTCCAGGTCGACGAGCGGTCTGAGCTCGCGGGCCAGGAACTCGACATGGACGCCCGCACCGCCGTACACATCCGGCGGGTACTCCCGGGTCAGCAGTCCCACTCGCACCCGCAACTCCCTGCTCTCAGCGGCCGTTCCCTTTCATGGTCACCCAGATGTGGCGTGTGGGGAAGAGCGGGGCGGCCTCGTGAAGCAACAGTCGCCGCAGACACCTCCGCCGGGCACCCGGTAGTAGAGACAGCAGCTGCGGCGCCGGAAGGCGGTGCCGGTGAGGGTTCCGGCGCCCGTGAGCAGGGGGTGCGCGAGGAGTTCGGCGGCCAGGGAGCGGGCCCGGGCGGCGGTGTCGCCACGGTCGTGCCGCCGGGCCCAGCGGTCGAGTTCGCGGGCGGCGCCCGCCAGCGCGGAGGCGGCGTTGCCGCGCAGGAGACCGGAGGCCAGGCGGTAGTGGGCGCGCAGGGCCGTCGCCAGGGGTTCGAGGTGGCCGTGGAAGACCGTGTCCGCGAGCGTCGCCGCGTCCGCCCCGGGGAGCGGCCGTACGTCCGTCAGCCACAGGTCGTCGGGGGCGCTGCCGTCGGCGTCCCAGCGCAGCAGCCGGGCGTCGAGGTCGGGGACGCCGCCGTACAGGACGGCGCAGCCGAGCGCGACGGACCACAGGCGGGCCGCGAGGCCCAGGTGGGCCACGGACGCGGCGATGCGCAACTCCGGGGCGTGTAGGGCTCCGGCCACCTTATGGACGCGAAAAATCAGGGGATTTCCGTACTCGTCCGGTGACGTTTCGCGGTAGGCCTGTGCGAGAGTGGGAAGAGGCCTGGCCGCCGCTCCTTCCGTGCGCAGCACGAAGAAGCCGCCGAGCGGGCGGAGTGCGGCGAGGCCGGGGTCGAGGTCCACGAAGACCAGTAGTACCAAGGCCCCTAGGGGACGCGACCCGGTGGCCCCCGACCGTGGTCGCCCACCCTGGGGATGAGGGTGCTCCCCTCGTACTCCATCGGCAGTAGGACCCAATGAGTGCTCAGGGACGACGACGGGAAGACCTGGACACGGCAGGGTGTTGGTCATGAAAGCCGACCTTTCGCCGCGCCGGGCTGAATGCCCCCGCCTGACGCAGAGGAGCAGCCGATGAGCGCCCTCGCGTTGTCCGTCCTGCTCTCCCTCGTGTCCGCCGTCGCGTACGCGGGTGGGGCGATCGTGCAGGAGCGGGTGGCGGAGTCCTCGCCGGGCGAGCAGTACGCGCCGCTGCGCCGGCCGGGCTGGTGGGCGGCGGTCGGCCTCAACGGCCTCGGCGGAGTGCTGCACGTGGTGGCGCTGGCGTACGGTCCGCTGAGCCTGGTGCAGCCGCTGGGCGCGCTGACCATCGTGGTGGCCCTGCCGATGGCGGCGCTGTTCGTCGGCCGCAAGGCGGGTGCCACGGCCTGGCGGGGCGCGATCATGGCGACGGTGGGGCTCGCCGGTCTGCTGTCCCTGGTCGCGGCGTCCGACGCGCGGTCGCTGGACACGGCCCAGCGGGTGGCCGTGGCCGTCGTCACCGCGGGTGCGGTCGTGACACTGATGATCGCCGCCCGGGCCGCGCACCGGCACCCGGCGGTGCGCAGCATGCTGCTGGCGACGGCCTCCGGTATCGCGTTCGGCATGTCCTCGGTGTTCACCAAGACCGTCGCGGTCGACTGGACCGGCGGTGTGTCGGCGGCCGACGTGCCCTCGCTCGCCGTCATCGGCGTCCTCGCGACGGCGGGCATGCTGCTGTCGCAGGCCGCGTACCGGGGCGCCGGCCTCACGGCCCCGCTGGCCACGCTGACGGTCGTGAACCCTGTGGTCGCGGCCGCGGTCGGCATCACGATGTTCGGAGAAACCTTCCGCTACGGCACGACGGGCACAGCACTCGCCCTGAGCTGTGGTGTGGTGGCGGCGGGCGGGCTGATCCTGCTGACGACTGAACGGCTCGCGCAGGGCCAGCCGCAGAGCTCGGGAACGGGCCTGGAGGTCGCGGACACGGGCCTGGTCCCCGTCGACACGGACCTGGTCCCCGTCGACACGGGCCTCGGGACGTCGGGAACGCTGCCCGAGCCTGCCGGAAGCGGACGGGGCCGGCCGGAGCCGGTGAGCGCCGGGTCCGCGGGCAAGGGCGACGCTGTTGGGGCGGTGGGCGGCCTGCCCGGAAGCAGGGGCTCGCTGCCCGAGGCCGTGTGGGCGTCGCCCGTCGAAGTGGGCAGCCCGGCCGGGGCGGTGAACGGTTTGCCGGAGCCCCTGAGCGCGCCGCACGAGACCGTGAGGGCGGCGCCCGTCGGCGTGGGCGCCCTGGGCGGGCCAGTGGACGGCTCGCCCGCGCCCCGGAGCGCTCCGGCCGAGATCGGCGCACCGCCCGAGACCGCGAGGGCGTCGCCCGCAGGCGCGGGCAGCCTGGCCGAAGCGGTGAGCGGTTCGGACGAACCCCTGGGCGCACTGACCGGGACCGTCGGGGCGCCACCCGCGGCCGTGGGTGCGCTGCCGCAGGCGCGTGCCGGGGCAGGGGAGCGTGGCCCGGTCGGGCGTAAGCGGTCCGGGGACGAAACGGCGCCCCTGGCCGCCGCCGGGCCCGAGGCCGCGCCGGACATGCCGTACGAGAGCGGGGAACCGCCGGTGACCTCAGGTCCCGGCGAACGCCGCCCGCTCTCCTACGTGCCCTTCTACGGCATCCCGTACGTCCCGCTCCCCACGGTCGACCGGCACCGCACCCGCGTCAGATCGTGACGCCGCCGGCCCTGAGATAGGCCACCGGGTCGACGTCCGTACCGAAACCGGGCCCCGTCCGCACCTCGAAGTGCAGATGCGGGCCCGAGCTGTTGCCGGTGGAGCCGGAGCGGCCGAGGCGCTGGCCGGCGGTCACCGTCTGCCCGTCCCGCACGGAGATCGCCGACAGGTGAGCGTACTGGCTGTATCGGCCGTCGGCGTGCCGGACCACGACCTGGTAGCCGAAGGAGCCGCCCCAGCCCGCGCTGACGACGCTGCCCGCCGCGACCGACCTGATGGACGTGCCCGTGGGCACGGGGAAGTCGACGCCGGTGTGGTAGCCCTTCGACCAGGACGAGCCCGCCTTGCGGTAGGGCGTTCCCAGGGAGCCGCTGACGGGGGCGACGAGGCCCTGCCGGGCGGACGTGGACCTTCCGGCGCGCTCCTTGCTCTCCTCCTTGGAGCGGTCCTTGGCACGTTCCTTCGCACGGTCCGGCTTCTTGGGCGACGGCTTGGCCGCCGGGGCCGGCTTGTGCGCGGGACGCGTCTTCGTGGCGCCCTCGCCGCTCAGCGCGAGCCGCTGACCGGGCACGATCAGGTCGGGGTCGGCTCCTATGGCCGAGCGGTTGGCGGCGTACAGACCCCGCCAGCCGCCCCGGACCTCCTGGTCGGACGCGATACCGGAGAGGGTGTCGCCGCGGACGACGGTGTACATCTCGGCGCTGCCCGCCCGGGACTGCGGCGTGGACTGCGGCCGCACGTCCTCGATGGAGGTCCTGGGCTTCTTGCGCGCGTCCTTCTTCGTGCCCTCGGAGGCCGGCCGGATGTCGGGCTCGACTCCGCCCCGGGTCAGTCCGGCCCGTTTCGAGCAGACCGGCCAGGCGCCCGGGCCCTGCCCGTCGAGCACCTTCTCGGCGACGGCGATCTGCTCGTCCTTGGTGGCCAGGTCCGCGCGGGCCGCGTAGGTCCGGCCGCCGTACGCCTCCCAGGTGGACTGGGTGAACTGCAGACCGCCGTAGAACCCGTTGCCGGTGTTGATGTTCCAGTTGCTGGTGGACTCGCAGGCGGCGACCTTGTTCCAGGTGTCCACGTCCGCCGCGTGGGCGGCGCCGGTGCCCATGAACGGCAGTGCCATGCCCGCGCCACCCGCCGTGACGGTGAGTGAGGCGCGGTTGATCCTGTTCGGCTGATACCGGCGGTGCCGGCCGCGTACGGCCATCGGGTGCCCCCCTAGACATGCGTCAGGAGGGGCAAAAGTAAGCGCTGCGAACCGGCCAGAACAAGACGGCTATCAGCCGCCCAGGCGCCCAAATGGCCGGTATGAGGCCCCTGTTGCGCGACGTGCGCCACGGCCGTGCACCGCGTACGCCACTCGGTGCGCGGGTGCGACGTGCGCGGGTACGCGTACATCGGCTGAGCGCGACGGGGCTTTCGTGCGTATCACGCTGCGCGACGTCGTACGACCCGCGCGTGCGGACGGAGTAGCGGCACGTCAGGATGGTCGACGGGGGCATGCTGGTGGACACCACCGGCAGCACCGATACCGAGGTCTTTAGGAGCCAACCGAATGAGCAGTACAGCGCAGATCGGCGTCACGGGTCTCGCGGTCATGGGCCGCAACCTCGCCCGCAACTTCGCCCGCAACGGCTACGCGGTGGCGGTGCACAACCGGACGCCCGCGCGCACGCGCGCCCTGGTCGAGGAGTTCGGCGGCGAGGGGGACTTCGTCGCGTGCGAGAGCGCCAAGGAGTTCGTGGCGGCGCTGGAGCGGCCGCGGCGGCTGGTCGTGATGGTGAAGGCCGGCGAGCCGACGGACGCGGTGATCCAGGAGTTCGCCCCGCTGCTGGAGCCCGGCGACATGATCATCGACGGCGGCAACGCGCACTTCGCGGACACCCGGCGCCGGGAGCGGGAGCTGCGCGAGCAGGGCATCCACTTCGTCGGCATGGGCGTCTCCGGCGGCGAGGAGGGCGCGCTCAACGGGCCGAGCATCATGCCGGGCGGCCCGAAGGAGTCGTACGACTCGCTGGGTCCGATGCTGGAGAAGATCTCGGCGAAGGCGGCCGACGGTTCGCCGTGTGTCTCCCACGTCGGTCCGGACGGTGCCGGGCACTTCGTGAAGATGGTGCACAACGGCATCGAGTACGCGGACATGCAGCTCATCGGCGAGGCGTACCAGCTGCTGCGTGATGTCGCCGGCTACTCCCCCTCCCAGATCGCGGAGATCTTCCGCACCTGGAACCAGGGCCGTCTCGATTCCTACCTGATCGAGATCACGGCCGAGGTGCTGTCGCACGTCGACGCTCAGACGGGCAAGCCGTTCGTGGACGTCGTGGTGGACCAGGCCGAGCAGAAGGGCACCGGCCGCTGGACGGTCCAGATCGCCCTCGACCTGGGCGTTCCGGTGTCCGGTATCGCGGAGGCCGTCTTCGCGCGCTCGCTGTCGGGTCACGCGGGGCTTCGGGAGGCCTCACGCGAACTCGCCGGGCCGAAGGCGAAGCCGCTCAGCGAGTCGGAGGCGCAGGCCTTCGCCGACCGGGTGGAGCAGGCGCTGTACGCGTCGAAGATCGTGTCGTACACGCAGGGCTTCCACGAGATCGACGCGGCCCGCGACGAGTACGGCTGGGACATCGACCTCGGTGCGGTCTCCGCGCTGTGGCGCGGCGGCTGCATCATCCGCGCGGCCTTCCTGGACCGGATCCGCTCCGCCTACGACACCCGGCCGGACCTGCCGAGCCTGCTGTCGGACGCGACGTTCGCGCAGGAGATCGCGGACGCCCAGGACGACTGGCGCGAGGTGCTGGTCGCCGCGACGCGGCAGGGTGTGCCGACGCCGGGCTTCGCCGCGGCCCTCGCCTACTACGACGCGCTGCGCGCGGAGCGGCTGCCGGCTGCGCTGACGCAGGGGCAGCGGGACTACTTCGGTGCGCACACGTACCGCAGGGTGGACCGGGACGGGTCGTTCCACACGCTGTGGGGCGGGGACCGGTCGGAGGTCTCCGCGTAGGCGCTCGTCGCTGAGGGAACGGTGAGGGGCCGGTGGACTGGCAGTCCACCGGCCCCTTCTCGTTCTCGTTCTGGTGTCGTCTGTCGTTCAGGAGAGCGGCGGGCCCGGCTCGGGGCTGGGTACGGGTTCCGGGCCCGGGGGGATGGGTGACGGGTCGGGACCCGGCACGGGGTCCGGCCCCGGGGGCGGGGTCGGGGACGGGGGCGGCGGTGTCGGCTCCGGGCCCGGCGGTGGCTGCGGATCCGGCACCGGGTCGGGGCGCGGCTCCGGGCGCTGGGGATCCGGGCCCGGTGTCGGCCCCGGATGCACGGGGTCGGGAAACGGATTCGTCATGAGGCCCTCCAGCCAGTCGATCGACTCCGGCTCTGGACTACTCCCCCGCCTACCCGGCACCTGCTTCCCCAGTCACTCCGGCGCGGGACGGGGAAGGGACCAGGTGGGGGTAGTGGCGGGCGAGTGGGCTGCGCGGGGCGGGACCCTGCCGGGCTGGGTCGAGGTGATCGATCCCGGGTGTCCGGCGGAAACACGCCCCGGGTCCGGCTCGCAGAGCACGCGGCCCTGCCCAGCCGGTGCGCCTCGTCCGTCAGAAGCGTCCGGGATGCTCCGCCAGCCACTCCTTCGCCGCCGTCAGCAGGTCCTGACCGGCCGGGCGAGCCTCGTCGGGGTGGCGTTCGGCCCATCGGGTGACGTAGGGACACAACGAGACGACCGGGCTGTGCTCACGTGCGGCGATGGCGTGGAGCTCACGTGCCAGCGACCCCGCGATGCCCTGGCCCTCATGGGCCGGTTCGACGATCGTGTGGACGGGCACCAGCGCGCGCTCGGGGCTCTCGAGGACGAAGTACTCGATGCGGCCGACGACTTCACCGCCGGTCAGCGCCTCCAGGCGGCCGGCCGCCCGGTCGTCGCGGATCTCCAGGTCCTTCATACGGACGTGCTCCTGTCCCGTGGGTCCGGTCAGGCCCCGACGGCCTGCGGGCTGCGCTGCTGGTCCGAGCCGGGCACCGGCTCGGACGGGTCGGCGCCCAGGGCCACGATCTTGTTGTCGCGGTCCACGTGCACGACCCTGGGGGTGAGTGCCCGCGCCTCGGCGTCCGTCACCTGTGCGTAGCTGATGATGATCACGAGATCGCCGGGGTGCACGAGATGCGCGGCAGCCCCGTTGATCCCGATCACCCCGGATCCGCGCTCGCCCTCGATGACGTACGTCTCCAGCCGGGCGCCGTTGGTGATGTCCACGATGTGCACGAGCTCGCCGGGCAGCAGATCGGCGGCGTCGAGCAGGTCGGCGTCGATGGTCACCGATCCCACGTAGTGCAGGTCGGCCTGGGTGACGGTGGCGCGGTGGATCTTGGACTTGAACAGAGTACGCAGCACTTTGGACTCCTGGAAGACGGCTCCCTGCCTGCTTTGTGCAGGTCAAGGGCGGTCTTCACTTTACAACTGGCACGCGCTCGACTCGAAGATTGTGAGGAACATCGCTCCACTCCGGCAAGAGGGCTCCCGGCCTGCCCCTTCGCACGAACAGGCTGTTGTGAGCGTCCGAGAGGAGCCTGATCGACAGTCGTCTCGGAAATGTGCGGGGCGTGCTGACCAGATGCTGACTTACCCCATGACCCCTCAGGTGGGGCGATCGCCAGAACGGTCTCTTCCTGCGCAGGGATGCGCGAGAACCTGGCCGCGGCGGCGTCAGCTCGGTATCCGGTGCCGCCGTTGGTCTGCACGACGTAGGCACCGCTGTCGGCGCCGAAGGCGACGTCCTGGTCGCCGGCGTTCTCGCCCGTCAGCGGGTACACCTTTGGGAAGAAGCGGGCTTGCCCCTGCCTCTTCGGCGGCAGATACAGGTTGGACTTCTGTTCGGTGCCGTCGAAGTGGCCCGAGACCTTGGGGTGCGGTAACGGTGGGGTCAGATCCCTCTCGTCGATCAGAGGTTGGTTGTACGTCGGGTCGTCGCAGTCCGGGGTGACCCACCTCGGTCCGCCGCTGACGAGTGCCGCGTGAACAGACCCGGCGTGTCCGTAGCGCGGGGCAGCACACACCCCTTCCGGCATTCCGACGCCGGACAGCGCCCCCGCGTCCTGCCGAAGCCTTCCGTCAGTCCTTGCCGACGACGACCACTTCGTCCTCGACCGTCCAGCGGCGCCGCTCGGCTTTGGGCGGGTTGATCCGCACGCCGTAGCCCGGACTCGTCGAAGAGTCGTCGTGACTTCGGTAGCCGATGGCGCATTCGCCGCGATGACGTGCCGCGGCCACGACTGTGGCGAAGGACGTCTCACACCCTGGCAGCACGTAGTCGGTGGCCGGCCGCAGGCGAACCCCGGTGCCGTCGGCGGAGAACAGTTCCTCGAACACCGCTGCCAGGTGCCGGTTCTGGGAAATCTGCGCCATGAGCAGGCCGATGAGCTTGCCACTGATGATCACATCGGCTCCGGGGCTGATGGGGGCCAGCGCCCGGTTGCGGTCGTCGATCAGTTCGGTGACAACCGGCAGTTCGCGCCCGGTGGCTTCCTCCAGTTGACGCAGAAGCAGCAGGGTGACGAGCGTGCGGTTGTCGGGGTCGTCCGGCGGCTGCCCCGGAGCGGGGTCCTGACCGAGCACGATCACGCTGTCGTAGGAGTGAACTTCCAGACGCCGCAGGGTCTCGGGACGGGTGATGTCCCCGTGGTGCAGTGTCAGGGTCAGATCGGTGCCGCTCTGCGTGTCGGCGTCGCTCACCTGCCGGGCTGTCACCTCACGACCGTCCGCCACCACGTCGACGGCTGATCCGGGCCGGGCGCGGCGGCGCAACTGGTCGACTATGAGCGGCGCTCGGCGATTCCAGCCCAGCAGGAGAACCCGCTCCGGTCGCACGGGCGTCGAAGGGCCGGATGCCATCGCCGCCTTCTCGACCAACCCCGCGCAGTCGTCCAGCCAGGCCGTGTCGTCGTCACGGGAGATGACGATGAGCAGGTCGTCCGGAGCGATGGGCGTCTGCGGTGGCGGGTTGAGCAGGGGGGTGTCTCCTCGCACCATCCCGACGACGCTGGACGTCGGGTAGGACAGCAGCGCGTCGGCGAACGGGCGGCCGGCCAGGGCCGCCTCGCTGATCAGGTAGAACTCGTCGCCGGCGAAGTCGAGGAGTTCCTGGTGCACAAGGGAGAGCCCGGGGCGCCGCGCGGCCTGGACGATCAGCCGGGCGGTGACGGTGTCGCTCTCCAGGACGACACCGCCCGGTCCGGCGGCGAGGCAGGCGGCCAGGCGGTAGCGGTCGTCCCGGACCGCGGCGACGACGGGCGGACGGGAACCCTCCCCGGCCAGGGCTGCCCTGAGCGCCAGCAGCGTCTTGACCACCTCGGCGTCGGCGTCCGGCTCGTCGTGGGGCAGGACCAGCACGACACCGGCCGTGGCCGGGCTGGTCAGGGTGAGCACGGCCGGGTCGGTGGTGGGGCCGCTGCGGCAGATCAGCCGCGTACGGCCGACGGGACCCACCTTCGTGCTCAGAGCCTCCTCCATGGCGGTCTTGTCCCGGTCGGCCAGCACAGCCACGGCCGCCCGCCGCTGGTTGGCGTTGGCGGCCACCAGCTCGCTCACCACTGTGAAGACCTGCTCCGACCACCCCAGGACCACCGCGTGCCCTTGTTCGAGCACGGTGGAACGGCCCCGTCGCAACTCGGTGAGCCGCTCCGTGAGCGCCGTCGTGATCAGGCCGACGAGCGTCGAGACGTACAGCAGAGCGACCAGCGCGAGCAGCACCGACATCGTCACTCGCAGCGGCGCCCCCGTCGCACCGCCCAGCCGCAGTGTCTCCCCGGTGAGGCGCCATACCTCCGTCAGCCGGTCCGCCAGGGGCGCCGGCGCGTCGGGGTCGGTCCACACCAGCACCGCACTGGCCGGGACGACGATGGCCAGACACAACAGCGCCATCCAGCCGACGAGAGCGGGGGCGCCGCGGGCCAGCGTGCTGTCGAACCAGTAACGGGCTCTGTCACCGAACGGAGTGCGCCGCTGCGCCACCCTTCCCCCTCCGCCGCCCCGCACTCTCATGGGGCCTGCGCAGCGCCGCGTACGCGATGCGCCGCGCAGGCCCGCCGAGAGCACGGATGTGAATACGCATGTGGCAGTGTCGGGGATCGATCACGGCGGCAGACGGAGTTCGCTCGGCATTCATCCCTTCGGGTTTCCCGAGCCGTCCACGTCGGCGGACCTGCTGTGACGTCAGGGTTTATCGCCCCGTCTTCGCTCCTTCGAGTCAACGCCGGAGCGAAGGGCGGACGCCTGGTCACGGCCGCCAGTACAAAGGCCGCCATGACTGAAGATCACGCGGTGGTGCACTCAGGCGGCGGCTTCTCCCGGCGGAGCTTCGCGGCGGTGGCCGGCACGGCCACGGTTGCGACGGCCCTGACCGGCGGTGTCTCCGCGGCCCCGCCCGCCACGGCAGCCCCCGGCGCCGGCCGTGCCACCGACTTCGACCGGTGCCTGGCCGTCGCTCGGGCGCTGCTCGTACTGGACTCCGACGACCGCCCCCTCGTCCCGCGCTACCAGCGCGTCCTGGAGAAGGGCCTGCCCGCTCAGCGGCGGACACGCCCGAAGAACGTCCTGGTCATCGGCGCCGGTCCGGCCGGGCTGGTGGCTGCCTGGCTGTTGAAGAGGGCAGGTCACCGGGTGACGGTGCTGGAGGCCAACGGCAACCGCGCGGGCGGACGCGTCAAGACCTTCCGCAACGGCGGCCACGAACGCGCCAAGCAGCCCTTCGCCGATCCCCGCCAGTACGCCGAGGCGGGCGCGATGCGCATCCCCGGCAGCCACCCTCTGGTGATGGAGCTGATCGACCAGTTCAACCTGAAGAAGCGGCGTTTCCACTACGTCGACGTCGACAACGAGGGACGCCCCGCGGGCCGCACCTGGATCCACGTCAACGGTATCCGCATGCGGCGCGCCGAATACGCCCGCGCGCCCCGGCGCGTGAACCGGTCCTTCGGCGTCCCCAAGGCCCACTGGGACACCCCCGCCGCCGCCATCCTGCGCTCCGTGCTGGACCCGGTGCGCGACGAGTTCAGTTACGTCAACCGCGACGGCAAGCGGGTCGACAAGCCGCTCCCGGAGCGGCTGCGGGGCTGGGCCCGCGTGGTGCAGCGGTTCGGTGACTGGTCGATGTTCCGCTTCCTGACCGAGCACGCCGGCCTCGACGAGCGGACCATCGATCTGATCGGCACCCTGGAGAACCTCACTTCACGCCTCCCGCTGGCCTTCATCCACAGCTTCATCGGCTCCTCCCTCATCAGCCCCGACACGCCCTTCTACGAGTTGGAGGGCGGCACGGCCGTACTGCCGGACGCCCTCCTCGAACGCGTGCGCAAGGACGTGCGGTTCGACCGCCGTGTCACGCGCATCGAGTACCACCACCCCGACCTCCCTTCGCCGGACGCCGAGCACGTCCGGGGCAAGGGCCCGCACGTATGGGTGGACACTGTGTCCGAGGGCCGCGACGGTCCCGTCGTACGCGAGCAGTTCACCGCGGACGTCGCCGTGGTCACGGTGCCGTTCTCCGGACTGCGTCACGTACAGATCGACCCGCCCATGTCGTACCGCAAGCGCCGCGCGGTCTGCGAACTGCACTACGACAGCGCGACGAAGGTGCTGCTGGAGTTCAGCCGCCGCTGGTGGGAGTTCGACGAGGCCGACTGGAAGCGCGAGCTGAACGCCGTCGACCCGGGCCTGTACGACGCCTACCGCACCGGCCGCGCCGTCGCGGACGGCAGCCTGCTCGGCACCCATCCCTCCGTGCCCGCCGGGCACATCACAGCGGGTCAGCGCACCCACTACGCCGCCAACCGCGCTATCGCGCGCGACCAGCCGGAGGCGGTCGACGTCGTGGGGGGCGGCTCGGTGTCGGACAACGCCAACCGGTTCATGTTCCACCCCTCCCACCCCGTTCCAGGCAGCGCGGGGGGTGTGGTCCTGGCCTCCTACAGCTGGGCGGACGAGGCGCTGCGCTGGGACTCCCTGGACGACGAGGCACGATACCCACACGCTCTGTGCGGCCTCCAGCAGGTCTACGGCCAGCGCATCGAGGTCTTCTACACCGGCGCGGGCCGCACGCAGAGCTGGCTGCGTGACCCCTACGCCTACGGGGAGGCGTCCGTGCTCCTGCCCGGGCAGCACACGGAGTTGCTGCCCGCCATCCCCACGCGCGAAGGCCCATTGCACTTCGCCGGGGACCACACGTCCGTCAAGCCGGCGTGGATCGAGGGAGCGGTGGAGTCCGCTGTGCGTGCCGCCTTGGAGATCCACACCGCCTGAGCCGCCTGAGCCGAGTGGTCCGCTGGGCCACGACGCAGGCGCAGGCCCCGGCGCACCGGCGCCGGGGCCATCGGTTCCCGCGGGGCGACTTCAGTGCCGTCCGCTTCCGGCGTATCCGCCGTCGGTGGCGATGTCGGTCGCCCCACCCCGAAGCCCCGGAACACGTCGGTGCTCGCCGTAGGTGAGTACTCCGACGTCCGCGGGACGCAGCTGGGAACGCCGCGTCCTGAGGAAGTCTCCGAGCTGTGCTTGACCCTTCATGGCTCCGAGTATCGACCGCTCCCCGGCGCCGTGCCTGCCCCGGCCGGGGATAGGCACGGACGGGTCTGGCTGCCGGGCCGCACCTTCGGTGAGCTGGGCACCTCCGATCCACCCCGCACCCAGGAGGATGTCTTGAGCGCCACCACCAGCGGACTGGAGCCCTTCGAGGCTCTGGCAGCATCAGAGTTCGCCTTCACCAGACGGGCATGGGTCGACGCCGCACCCGCACGCGTCTACGAACTGGTCAGCGACGTGTCGGCGATCAGCCGCTGGAGCCCCAATGCGAGCGACGTCGCCTACGATCACGGTGCCGGGCCGAGCGTCGGCGCCTGGTTCAGCGGGCGCAACCGCAAGGACGGAAGGGAGTGGACCACCCGCTCCCAAGTCGTGCGAGCCGACCCCCCAATCGCGTTCGGCTTCGTCGTCGGTGGCCGCGAGGACGGCATCGTGCAGTGGGGCTGGACATTGCGTCCCCAGGGTGACGGCACGCTCGTCCAGCAGTCCTGGCAGCTCCTGCGCCTCGACCCGGTCCTCGGCACGACCCGCGCCGACCTGGAGGCGCTCCGTCGCTATATGGAGGACAGCGTCGAAACCACGCTGGCGTCCCTGGCCCAATGGATCGCCGCGGACCGCTGGCCACCCGAGAGCACCGGCGTAGCCGGCACCGGACCGCGCGGACGGTCGGAACCGTGACGACTCCTGGCAGGCCAGCCACCCAGCTGGGTGACGCCGAGCGACTCGGCAAGCTTCTCGACCCTGCCTCCAGGCAGCGCCCAACCGCACAGCGTGTCAGTCCAGTTCCTGCAGCAGCAGATCGAGCGCCGCCTCCTCGTGCAGGGCGATGCCCAGGGCGTCCATGGCGGGGGCCAGTTCCGTGTCCCACACCGCCTCGGCCGACGGTCCGGTGAGGGCGATCGACGGTGTGCCGTTCACTTGCGCGCGGGTCGCCAGGTACTCGTAGTCGGCCGCGCGCATGCGCCACGGCTGTGCCGCGTACCGCTGTATGACCCGGTTGGCCAGGGCGATGCCGGGCCAGTCGAAGTCGCCGTGATAGGCGAAGGCGCAGCCGGACGACGCCAGCGCGTCCAGGAGGGAGAGGACGACCGTCGTCGCGCTTCCCGAGGTGCAGACGAGGGGCGCCGTGCGGTCGGAGTCGGCCGCGGCCTCGACCACGCGTGGGTTCTCGCAGACGTGGACCCGGGTGCCGGGAGGCATGGTCAGGGTCAGGCTGCGTAGTTCGCGCAGGGTCAGGTGGGTCTCCATGTGGTGGGCGGCGCGCTCGCGCAGTGCCGCCTCCCGCCAGGTGCCGCCGGTGGGGCGCAGGCCGTAGGAGAGAACGGTGCTGGAGACCTCGTCCGGGGTGACCGAGGCCATGCGCCACAGGGCCCGGCGTGCGGGTGCGTCTGCCGGGAGCTCGACACCGTGCGCCAGCGCGATGCCGCGCAGGACCAGCCGGGACAGCAGCGTGCCGTCGTCCAGGCCGTGCGCCGATCCGGTGGTGCGGGTGGCCAGTTCGCCGCGGCCCCAGGTGGCCGGGGTCGGGCGAGGGTCAGTGCCGGGGAAGAGTGTCGCCAGCGTGTGGACGGCCTGCGTGATGACGGTGGTCGCGGTGTGCGGGTCCTGGCGCGCGAGTGTGCCGCCACGGCGTATCTCCTCCAGCCACTGTGCCGTCCAGGGCTGCGCCGACAGCGACGTGGCGTCCAGCTCGGCTTGCACCGTCGACCACACGCGGGACCGTTCGGCCGCCGCCGCGTCGCGGACCGCCCGGCGGTCGGTCAGGGGTGGGCCAAGTGCCTCAAGCGTCGGGGCCAATCCCCGTCCGACCGCGCTGGCGCGCAGGCGGGTGTCCAGGTCCAGGAGGCGGATCGTGGCGGTGAGGCCGGTGACCGGTCTGGCCAGGAGGAGGGACAGCGCCTCGCGCTCCTGCGCGTCCAGGTCCGCGAGCCTGATGGTTCCGGCCGGTCGCAGGCCGTTGCGTTCCAGGCGAGTGCGGGCCGCCGTCCAGAGGCGGGTGAGGCCCGGGCGGTTGAGGAACGCGAGGGCGTCTGCGTCCGGGGGACGCCCGTCGGTCTGCTCGGCGCCCGTCATACCGACATCAGCCTCCGCTGCCGCCCGTTCCACGTGTAGTGGAGCGTGGCCACGCCCCGCACATGCGGGTCCCGCAGGCACTCGTAGATGTGGAGGGACGGTACGTCGGGCCAGTTGCCGATCAGGCGTTCGCTCGTGAGGACGAAGTCGAGATCCAGGTCGACCAGGATGCGGCCGAGGCGTGCGTGCGTGGGCTCGTCGACCTTGGCGAACGCGTCGTCGAGGAGGATGAGGCGGGGTACCTGCGGGGCGGTGTCGGCGAGGCTGGTGAAGTGCGCCGCCGCGGCGGCGAAGAGGACCAGGTAGGACAGGACCCGCTGTTCGCCCTGGCTCAGGCCCGTGCGGGCGGAGAGTTTACGGCGGCTGCCCGGTGCCGATTCGTCCACCACCCAGGGGGTGAAGGTGAACCAGTCGCGGTAGTCCAGGGCGGTCCGCAGGTGGGCCGCGTAGCCGGCGGCCGGGTCGGCGCGGCGGGCGTCCTCGATACGGCGCTGAAGGACGTCGCGGAGCTGCTCGGACTGTTCGCGGGTGCGCAGGCCGGAGGGGCTGCGCAGGAGGTCCACGGCGGCCTTGACGTCCGCTTCCACGCCGTCGGCCAGGCTCCAGTCGAGGGTGACGCCGAGGCCGTGTGACGTGCGGATGGTGGCGAGGGTGGTGTTGAGCGCGGCGATCAGGGTGCTCGCGGCCAGCACCTGCGAGGACAGGTGGTCGCCCAGCTCTCCGGTCAGGAAGCGCTGGAAGACGTCCCGTTCGCGCTCCGTCAGACGGTCACGTGCCTCGGCGGCCTCGGCCGCGATGCGCTCGCCGACCGCGGCGATGTCGTGCGGCCCGTGGTCGTCGACGAGGCGGCACAGTTTGACGCCCTCGCGTTCCTCCATCGTCGCGTCGTAGCCACCGGAGAGCTGGTCGCGCAGTTCGGTGTGACGGTTGAGGAGGGTGGTGTCCGAGATGTCCCGGCGTTCGGCATCCAGGCCGCGGCGCACGGCGTCGACCAGCCGGCGCGTCGCCGCGATGCGCTCGCGCACATCGTGGTGGACGGGGTCCAGGGACTTCAGCGCCCCTCGGTCCGCGTCGGCGTCGGCGTCGCTGCCGGGCTCCGCGTGGGCCTCGGCATCGCCGCCGTGCTCGGCATCGGCGTCGCCGCCGGGTTCCGCGCGGGCATCCACGTCGAGGCCCGCTCCCCTCAGCACGCCCGGCAGGGAAAGGGCCGTGCGCAGTCTCCTGCCGCAGGCCAGCACCTCGGCCTCCTGCGTGGCGAGTGCCTCGCGGCGCGTCCGCTCGTCCTCCTCCGCCCGTACTCTCCGGTCGTGCACGTCGGCCAGGTCCCGTCGCGCGCCCGGGAGCTGGCGTCCGACGGCGTCCAGGCGGCGTTTGGTCTCGGCCTCGCGGGCCAGGATCTCCTGCTCCGTGGCGCCGAGTGCCTCTTCCAGGGCCCGGACGGTGCGGCGGGCGGCTTCCAGGCGAGCCAGGGGCTCCGCGTAGTCGGACTCGGCCTCCCGGCGCGTCGACTCGGCCCGCTCGTAGTCCGTGCGGCCTGCGCGGTGGCCGTCGGCGGCGGAGAGGACGGCGCCGACCCGTCGGCGCAGCCGCTGCGCCCCCTGTCCGAGGCGGTCCAGGGCCAGTCGGACCGTCTGGAGCGCGGCCGGCTCCGTCGGGAGGTCGTGGGCACTTGCCGTGGCCTCGGCCTCGCGCCGGGCGACGACTGCCCGGGCTCGTGCCTGTTCCGCCTCGCGGGCCGCGGTGTACGCCTGTGAGGCGAGGGTTTCGGCGGCACGCTCGGCCTCGGCGGTACGAGCCCAGGCGTCCGTCAGTCCACGGGCCGGGGGCGGGCGGCGCAGGGTGTCCGCGACCAGGTCGCGGTGCTCGGTGAGGATCCGCAGGCCGCGCCGGCGTTCCGCCAGCTCCTCCTCCAGGTCGAGGAGCCGGCGGTCGAGTTCCGCCAGGGCACGGCGGCGGGTCTCGGCACGCACCTCGGCGCCCACGTACTCGGCGGCCTCCTTGGTGTGGCGGCCGTGGGCGATGCCGAGCCGCCAGGAGCCGTCGGTACCGATCGCGGTGTGCGGCTCCGCCACCTCCACGCCCTCGACCACGCCCCCGGTGCCGGGTTCGCCGGTGCGTGTCCCGCCGCCGGCCAGAGCCACCGCCCCCAGCACCCGCTCGACCTGCTCCGCCGTCACACCACTGCCGGGCGCGGCGACCGGGCACAGCACCCGGGCGAGCGTGGCCCCGGGGACGGGTGCCCCTGGAACCAGAAGGGTGTCCCGCGTGGCCGGGTCGAGGACCGTGCCGTCGGCGCGCACCCAGGCGTCGAGCAGGCCGCTCGCCTCCAGCGCGGCTTCCAGCCCTGCCCGCGCGTCCGGTCCCACGTCGTGGGCGAAGTCCACCAGGCGGTACAGGGGGGCTCCGGTGCCGGGTGTGCGGGGAGCCGTGCGGTGGGAAGGGGGCGGGGGCTCGGGGTCGGTGTGGCGTTCCCAGTCCTCGCGCTGCTGCCGGAGGCGGTCCTGTTCCGTCTGCCGTTCGCGGACGGTCAGGGAGAGGTCGTCGCGCTCCGTGCCCAGTGCCGCCAGCCAGGGGTCGACGGCCGAACGGGCCGCTTCGACCACGGCCTCGGGGGTCTGCGCGGGCAGGGGGCCGTCTGCCGGCTCCGGCGCGACCAGGGCGAGCAGGGCGTCCAGGGGCACCCCGGTAAACTCCCGCAGCCGTTCGCTCCAGGCCCTGGCCGCGAGGGCGTACGCCTCGGACTCGTGCGCGGTGTCCTGGAGCCGCTGCTCGGTCCGGCCGCGCGCGTGTTCCGCCTGTTCCTCCAGGCGCTCCCGGGCCGCGTCGGCCTCGGCGGCCTCCCTTCGGGCCGCGTCCGACTGCTCGATGAGGGTGGCGAGTTCGGTGACGAACCGGGCACGGTTCCTGATCACCGGCTGGGCGGCGTCCAGCCGTTCGTCCCAGGCGTTCAGCGCGGCCGCGCATGTCTCTGTGTCGACCGCCAGCACCGCACTGTGCCGTACGAGGTGGAAGTCGCCGCCCGGCGCGGTCAGCTCGGCTGTGGCGGCGGGCACGACGGGTGCGACGGGGGTCGCCACGGGTTCCCCCAGGTGCACGGGGTCAAGCCCGGACCGCTCTGCCTCCCGCACCAACTCGCCGTACGTGGTGTTCAGCTCGACGAGTTCCTCACCGAGCCGTCCGGCTTCCGCGGTGAGACGCTGTCCTGCCTCTTCCTGGTTGCCGTGTGCCTGCCGGACGGCCTTGAAGGCGGTGGCGGCCGCGCTGTGCAGGGCGGTGACGGTGGCGCGTTTCTCCCCGAGTTCCGTCAGGCTGCGGTATCCGGCGCCGGCGTGCAGCGCCGCCAGGTCCGTCGCGGCGGCGTTCGACTCGGCGTCGAGTGCCTCGATGCGGGCGCCGAGTTCCTGCTCGCGTTCGCGGAGCCCGTCGGCGTTGCGCGCCGCGTCGCCCGCGGACCTGCGGTGCGTCATCAGCTGCTCCAGCTCACCGCTCGCCTGGTCCGTGCGGCGGCGCAGCACCCCGTGCAGGTAGCCGCGGTAGTCGGTGAGGAAGGCGCGCAACGCCTGGTCGGTGCGTTCGAGGCGCCCGAGGTAGGCCCGGACGGAGTCCAGATCGTCCAGGCTGCGGGCCACCTTCTCCACGACCTCGTCGTCGAGGGCGGGCAGGGTCTCGGCGAGGACCGAGACCAGTCCGCCGGAGTCGATGCGGTCGCCGATGGTGGGGCGTCGCAGCCGGTGCAGCAGGTGCAGCAGGTTGCGGTAGCGCGCCGGGTCGGTGAGGCCGAACAGTTCGCGGGCGACCCTGGCCCGGTGCTCGACCGCGCGGTCGGTGACGTTCTCGGAGCCGACGAGCGACTTGAGCCGGTCGACGGGGAGTGGCTGCCCGGCGGGGGCGAGGTCCAGTTGCTCGCCGACCCGCAGCCGCGTGGTGAAGAAGAACGGCTTCGCGGTCTTGGTCGACTGGGAGGCGCGGATGGCCGCGCCGATCGTCAGGTGATCGTCGTTGCCCTCCTCGTCCGTGCGCGCGAACTCCAGCCACAGGTGGCCCAGCCGGTTGGTCTGCCCGAAGCCGTCGAGCATCAGCCAGGGCAGGGTGGTGCGTCCGGTTCCCGTGGCGTCCAGCGCGCGGGCGTCGCCGTCGAGGAGGTAGGGCAGCAGCATCTCCAGGGCCTTGGACTTGCCGGCGCCGTTCTTGCCGCGCAGCAGCAGGCGCCCCTCGCCGAAGGTGAACTCCTGCTCGTCGTACTGCCAGACGTTGCGGATGCCCGCGCGGTGGAGTCGGTAGCGGTGCGGGGCCGGCGGGCGGTTCATCGGGAGGGCTCCTTGGGGTCGTCGTCCGCCGGGGACCGGTCGGTACGGTGCTTGTTAGCCACGGTGGTGGCGTACCGGGCGGCCGCGGCGAGCAGGATCCAGCCGCCGTCCGAACCTCCTTGACCACAGCCGCCGTCCGGACCGCCTTGGCCGCGCGCCTGGGAGACGTCGGTGACGGACCGGCCGTCGGCCACCGTCTGTTCGTATCCCTCGGGCAGGCCGTGGCCTTCCGCGCGCACGGGCCCGGCCGGAGCCATCAACCGCATCCGGGCGAGGAGGTCGAGTACGGCCGCGAGGAACCCGTCCCGGTTCTCCAGGTGGCCGCGCTGCCAGCTGCCGCGTCTGCCGTACTCCTCGATCAGGTCGTCCAGCAGTTCGGGCAGCAGCCCGTCCGGAACGGGTACGCCGATGACGAGCCGTCCGCCGACCGCCGGATGCCCGGCTTGTTCGGGACGCAGCCGGTCGACCAGCCGCTCCAGGAGGAGCAGCGCGGCTTGTGCGACCGTCCCGGTGCCCGGCAGGTGCAGGTCGGTGAGTTCGTCCTCGGTGTCGACCAGGGCGATGCCCTCGGCGCGGATCTCCGCTTCCAGGCCGAGCAGTTCGGAGAAGGCCTGCGCCTCGCGCCGCTGCCGCGTGCGCAGCCATTCGCGCTCGGTGTCGGTGAGGTCGTCGAGGTGGACGACGGGGGTTTCGACGAGACGCCTGCGGACGTAGGTGCGCGGCCCTCCGAAACCGGGGTCGGCGGCCCGGCGTACGAGGTCCGCGCCGTCGCGGCTCTGGGAGAGCGGGCCGGCGACGACGACGCGCGCGATCTCGCGGTCCACGGTCAGCAGTGCCTCTCCGCCCCGTTCCTCGGCGACGGCCGCGACCTGGCCGTCCGTCTCCGTGAGAACGCCCCAGTCGACGAGTTGCCGCAGCGCGGCCGCGAGGGTTCGCCGCTCGGCCTGCCGTCCCGTGTCGGCGATCTCGATGCCGGCGTCGACCGCCGCGGCCCGCAGGTCGGCGACGAGCTGGGAGAGCAGCAGCTGTTCCGGGGCGGTGACGAGGACCGACAGCGCGAGGGCCAGGTAGGCGTACGTCCGTGGGCTGAACGGCGTTCCGGTCGAGGGACGTACCAGGCGGTGGCCCGAGCCCGTACCGAGGCCTGCCTTGAACAGCCGGGCGTATGACGCCTCCACCAGCAGGCGGTATCCGAAGACCTGCTGGAAGCGCTGGGCCAGCCAGTCGGCGTGGCGCCTGATGAGAGGGAAGGCGTCGCTGTGCGGTCCGGAGCTGGTGACCAGAGGGTGGGCGAGCAGGAGCCGGGCGGCGGTGCGGCGCTCGGCCGCGAGGGCGACGTCATGCGTGGACGGCAGGGGCATCAGGCGCTCGCCTCCCCCACCGCGAGCTCGGACGCGCTGTCGACGGCGACGGTGAGATCATCCGCCGTCAGGTCACCGTCCACGGACTTGAGAACCATCGACCTGCCGGGCGTGCGCCACACGGTCAGCCGGATGCCCAGGTCCGCGTCGGCCGCCTGGGCACCCTCGAGCAGGAAGTCGTGGGCGTCCTGGTGCAACCGGGCGTTGCCGAGAGCGGCCGTCATCAGCTCCAGCAGCAGACGCATCGCCGGCGCGCTGAGGCGCACCTGCTCGAACCTGCCCGAGGCGCTGCGCAGTTCGTCCGCCGCCGCCTGGCGGGCCTCGGCCTGCTGTCGTGCCTGATCCACAAGGCGGCGTTTCTGCGCGGAGTGGTCCTCGGCCGCCGCGGCGCGTCCGCGCGGAGTCCTGCTGCCGCGCTCGCGCAGCGCCACCGGAACCTCCACGGCGGGTCCCGTCCACCAGCTCACGTACGCCGGCACGGACCGGTCGGGATCCGGCGCCACCCCCAGGTGGCGTGCGCCGTAGAGCCCGAAGGCCGCGACCGCCAGGTCGTGGGCCTCTTCCGGCTCCGCGGCGTCGAACCAGGCCGCGAGCCGCAGCAGGTCCTTGCGCCGGGACATCTCACCGGAAGCCGAACGCAGCATCCGCTTGGCGTTGGCGAGCAGCGACTGCAGGGCGCGCAGGGTGGCGTCCCGCAGCTGATCCACCTGGCTGGAGTGCCCTCCGGTGACGGTGAACCACTCGCGCAGCCCCTCCCAGTCCGCGTGGTCGCGTCCGCGGCTGCGCTGCACGCGCGTCTCCGGCAGTGCGTCGGCGAGGGCGCCGATGCCCGCCGCGTGCGTGTCGATCCGGGCGAGCAGCGCGGGCAGGTGCGGCCAGATGGAGTCCAGGTGGGCCGCGATGCGCGGGGCCCGGAAGGAGACGTCCTCGGTGATGGCCTCCACGTAGTCGAGCAGCAGTTCCTTGAACCCCTGGTACTCGGCCGTGTCGAGGTCATAGCGCGCCAGCACCTGGCCCAGGTAGGCGTAGAAGTCCCGGACGGACTCGGCGAATTCGGCGAACTGCACGAAGAGCGTGCTGATCCGCTCCAGCGCCTGCTGCGGGTCGGCGCCGCCCGGTGCCGCGGCCATGGCGGCGATGTCCCGCAGGCCGCGGTCGACGAGTGCCAGCAGCTCGCTGCTGACCTCGCGTGCCGCGTCGGCCCCGGCGAGAACCTCGTCCGCGTCCCGCTGCACGCGCTCCCCCAGCTTCGACAGCTGGTAGCGGGAGCGCGAGCGCTGGTATTCGGTGATGCTGGTCGCTCTGACGGTGTGCGTGCTGCGCAGCAGATTGCCCCAGCGCACGAGTTCTTCGAGCCTGCGGGTGAGCGTTTCCGCGTCCAGTGCCGCCCCCGGGCCGTCCGTCCCGGCCAGCTTGGCGAGGAGGTCGGGTACCGACAGGTCGGCGAGCAGGGTGCCGCAGAACACCCGCATCACGGCGACGTACTCCAGGCGCTCGGGCGCGCTGAGGTAGGCGTATGCGCTCAGTCGCTGCCATGCCTCGGCACCGGCTTCCTCCACCTGCGCGGTCTTCCGCTCGTTCCCCTCCATGAGGACGAGCCTACGGACTGTCACCGACAGTCCGGGGAGAGTGGGGAAAGTCCGGCTGCTCACACGGACCCGTCCCGGCCACCGGCTCAGAACCGGCCCCAGCCCCGACGGCACGCCGCCCGTCTTCGCCCGGCGTGTCCGACGCGCCAGGGCCCTTCGCGTTGGTGGGGCGAGGTGAGCCGGAGCGAACGCCCGCTGCACGGCCCGGGCGCAGGAGCGACCAGCTCAGTGAGGCGTGACGAGAGCACTGTGCGACGAGAACCCGTAGGACGCTGGGCGGCAGGGCGGAGCCCGGCCCTGCCGGTGTCAGGACGGCCGCACCCGTCCGCGCGACGCCGTGTTCGCGGCGCTCGGTCTTCGGCGCCGTCCTCACCCCTGGGCGGCGGGGGCGGCCGCGGTCGTCGCGGCCGGGCCGGGCCACACGGCCGAGGCGTCGTCCCGGTCCGGGTCGGGCAGGCGGATCGGGCGGACGGGGACCGGACGGTCGCCGTCGGCGGTGACCGCCGTCCACGGGACGGGCCGGCCGGAGTAGCTCAGAGCGGTCAGCGCGAAGACGCCGTCGGCGTAGACCTCGACGTACTCGCCGACCGTGAGGATGCGCAACGCCGAGGCGAGAGCCGGCAGGACGGTCTGTGCCAGCACCCTGCCGCCGGGCCCGGTGACCCGGAGGTCCTTGCCGTCGCAGGTCACGGCGAGGGCGGCACGGTCGTCGCCCGGGTCGTCGGCGCGCAGCACGACCTCGGTGAGGCCGCTGACGTCCACGTCGCCGACCGCGTGCGGTGCGGGGCCGCGGGTCTGCTCCTCCAGCCAGGGCTCCAGGCCGGGCCACCATGCGAGGTGGGGCGTCTCACCCGGGGGTGCGACCAGCGTCTTGGGCTGGGCGAGCATGCCGCGGCAGGGGTCGCCGGTGTCGGTGAGGCCGACACGGCGGGGGGTGGTGTGCAGGACGACGCGGGAGCCGTCGGGGGCGGCGGCGACACGTGGGGCGTACGCGCCGGTCGGGCCGAGCGGGCCGCGGCGGGTCCAGGGGCCGCGCAGGCGCGGCGCGGTCCACGCCTCGAAGCCCCGGGTGGCGCCGATGGAGCCGAGCAGCAGCCAGCTGCCGTCGTCGAGGCGTTCGAGGACGGGGCACTCCAGCTCGTCGACGTCGCCGGGAGAGATCAGCGGCGGGTGGACGGTCCAGTGCTCCAGATCGTCGGAGGTCGCCCAGGCCACGCAGCCGCTGACCTCGACCGGCAGGGAGGCGTCGGCGGCGCAGATCACCATGACCCAGCCGTCGGACTCGTCGTCGCGTACGACGAACGGGTCGCGCCAGCCCATGCGTTCGCCCGTGCGGTACCAGCGTGGGTCGGCCTCGGCGACCGGCCCCGTGCCGTGGCGGCGCCAGCCGGTGCCGTCGGTGCGCTCGGAATGGGCCAGGCCGATCGACTGCAGGGGCCAGCCGTCCGGGGTGAGTCCGGAGACGGCGGTGTAGAGCATCGCCATGCCGGTGCCGTGCGGGAAGGCGTGCATGGTCCACACCGCCTGCTGGTCGAAGCGGCCCGGCAATCCGTTGCCGAAGGCGGTGCCCTGCGGCTCCCAGTGGACCAGGTCGGCCGAGGTGGCCCGCCCGAAGGAGGTCTCCATACGCAGATGATCGAACTCGGCCGTCCACGGGCCCTGCAGGTGCAGCACCGAGTAGGTGCCGTCCGCGTGGCGCAGAAGGTCGAAGTCGTTCACGCAGAGGCCGGGCGGCGCGTATCGCATGGACAGGTCCTGTCTGCCGACAGCGGCACTCAAACGCGTGCGCTGTTCTCTTGCTTGTGGGAGTTCCTCTGAGAGTCAGCCGAAGTAAAACTGAACGCAAACGCTTGCGCAACCGTGTGGGCGGGTTTACGGTCTCGTCACTCCCCCACACGCCGATGTGCTGCCGGACCCGGCCACACGGCGTGCACCCGATCAAGGAGCGTCCCGTGACGGTCAGCATCACCGATGTCGCCGAGGCCACCGGGGTCTCGGCGTCCACCGTGTCCCGCGCCCTGCGCGGCCGTTCGGGAGTGTCGGAGCAGATGCGGGCCCGGATCGTGGCGGCCGCCGCCGAATTGGGCTACACCGCCTCGCGCTCGGCCTCCAGCCTGGCCAGCGGGCGCACCTACACCATCGGCGTCGTCGTCCCGTACGTCGGCCGCTGGTTCTTCGGCACGGTGCTGGACGCGGCCGAGAAGGTCTTCAGCGCCGCCGGCTACGACGTCCTGCTGTACAACCTCGGCTCACCGGAGGCGCGTAAGCGTTTCTTCACCAAGCTGCCGATCCGCAAGCGGGTCGACGCCGTGCTGTCCCTGCTGATCCCGGACCCGGACGAGGCAGCCGCCCTGTGCTCCCTCGGCGTGCCGCTGGCGACCACGGTCGGCGGCGCCCGGCCCGGTTTCACGGTGGTCGGAATCGACGACCGGGGCGGCGCGGAGAGCGCCGTACGGCACCTGGTGAACCTGGGCCACCGGCGGATCGGCATGGTCTCCGGCGCCAGCGAACCACTGCACTGGACCACGCCCCTCGACCGCCGGCAGGGCTACCTGGACGTGCTGGCCGACGCCGGGATCGAGCCCGACACCACCCTGGAGGCCGACGGCGGATACACCGTCGAGGGCGGCGAGCGGGCCATGACCGAACTGCTGGCACTGCGCCACCCGCCGACCGCCGTGTTCGCCCAGTCCGACGAGATGGCGATGGGCGCGCTGCGCGCCCTGCGCCGGCACCGGCTGCGGGTGCCGGAGGACGTGTCCGTGGTCGGCTTCGACGATCACGAGCTGTCCGAGGTCGTCGGGCTGACCACCGTGGCCCAGCCGGTCGCGGCCCAGGGCCGGGAGGCGGCTCGGCTGCTGCTGGCGCAGCTGGACGAGCCGGACGCCGGGCCGCCGCGCCCCGTCGAGATGCCCATCCGATTCGTCCTGCGCGAGACCACCGCTCCTCCGAACACCGGTCGGCAGCGGTAGCTCCCCCCGCCTCCTCCCCCTCGTCCCCTCCCTCCGCCGCCCGGGGCGCTGTTCCAGCCCCGGTCGGCAGTACCGGCCTCCCGGCCCCGCCCACCGTCCGCGTACCCACCCGCACCCTCGCACGGAGACATCACATGATCACCGGTCACGGAAAACACCGCCGTACGGGCCTGACGGCCCTCGCCCTGCTGCCCCTGGCCGCGCTGGCCGCCTGCGGCGGGGGTGGCGGCGGCACCGACACCTCCGCCGAGAAGGGCAGCGGCAAGGGCACCATCAGCGTCTGGGCCCACCAGGGTCAGGCGAGCGAGGCGGCCGCCCTGCAGAACGCGGTGAAGTCCTTCAACTCCTCGCAGAGCGCCGTCAAGGCCGAGCTGAAACTCATACCCGAGAAGGACTACACCAAGACCATCACCACCACCGACGCCTCCGAACTGCCGGACGTGCTGGAGTTCGACGGCCCGACGATGGCGAACTTCGTCTACAACAGCAAGCTCGCCCCGGTCGACGGCCACGTCTCCGCCAAGACCCTCTCCAACGCCACCGACGCGATCAAGGCGCAGGGCGAGATCGACGGCAAGCACTACGGCCTGGGCATGTTCGACGCCGGGCTCGGCATGTACGCCAACAAGAAGCTGCTCGACGCGGTCGGCGTGAAGTACCCGAAGGGCGCGGACGACGCCTGGACGGCCGAGGAGTTCGGCAAGGCGCTGAAGGCGCTGAAGGGCGAGGACTCCGACGGCAAGGTCCTCGACATATCGGAGCAGTACGGCCTGGCCTCCGAGTGGGGCACCTTCGGCTTCTCCCCCATCGTCTGGTCGGCCGGCGGCGGCCTGGTGAAGGACGGCAAGGCGGCGGGCGCCCTGGACAGTCCGAAGGTCGTCTCCGCGATGAAGACCTTCCAGTCCTGGAAGACGTACGTCGACCCCAACACCGACGGCAACGCCTTCGCCAAGGGCAAGGTGGCGCTGAGCTGGGTCGGCCACTGGAACTACCCCGCGTACAGCGAGGCGCTCGGCGACGACCTCGCCGTCCTGCCGCTGCCGGACTTCGGCAACGGGCCCAAGGCCGGGCAGGGCTCGTGGGCCTGGGGCATCGGCGCCAAGAGCAAGAACGGCAAGGCCGCGGGCGCGTTCCTGGACTACCTGCTGAACGACACCAACGTCGGCGCGATGACGAAGGCCAACGGCGCGGTGCCCGCGACCAAGTCCGCCCTCGCCAAGAGCGAGCTGTACAAGAAGGGCGGCCCGCTCCAGCTCTTCGCCGACCAGCTTGCCAAGCCCTGCGGCGACAGCGACATCAGCGCCTCCTGCGTCGCCGTCACCCGTCCCGTGACCGCCGGATACCCCACGGTCACAGCCAAGTTCAGCACGGCCCTGAACTCGATCTACGGCGGCGCCGACCCCGAGGAAGCCCTGAAGAAGGCCGCCCGCGCCATCGACCGGGACTTCACCGACAACGCCGGCTACGAGATCCCGTAACCCGCAGCACGCATCGGCCCGGGCGGGCCGTCGGCGACAGGGCGGCGCGACGACGCGGCCCCGTACCGGCCGAGCCCGCCCCGCCGGGAAGGACCCTGCCGTGAAAACCGTGGAACCCGCGCACGCCGCGCCCCCTGGCCGGGCGCAGGCCGCCTCGTCCGCGCCCTCCGCGAAGCCCGCGCGCCCCTCGCGCGGCAACCGCGACTGGCTGCACGGGCTGCTGATGTCCGCCCCGGCCGTCGGCGGACTGATCGCCTTCGTCGGCATCCCGTTCGGCTACGCCGTGGTGCTCTCCTTCTACAACGTCCGCCTCGGCTCACCGCTGGAGCCCGTCTTCTTCGGCGTGGAGCACTACCGGCGGCTGTTCACCGACCCCGACCTGTCCGGCCCGTTCCTGCGGGCGCTGCTGAACAACCTGACCTTCGCCGTGGTCGTCGTACCGCTCCAGACGGGACTGGCACTGGCGCTGGCGATCCTGCTCAACCGCAAACTGAAGGCGATCGGCCTGTTCCGGTCCTTCTTCTTCATGCCGGTGGTCTTCCCGATGGCGCTGGTCGCCGTGATCTGGCGGCTGATCCTCGCCCGCAGCGAGCAGGGCATGCTCAACTCCGCGCTGGACGTGGTCACGTTCGGCAACTGGGGCGCTTTCGACTGGCTCGGTGACGGCCTCACCGCGATGGGCTCGATCATCGTGCTCTCGGTGTGGCAGGGCGTCGGCTTCCAGATGGTCATCCTGCTGGCCGGTCTCCAGCAGATCCCGGGCGAGCTGTACGAGGCCTCCGAGCTGGACCGGGCCTCGCGCTGGCAGCAGTTCCGGCACGTCACCCTGCCCGGCATCCGCGGCACCCTGGTCTTCGTCGCGATGCTGACCTCGGTGCTGTCCTTCCGGGTCTTCGACCAGGTGTACATCCTCATCCGCGGCGGCGGCCTGGACGAGGACGCCACCCGCACCGTGATGTACCAGGCCGTCACCACGGCCTTCGACCAGAACAACATCGGCCAGGCCTCGGCCGTCACGGTGGTGTTCTTCCTGATCGTCGTCGCCCTGACGATCGTCCAGCGCCGCGTCGTCCGGCCCGACAACGAGGACTGACCCCACCATGGCCATGACCCGTACACCCGTGCGCCGCGTCCTCGACTACGCCGTCCTGAGCGTCCTGGCGTTCGTCTTCGCCCTGCCCGCGCTCTACCTCTTCCTCGGCAGCCTCAAGCCGTCCGACGAGGTCCTGAACGGCCTGTCCGGCTTCCTGCCCACCCACCTCTCCTTCGACAACTACACCGCCGTCCTCGACAGCCTCAGCTCCGACAGCACCGGCTACTTCTGGCAGTTCATGGGCGTGTCCGTGCTGCTGTCGTTCGTGGTGGTCACGGGCGGACTGATCGTCAACTCCATGGCGGCCTACGGGCTGACCCGGCTGAAGTGGCGAGGGCAGAACGCGGTGTTCACCCTCGTGCTGCTGCTGATGCTGATCCCGTTCGAGTCGGTGGCGGTGCCGCTGTTCTACATGTTCAACGGGCAGCGCAACACGATCTACATCCAGGCGCTGCCGTTCGTCGCCAACGCCTTCGCGATCTACCAGTTCCACACGTTCTTCAAGAAGATCCCGGCGAGCATCGAGGAGGCGGCCCGGCTGGACGGCGCGGGGCCCTGGCGCACCTTCTTCGCGATCATCGTGCCGATGTCCCGGCCGGTGTTCGCCTCGGTCGCCATCCTCACCTTCCTCATCCAGTGGGGTTCCTTCCTGTGGCCGGTGCTGATGGTGTCCGACCCGTCGGTGCGTCCCCTCCCGCTGGAGATGAGCGTCTTCCAGGGGCAGCAGCCGCCGGACTGGGGCCAGATCCTCGCCTTCGGTGTCCTGCTCGTCCTGCCCGTCCTGGTCGTCTTCGCCTTCTTCCAGCGCTGGTTCGTCGAAGGGGTCGCCAGTTCCGCCGTCAAGGGCTGATCGCGGGGCGACCGGGACGACGGGGACGTGTCGTGTCGCGTCGCGTCACGTCGCGTCACGTCACGTGCCGGTCCTGGCAGCCTCGATCGCCTCCCGCGGACAGGGATATGCGAGTCGTCAAGGGGTCTGCGCTGTCGTCGAAGACCGCTCATGGTGGGCTCGGACATTGGAACTCCCGGAACACCCGGACCCTGAGCCTCGCGGCCACCCGGCGTCACGGCATGCCCGTACCGTGACGACCCGGCTGCACACCGCGGACGGACTACGTCATCAACTCGATGTGCGGATGCTCGGGCTTCGCCGGGCAGACGAACAGGTGCTGCCGGTAGCCGCTGCCTATCTGGACCCCGGTCGCGTTGTAGCCGCGGTGGCCGGGGTACGGCCCAGCACCTGGGTGAGGGTGCGGCGACCAGCTGTTCCCGGCGTCGTCCCCCTCCTCGAACGTGGCGACGGTCATCAGGACCTCCCTGCCGGTGCCGCACTCGGAGCAGGGCTGCGGGCTGGGGTCGGTGGAGTTCCAAGCGGGCCAGCCGCCGACCTTCCAGCCGGGTGCGTTGGACAGCACACAGTCGTAGTACGTCTCCGGGTCCATGCCCTCCTCTGCTGCCTGCGGCACACTCCACTGCTTGAGCTGCTCCCGCAGTTCTTCGCTCAGCTCCAGATGGTCGGGGTACTCGGTGATCTGCTCCGGTTCGAGCACGCACGGTTCCGGTAGATAGCCGTCGAACTGCACTGCGGGCGGCTCGGGGGGCGTGCCGAGGATGGCGGTGACGGCGGCTGCCGAACGCCAGAAGAGCAGGGTCCTGGGCATGATCGGATGATCGAAAGGGCACCACAGTACCTGCAGCAGGTCCTTGCCCTCCGGCGGGCTCAGATCGGGCACATCCCGTGCGTACAGCTGCGCGACGGGCAGCATCGCTACGGGGCCGTCGTACGACTGGACCGCCGGCCTCAACGGATACGTCCGAGGGGGCCGGATCCGCTCGAGAGTCTCCCGTTCCTCCGGAGTCAGGTCCCGGCCGTTCGAGGCGGCGCGGATCCGTCGTTCCAGCCGCAGATCCGACGGGGACCGGGCCGGGTTGATGCCGTCCACCGCGTGCGGTTCCTCGCAGTGCGGCCACGGCTCCTCGGCGGGCCACAGCAGCGGCCCGCCGATCGAGCTGTCGTGCCACGTCGGCGCCCCAGGGCGGGGGTGCAGGCGGGTCGCCGTGCGGGCCAGTGGAGCCAGTTGAGGAAAGACCGCGACAACGTCGATCGGCCGTGGCGGAGTGACAGGAGTGCCATTCATGGCCGCAATCTTGCCAACCCCCTCTGACAACGGCCCTCGTGGCCGCCCCACGAAGAAGTCCGGCACGGGCACCACCCGGGAGCGCCCTACCGCCGGTCCAGCGCCGGCAGACGGCCCGCGAGCAGGTCGATGATCGCCGCGTGGATGTCCGTTCACGCGCGCGGTTCGTCGCCACGTACCACGATGTTCTCGTCGGCCTCGCCGGCCTTGATGGAGCCCTTGGCCTGCAGCACTGCGCGATGCGGGGCGCCCGCCGCCGTCAGGAACAGTGCCCGCACCAGACATGGTGAGGGCACTGTCATGCCATGACTCATGACCTGATCTGGGCCCGATGCCGCGTGATCGGCGGCGGATGTGCGTCAACTCCAGCCCCACAGAGCTCAGTTTAGGTTAGGCTAAGCTAAATTTCTCATGTGGGTCCGGACCTGCGTCGCGTGATCGGGGGGGGGGGGGGGGAGAGAATCACCATGGGCTTGCCGGCCATCGGCTCCTACCCCATGCCGGAGCGCTCCGCGATCCCCCGGTCGCAGGTCTCCTGGCGGATCGACCCGGCACGTGCCGCGCTCCTGGTCCACGACATGCAGAACCACTTCGTCCGGGCCTGCCCCGCCGGGCGCGCTCCCGTGGTGGAGCTCGTCGACAACATCGCGGCGCTCAGGGAACTCGCCGACACCCTGGACATGCCGGTCGTGTTCAGCGCGGAGCCGGCCGGGCAGCCGCCCGCGCAGCGAGGGCTGGTCGGTGACATGTGGGGGCCGGGGATAGGGGACGGGCCGGATGCCGCGGCGATCGTCGCGCCCCTGACACCCCGGCCCGGGGAGCATCTGCTGGCGAACGTGCGCCACAACGCCTTTCTGCGCAGCCATCTCGGCAGGCTGCTGCGCTCCCAGAACCGGGACCAGCTGATCATCTGCGGGGTGCACGCGCACCTCGGTGTCCTGCTGACCGCCGCGGACGCCTTCATGAACGACATCCAGCCCTTCGTCGTAGCCGACGCCGTCGCCGACTTCTCCGCCGAGGAGCACGCCTTGGCACTCCGGTGGGCCGCGCGTACCGGGGTGGTCTGTACGACGGACGGGCTGCTGCGCGCCCTGCTCCTGCACCGGGAGCGGAGGAACGCGTGACGCCCGCGGCACGGAGCACCGGTGCCTTCCTCGACGACACATCCTTGAATTGGAGTGACTCCGTGAGCGTGACCCAAGCCGACCCGGTCGCGGCCCTTCTCCCCTCCCTTCCGCAGCCGCCGGCTGAGCTCCTGGGCAGCGTGGTCGTCGTCAAGTTCGGCGGCAACGCCATGGTGGACGCCAGCCTGCAACGGGCCTTCGCGCAGGACATGGTGGAGCTGTGGCACGCGGGGCTGCGCCCGGTCGTCGTGCACGGCGGCGGGCCTCAGATCAGTGCGATGCTCGACCGGCTCGGGCTGGAGAGCCGGTTCGAGGCGGGCCTCAGGGTCACCACCCCGGAGACCATGGACGTGGTGCGCATGGTGCTGGCGGGCCGGGTCCAGCGGGAGCTGGTCGGCCACATCAACGCCCATGGGCCCTTCGCGGTGGGCCTGACCGGTGAGGACGCGCACACGATGACGGCGGTGCGGCGGCCGGCCCTGGTGGACGGCAGGACGGTGGACATCGGTCTCGTCGGCGATGTCGTGGACGTGAACCCGGCGATGGTGCGCGGGCTGCTGGAGCAGGGGCACATCCCGGTCGTCTCCCCCGTGGCACGCGGTGCGGACGGGCAGGTCTACAACGTCAACGCCGACCTCGCGGCGTCGGCCCTCGCCGTCGCGCTCGACGCCGAGCGGCTGGTGATGCTCACCGATGTCGAGGGGCTGTACGCGGACTGGCCGCGCAGCACCGAGGTGATCGGACGGCTGACGGCCGGTGCGCTGGACGGGCTGCTGCCCGGGCTGGCGAGCGGAATGCTGCCGAAGATGGAGGGCTGTCTGCGGGCCGTCCGCGGCGGTGTGCGCAAGGCCCATGTGGTGGACGGGCGCGTGCCGCACGCGGTGTTGCGCAGCGTGCTCGCCGAGACCAGTCCGGGGACCACCGTGGTCCCCGACGTGGTCACCAAGTCCTGACCAGCACCCGCGCGTTGCGCCGCGGGTCCAGTGACTCGGCCCAGGCGCGCGGTGCCCGGCTCGGGCTCGTGTGGGTGAAGCCGTAGCTCAGGAACAGGCCCGCGCCTCCCGTCGTCGCCGTGAACAGAGCGGTGAGCGACCGGGCGTGGGCCCTGGCCAGCACGGCGCGCAGCAGTGAGGCCCCCGCTCCGCTCCCCTGCCGGTGCCCGGCCACACAGAAGTTGTAGACGACTCCCGCCGACGCTCCGCTCTCGTCGCCCCCGGGGTACAGCCGCAGGCCCACGCACCCGTCGAGGCCGCCGTCGGGGGCCTCCAGGACGAGGAAGTCGGCCGCGCGGGCGGCGTAGAGGGAGACCGGACGTTCCCGCAGCGCGCCCGAGCGGACGAAGGGCCGGGAGAGGGCGGCGAGGGCGGCGGCCTCGTCCTGACGGGCGGTGCGTACCAGGGCGGTCGGGATGTGCGGCAGCGCGGCAGGGCGCGGCGTAGCCGTGGTCAAGGGTTCCTCTTCCTCGGTGCGGACCGGAGGTCGGGCGAGCGGTCGGCTCAGACGGGCTGACGGCTCGGGCGGCCGTCGACGTACGTCTCGACCACCTCGATGTCGCCTATGCGGGAGGGGTCGACGCTCCGGGGGTCGTCGCCGAGGACGACCAGGTCGGCGCGTTTGCCGGGGGTGAGACTCCCCAGGCTGCCCTCCCAGTGGCAGGCGTGCGCGCCGGCGACGGTGTAGGCGTGCAGGGCCTCGTCGACGGTGAGGGCCTCGTCCGGGCCGATGAGCTGCCCCGAGGCCGAGGCGCGCTCGACCATGAACTGGACGGCGCGCAGGGGCGATCCGTCGGCGACGGGCCGGTCCGAGCTGCCCACCAGTGGAATGCCGTGGTCCAGGAACGCCCTGCCCCGGTACATCCACGGTGCCCGTTCCGGGCCCATGATCGACGCGTAGTCGTCGCCGAAGTACCGCAGGAAGTTGGGCTGGATCACCGCGCTGACGCCGAGTCGCGCGAAGCGCGGGAGCTGGTCGGGCCGGATCAGCCCGGCGTGTTCGACGCGGTGGCGGGCCTCGGGCCGGGGCCGCAGGCGCTGGGCGCGGTCGAGGGCGTCCAGGGCCAGGTCGGCCGCGCGGTCGCCGATCGCGTGCACGGCGAGCTGCCAGCCGGCGAGGTGGCCGTCCACGATCAGGTCCGTCAGCGTCTCCGGGTCGTCCTGCAACTGACCGGTGTGGTCGAGCCCTTCGTACGGGCTGCTCAGCGCCGCCGTACGGGCCATCATGCCGCCGTCGGTGTAGATCTTCAGCGCGCCCACGGAGAGCCGGTCGTCCCCGAACCCGGTGCGCAGGCCCAGGTCGAGTGCCCTCGGGATGTCGTCGGTCTCGTGTGCCATGACCGGGCTCAGCCGGTCCCCGGACACCATGAGCTGCACGCGCAGCGGCAGCAGCCCCTTGTCCCGGGCGAGCTGGTAGGCGCCGAGTTCGACAGGGCTGTGCCCGAAGAGCTTGCCGCCGATGCCCGCCTCGGCGCAGGCGGTGACGCCCTCGGCGACACAGGTGCGGGCGGCCCGGCCGATCGCTTCGGCCAGGTCCTCCTGGGAGTGCGGCAGGCGCAGGGCGCGGGCGGCGCCCATGGCCTGCTCGGCGAGGAAGCCGTTCTCGTGCGGGATGTCGGCGGGCAGCAGGTCCAGGACCGCCGTGTTGACGACGCAGCCGTGGCCGGAGTCGTGCAGCAGGAAGATGTTGCGTCCGTCGCTGACCTTGTCGAGCTCGGCGGCGGTCAGATGGCGGCCCAGGGCCCGCTGGTCGTAGCCGGCGACGCTCACCCAGTCACCGGGCGCGCGGGTGCGGGAGACGGCTTCCGCGACGACAGCGAGTACGTCGTCGATCCGGGTGCGGCCGGCGATGCTCGGGGTGGTCTGTTTCAACCCGGTCCAGGCCAGGTGCACATGGGCGTCGATGAACCCGGGGAGCACGGTGGCGCCCTGGAGATCGATCACCTCACGGGCGGGCAGGGAGGTCACGGCCTCGTCGAGGCCCGCGATCCGGCCCTGCCAGACACCCACGTCATGGGCGACCGGATGGTCCGGGTCCATGGTGAGGAAACGGGCGTTGGTCAGCCTGGTGCACAGCATCGGTGAGGTCAGACGTCCATCGTCGCGGCGAGGGACCTCGGGCGCAGGTCCGTCCAGTGGGTCTCGACGTACTCCAGGCACGCTTCCCGGGTGTTCTCGTCGAAGGCGATCGTCCAGCCCCCGGGCACCTCGGCGAACGACGGCCAGAGTGAGTGCTGGCCCTCGTCGTTCACCAGGACCAGGAAACGGCCTTCGTTGTCGTCGAAGGGGTTGGTGCTCATGCTCGATGCCTCCTTGGAGGGCCAAGATTAGGTTAGGCTCGCCTAATTGATTGGAGCTTAGCCTTGTCCCTTCCCTCTCACAAGGAGACATTCATGGGCCTGGTCGCGGCCGACATGGAGGACGCCGACGCCTTTGCCGGGTTCGGGCTGCCGGGCGCGCCCGGCACCGACGAGTTCTGGGCCGCCGCGGGGGCGCCCGCCGCGATACCCGCCGAGGACGGCGGTTGGGTGACCCTGTTCCTGTGGCGCGGGTCGGAAGCGAGGGTCGGCTTCGAGAGCTGGTCGGAGCCGGTTCCCCTGCGGCGCTGGGCCGATTCGGACTGCTGGTACGCCGAGGTGCGCATGCCCGAGCGGCTGCGGGTGACCTATCAGTTCCTCGTGGGCGAGGAGGCGTACGCCGACCCGTTCAACCCGGCCGGAGCGGGCGGTGACCGGTCCGTCGCGGCGACGCCGGACGCGCCGGAGCAGCCGCACTGGCCGGCTGTCGGTGCCGACGAGGTCCTGCCCCTGCCCCGTACGCGGATCCGCTGGGCCAGTGAACGGCTCGGGGGGCGGCGGACCGTGCGGGTCCATCCGGTGGGGGGCGGTGGGCCCGTGGTGCTGCTGCTCGACGGGGACGACTGGCTGTATCTGCATCCGGCCATGACCGCGTTCGACTCGGCCGTGGCCGCGGGTGAGTTGCCGCCGGTGACGCTGGTCTTCCTGCCGGCCAAGGACCGGGCCGAGGAGTTCACGTGCCGGGCCGAGTTGTGGGAGGCGGTGCGGGACGAACTGCTGCCGTTGGTGGCGGAGTCGGGTGTGCCCGCAGATCTCGGTCGGCTGGTGGTCGCCGGGCAGAGTCTTGGTGGACTGAGCGCGGTGTACGCGGCGCTGGAGTTTCCCGAGCTGGTGTCGCGGGTCGCTTGTCAGTCGGGGTCGTTCTGGTGGCAGCCGGGTGCCCTGCGGGCGGCTGATCCGTTGGGCGGGCCGGTGGGGGGTGTGATCGCCGAGCGGTTGCGGGCGGGTGCTGATCTGTCCGGGCTGCGGGTTGCGTTCGATGTCGGGGAGCATGAGACGCGGATGCTGCCGCACTGTGCGTCGGTGGAGGCCTTGGCCGAGCGGGCCGGGGCTACCGTGCGGGTTTCGCGGTCTGCCTCCGGGCATGACCGGGCCGGGTGGCGTCATGCCCTGCTCAGCGATGTGGGCTGGGCCCTGGGTGAGTGATCGTCCGCGGGCCGGTGGGGGGGGGCTGGTCGCGCAGTTCCCCGCGCCCCCGAAAAGCGGGGCATGGTCCCAGCCCCCCTCCAAAGGTCACCGGGCGACCGCCAAGCCGTAAGCCTCGTCGTTGGCCAGGAGGTTGCGGTGGGTGTCCTCGGCTGTGATGACACCGTCGTCGAGGACCAGGACCCGGTCTGCGGCGTCCAGGAACGCCGGGCTGCTGGTGATGACGATGGTCGTGCGGCCACGGCGCAGCTTCGCCACGTTGCGGGCGATGAGCTGTTCGGTGACCGCGTCGACCGCCGTCGTCGGGTCGTGCAGGACCAGGACCTCGGTGTCGGCCGCCAGCGCGCGGGCCAGGGAGAGGCGTTGGCGCTGGCCTCCGGAGAGGTTCGCGCCGCGGTCGCGGACGGCGTAGTCGAGGCCTTCGCGGTGCAGGGCGACGACGTCGGTCAGCATGGACGCCTCGACGGCCTCGGGGACCGAGGCGCTGGTGCCCGAAGGGTCGATGTTGGTGCGCAGGGTGCCCGCGAAGATCTCCCCGTCGTACGGGTTCACGAGAAGGTGCTCGCGGACCGCCTCGACGGACAGGTCCGCCAGCTCCTGCCCGCCGACCCGGACGGCTCCCTCGTAGGCGTCGGGCGGGACGTTCACGGCCAGGACGGCCGCCAGGTCGGCCGCGGCGCGCGGCTGGTAGGCGGCGATGGCGACGAACTCGCCGGCCGCCACCTGGAACCGCACCTTGTTCAGGGAGCCGTGGCGGACGCAGTCGATCTCCAGGTCCGAGCCCGGGGCCGGTCGCCCGGACCCCGGCGTCATGACCGGCGGCGCCGACAGCACCAGCGCCATCCGCTCGGCCGACGCGCGCGCGATCATCACGTACTTGGGCATCTCCGAGAACAGCTTGAGCGGCTCCATGATGAACTGCGCCAGGCCCACGGCCATGACGAGTTCGCCGATGGTGATCCGGCCGTCGAACGCCAGCCAGCCCGCCGTCAGTGTCACGGCCCCGGCAAGGACCGCGTTGAGGGCCAGCGCGGTGCCCGCGTACACGCCGTTCACCCTGGCGACGACGATCGACTGGTGCCTCGCCTCGGCGCTGACCTTCCGGTATGAGCCGAAGGCCGCGTGGTTGCCGCCGAATCCGTGCAGCGGGCGCAGGCCGGTGATCAGGTCGGCGACCTTCGCACCGGCCCGCGCCACCCGGGCCTGCTGTTCCTGGGTGCTGCTGCCGATCCGGCGGGACATCACGCTCAGGATCGACAGGATCGCGACGGTGCCCACGATCACCAGCAGACCGAGCCGGATGTCGGCGAGGCCCAGCGCGACCGCCGCGACCAGCACCGCGACCAGCGAGCTGATCAGCAGCGGCACCACTTCGATGATGTCGGCGGTCTGGTCGGCGTCCTCGGTGGCGATGGTCAGGACCTCGCCGGACTTGAGGTCGACGTCCCTGGCCACCGGCAGCAGGCCGCAGGCCGCGACCTTCACCCGCCAGCGGTGTGCCTCGGTCGTGTTGGCCTTCTGCAGGATCCGCATGCCGAACCGCCATGACAGCGACACGGTCGTGATGATCACCGCCAGCGCGGCGATCGACAGGGCGAGCGCGCCGAGGCTCCGGTCGCCCCGCATCGTGTGCTCGACGATCATGCCGAGCGCGATGGGGAAGGCCGTCTCGCCTGCCTGGTAGAGGCCCATGAGGACGGTGCCGCCGGCCATGGCGCCGAGGTTGCGGCGCAGGGCTGTGCGGAGGATGGCGGCCCCGGGGCGGGGCCGCTGCGTGTCAGTTGTCATCGAGGTGGCGGGCAATCGCTTCGGGGGTTCGCAGGGTGAACAGGTCTCGGATGGTGATCACGGGGCCGAACTCGCGGCGGAGCAGCCCGATCAGGCGTACCGCCAGCATGGAGTGTCCCCCGAGGGACACGAAGTCGCTCACGGCGCTCACCTCGTCGTCGTCCAGGTCCAGTGCCTCGGCGAAGTACGCGCAGACCACGGTCTCGGTCTCGGTCTCCGGGCCCCGCTCCCCCACCGTGGTCAGCGCGCCGAGCGGCTTGGCCTCGGGCAGCGCCTTGGTGTCAGCCTTCCCGTTCACCGTCAGCGGGATGCCGTCGACCTGGGCGTAGTGCGTCGGGCGCAGGAAGTCCGGCAGTCCGGCGCCCACTTCGGCGGCGACAGCGGCCAGCTCGGCGCCGTCCAGCACCAGATAGGCGGCCAGCCGGTAGGCGCCGTCGACCTGCGGGTCGGGCTGGGCGACGGCGGCGACGAACCGGACCGCAGGATGCGCGGCGAACACGGCCTCGACCTCGCCGAGTTCCACCCGGTGGCCCCGGATCTTGACCTGCTGGTCGGTGCGGCCCAGGTACATCAGATTGCCGTCGGGCCGGCGGACCACCAGGTCACCGGTACGGTACATGCGCTCCCCGGGCTCGCCGAACGGGCAGGCGACGAAGCGGTGCGCGCTCTGGGCGGGCTGCCCGAGATAGCCGCGCGCGATGCCGATGCCGGACACGTACAGCTCGCCGGGAACGCCGTCGGGCAGCGGTCGCAGCCAGGGGTCGAGGACGTACACGTCGGTGTTGTCGATCGCGACGCCCACGACCGGGTCCTCGCACTCGAAGGTGCCGACGCCCAGGGTGTTGATGGTGTATTCGGTGGGTCCGTACAGGTTGTAGCCGATCGTCCCCTCGGTCTCCGCGAGGCGCTGCCACAGCGTCGGGGTGACGGCCTCGCCGCCCAGCAGCACCAGCGCCGGCCGGCGTTCCGGGTTGTCCAGCAGGCCCTCGGCCACCAGCTGCTGCGCGTAGGTCGGGGTCACGTTGATGACGTCGATCCCGTGCTCCAGGCAGTACTCCACCAGCGCGGGCGCGTCGCGGCGCAACTCCTCGTCGCAGATGTGCACTTCATGGCCGTCGGCGAGCCACAGCAGCTCCTCCCACGACATGTCGAACGCGAACGACACGGTGTGCGCGATCCGGAAGATCCGGTGGCCGTGCTCCGCCAGCACCGGCTCGAAGATCCGGCGCTGGTGGTTGATCAGCATGTTGGTGAGTCCGGCGTACTCGGTCACCACGCCCTTGGGCTTTCCGGTCGAGCCGGAGGTGTAGATCGTGTACGCGGGGTGCCGCAGCCGGTCCGGGTCGTCCGGCGCGAACGTCACGTACGGCTCGGCCTCGGGAAGCGGCCGGTCCAGTTCGATGAGGTCGCCGGTGAGCCGGGGCGAGACGGCACTCACGGTGAGGATCACGTCGGGGCGGGCGTCGTCGACGATCGCGGCGATCCGCTCGTCCGGGTGGTCCAGCTCCAGCGGCACGTACGCGGCGCCGACCCGCAGCACGGCGAACAGCGCCGCGATCCAGTCGAGGGAGCGCGGGATCGCGAGACCCACGGTCGTCTCGGGCCCGATGCCGCGCGTCGCGAGCACTCCCGCGATCGCGCGGCTGCGGTCCCGGAGTTCGGCGAACGTCATCATCGCACCGTGGGCGACGAGCGCCACCCGCTGCGGGTCGCGGTCCGCGGCCTGGTCGAACCGGTCGACGACGGTGTCCGTGCCGACGTCGGTACGCTCGTCCCGCACGGGCTCAGGACCGAGCCCCCGCAGCGCGCCCACCGGCCCGGTCGACCGGGCCAGGTCTTCGAGCACGCTCAGGTAGTCGTCGAGCAGGCCGCGGGCGCCCGCGGTGTCGCCGTCGCGGTACTCCAGCTTGACCGTGAGCCGGTCGCCGGGGGTGACGACCCAGGTGAACGGGTAGTGCGTGGAGTCGTCCGCCTTCACCGAGGTGATGCCGTGCCGGGCGTTCATCTCGGCGAACGCGTCCATGTCCAGGAAGTTCTGCAGCACGAACAGGTTGTCGAACAGGGCCTCGTGCCCGCTGGCGCGCTGGATCTCGCCGAGCCCCAGGTGCTCGTGCTCCATCGCCTCGACCCGGGCCGTCTGTACCGCCGACAGGTACTCCCGGACCGACTGCTCCGGCCGGGCCCGTGTCCACGTGGGCACGGTGTTGAGCAGCACGCCGACGATGTCGTCCAGGCCCTCGCCGTCACGGCCGGAGACGGTCACTCCGAACACGGCGTCGCCGCGGCCGGTGTGCGCGCCGAGCAGCAGACCGAACGCGCCGGTCAGCACCGAGTTCAGTGTGACGCCGTGCACCCTGGCCGCGTCCCTCAGCAGCTCCGACTGCTCGGCGGACAGCGTGTGCACGAGTGCGCGCGGCAGGTCGTCCGAGAGCGCCGGCGCCGGTCCGGCGAGGAGCGTGGGGCCGGGAAGGGCCGCCAGGTGCTCCGCCCAGAAGCGTTCCGATACGGCGGGGTCCTTGGCGTCGAGGGCCCGGGCGTACTCCTCGAAGCTCGGCGTGGCCGGCGTCGGGTCGAGTGGCTCGCCCGCGAGGACGGCACGGTAGGCGTCGAACAGGTCCCGCAGGACGATCTCGCGGGACCAGCCGTCCCACAGCAGCAGGTGGTAGCTGAGCAGCAGGCCGTCGCGGTCGTCGGGCAGCCGTACGACGGTCAGCCGGATCAGCGGCGGCTCCCCGGGGTCGAACCCGGTGTCGCGGTCCCGGGCGCGCAGGTCGTCGACCTCCGCGTCCGTCGCGAGGGCGACCGTACGGACGTCGACCCGCCGGCCGGCCTTGAGGACCTGAACGGGATTTCCGTCGTCGTCCGTGCTGAAGCCGGCGCCCACGACCGGGTGCCGTGCGATGACGTATGCCATCGCCTCGGCCAGCGCGTCGGTGTCGAGGCGCCGGTCGAAGGTGAACCAGCTCTGCGCGACGTAGTGTCCGGCCGTGCCCGCCAGCTGGGCCTGGAAGAACAGGCCGCGCTGGAGCGGGGTGACCGGTGCGGTGCGCTCGGCTGTCGTGGCGGTGTCGGCGATGTGCTCCAGCGCGCCGCGCCAGTGCTCGGTGATCTCGTCGGGAATGCCCTCGGCGAGGATGAACTCTGCGAGCAGACTGCCGGTGGCCTCGTCGGTCCAGGCGTTGACCTCGACGGCGTACGGGCTGCCCTGGTCGCCGCCGGTGAGGTGCAGCGCCTGGGACTCGCTGCCCCGGCCGAGGTAGTTGAACAGCACCTGCGGGCGGGCGGTGAGCAGCGGGGCCGTCTGCGGGTCGAGGTACCGGAGCTGCCCGTAGGCGACGTGCGCTCGCTCGTCCGGCTGGCGTTCGGCGACCTCGCGGGCCGCGGCGACCGGGTCGGTGTGCGCGGTGAGCCGTACGGGTGCGATGGCGGTGAACCAGCCGACCGTACGGGTGTAGTCGTGCTGTTCGAGGACCGGGACCCGGCCGTGCCGCTCCAGTTCGATCGCGAGATCGGTGGGCGACGGCTGGATCCGGGTCAGCGCGGTGCGCAGCGCGCCGCACAGCAGCTCGGTGAGACCGACGCCGAGGGCGGCGGGTGCGGTGCGGGTGAGACGGTCGCTCACGTCGGGGGCGAGCACGACGGTGGTCTCGCGCGGTCCGCCGACCGTGGGCAGCAGCTCGGGCGCCTGGAGCGTGGTGATCCAGTGGCCAAGGTCGTCGAGTGCGTGGGTGGAGTGGAGCGTGAGTGTGTCGGCGTACTCGGCGTACGACGTGGTCGGCGGGGCCAGGGGCTCGCCGCGGAGGGCTGTGGTCAGGTCTTCCAGGAGGATCAGCCAGGACACCGCGTCGACGGCGAGGTGGTGCACCGTGACCACGAGGGTGCGGGTGGCTTCCAGCCAGGCGAAGGCGATGACGTTTCCGGACTCGGGGTCGAGCTGAGCGGCGGCGTCGTTCGCCACGGCGGTGGCGTCGGTGGTGTCCGGGCGTACGACGGTGACCTCGTGGGCCGGTTCGGTACGCAGGGCCCATACGCCGTGCGTGGTGCGCAGGCGCAGTCGCAGGGTCGGGTGGGCTGCGACCACGGCGTTCGCGGCGCGCTGGGCGTCCGTGAAGCTGGTGCCTTCCGGGGCCTGGAGGGTCCTGGCCTGGGCGAATCGGGTGAGGGAACCGCCGAGTTCGCGTTGGCGCAGGATGATCGGGGTCGGGGTGAGGGGGCCGTCCTCGCGGCGGGCTGGGGCGGGGGCGGCCGGCGGCGGTGTGCTCGTCGCCAGGTTGTCGGCCAGTGCGCGGGGGGTCCTGAGGAGGAAGACGTCCCTGGGTGAGATCGGCAGGCCGAGGGTTCGGGCGCGGTTCACGACCGTGATGGCGACGATGCTGTCGCCTCCGGCGTGGAAGAAGTCGGTGTCGGCGGCTATTTCCGAGCCGGGCAGTGTTTGGGTGAAGATCTCGATGAGGGTGGTGACTGCTGAGTCTTTGTCTGCGGGTGCGTCGTGGCTGGTCGCACAGTTCCCCGCGCCCCTGAAGGGGCGCTCGGCCAAGGCCTTTCGATCCAGCTTGCCGTTGATCGTCAGTGGTAGGGCGTCGGTCGTGAGGACCCGGCCCGGCACCATGTGGACGGGAAGCCTCTCGGACAGCAGGGCCGCCCAGTCGCCTGGCACCCCGCCCACCACATGCGCGACCAGATGGTCCTCGCTGTTCGCCACCGTCACGGCCACGTCGACCACACCGTCGAGTGCACGGATCGCGGACTCCACCTCGCCCAGCTCGATGCGGAAGCCCTTGAGCTGGACCTGGTCGTCGGCGCGGCCGGTGAACTGAAGTTCGCCGTCGAGGGTGCGGAGGGCCAGGTCGCCCGTGTGGTACATGCGGGAGCCGTCGTCCGCGAACGGGTTCGCGACGAAGCGGCCGGCGGTGAGGCCGGGCCTGCCGAGGTAGCCGAGCGACACCTGGTCGCCGGCGACGTAGATGGCGCCGACCTTGCCCGGCGGCACCGGGCGGAGCCGGTCGTCGAGGAGGTAGGTGGTCAGGCCGGGGATCGGTCCGCCGATGGGGCTGACCTCGTCGCCGGGGCCGAAGTCCTCGTCGGTGAGGACTCGGTGGGTGACGTGGACGGTCGTCTCGGTGATGCCGTACATGTTGACCAGCTCGGGCGTGCCCGTACCGTGCCGTTCGACCCAGCCGCGCAGCCGCCCGAGGTCCAGGGCCTCGCCGCCGAAGATGATCCGGCGCAGGGCGGGGAGGGGTTCGCCGGCGAGCCGGTCGGCCTCGATGAACTGGTAGAACGCCGACGGGGTCTGGTTGAGCACGGTCACCCCGCGCTCGCGGACGAGGCGGTGGAAGTCGACCGGGGAACGTGTCAGGCCGTACTCGGGCACCAGCAGCTCACCGCCGTACGCCAGTGCGCCCCACAGCTCCCAGACCGCGAAGTCGAAGGAGAAGGAGTGGAACTGGACCCAGACGTCCCGCGGGCCGAAGTCCATGTCGGGCTGGGTGTTGGCGAGCAGCGTGACCACGCTGGAGTGCGGGACGGCGACGCCCTTGGGCCTGCCGGTCGACCCGGACGTGTAGATGACGTAGGCGGGGTTGTGCCAGCTCACCTCGGGCTCGGTGGCGGTGTCCCCGGCCGGCGGCTCGTCGCCCTGGACAAGCACCCGGGCCGGTACGCCCGCCCTGGCGAGCAGCTGTGTGAAGCGGTCGCGCTGCTCGCGGTCGACCAGGACGACCTGGGGGGCCGCGTCGGCGAGGATGTACTCCAGACGGTCGTCCGGGTAGGCGAGGTCGAGCGGGACGTACGCGCCGCCCGCGCTGACGATCGCGACCAGGGCCACGACCTGCTCCAGTGAGCGCGGGACGGCGACCGCGACCCGCTTGCCGGGCCTGACCCCGGCCGCGCGCAAGGCGGAGGCCAACTGGTTCTTGGTGTCGGCCAGTTCGCCGTAGGTCAGGGAGCGGGTGCCGCCGTCGAGGCCGCACTGGGTGACAGCGGTGGCGGCGGGGTCGCGGCGCGCGGCGGTGTCGAACAGGTCGCCCAGCGTCGTCGGGGTGATCGGTGCGGGACGGCGCTCGCTCTCGGGTGCCAGGTCTGCGACCAGGGCGTCCGGGCGGGTGAGCAAGCCCGTGAGGGTATGGGTGAAGGTGTGCAGGATCGACTGTGCGGTCGTCTCCCGCAGCAGTTCGGCGTCGTAGATCAGGTTGAAGCGCGGCCGTCCGTCGAGCGCGCGCTCGACCACCAGCGTCAGCGGGTAGTGCGGGGCGCCCTCGTTGACGAGGTCGGTGACGACCAGGGTGTCGTCGGGTCGCCGCAGTGCGGCGACATCGGTCGCCACGTCGAAGACCACGAGGGTGTCGAACAGGGAGCCGGCGCCGGCCTGGCGGCCGATCCTCGCGAGGGAGACGTGCTGGTGCGGCAGGACCGCGCTCTGGTGCTCCCGGACCGAGGCGAGCAGGTCGCCAGCCGTGGTTTCGCAGGCCCAATGGGCCCGTACGGGGATGGTGTTGATGAACAGGCCCACCATGTCCCCGATGCCGGGCACGTCGGCGTCCCGGCCGGAGACGGTGGAGCCGAACACGACGTCGTTGCCGTGCAGGATGCCGCCGAGCGTCACGGCCCAGGCGCTGTGCACGGCCACGCTCAGCGGCACGGCGGCTTCGCGGAGGGCGGCGTCGAGGTCGCCCTCCGGCTCCACGGCGGTGTCGGCGAACCGGTCGGAGGGGGTGTGGTCCTCGGCGACCAGTGAGGGGCCGGTCAGGTCGGCGAGTTCGGCGTGCCAGACGCGGTCGCTCTCGTCGTCGTCGCGTCCGGCGAGCCAGTGCACGTAGTCGGCGAAGCCGCCGATCGGGTAGACGGTGCCCGGGGCGTGGTACTCGGCCAGCAGTGCCCGGAGCATCGGCGGCACGGACCAGCCGTCGGCGATGATGTGGTGCACGGTCTGCACCAGGACGTTCCGGCCGGATCCCGCGCGGACGAGCGTGTACCGCATCAGCGGGCCGGTGGCCAGGTCGAAGCCTTCGCGGCGGTCCCGCTCGGCGAGGTCGCGTATCTCCTCGTCGGTGATGCCGGGGCGGTCGAGTGTCGTGAAGGGGGCCTCGACGCCGCTCTCCAGCACGGACACCACGCGGCCGTCGGCGAGGGCGGTGAACCGGGCGGCCAGGTTCGGGAAGAGCGTGAGCAGGCGGGTGGCCGCCGCCGCGAGCCGGGCGGGGTCCACCTCTCCGTCCAGGGTGAGGAGTTGCTGTTCGACGTAGGCGCCCGCGGAGTCGTCGTCGAAGACGGAGTGGAAGTACAGGCCCTCCTGCAGCGGGGTGAGCGGCAGGATGTCCCGCAGTGCCGGGCCGTCGAGGGTGTCGACGTCGGTCTGGGTGAGCGGCACCAGGGGGAAGTCGCTGGGCGTGTGGCCGCCCTCGTCGAGTGCGGCAAGTCCGGCCAGGGCGACCCGGAAGTAGTCGCCGATGGCGGTGATGTCCGCGTCGGTGAACATGCCGTCGGGCCAGGAGATGGTGGTGACCAGCTCGTAGTCGCCGGTGGAGGCGGCGGGTTCGGCGATCGCGTTGAACTCCAGGGCGCGGGGCAGGCGCATCTGCGGGTCGCGCTTCTCGCCCAGCTGGCCGGTGGTGCCCGCGAGCTGCCAGTCGCCGGGGGCTCCTGCGGCGAAGCGGCCCAGGTAGTTGAAGAGGACCTGCGGTGCGGGCGCGTCGAACTCGCTGCCGGTGAGGTAGCGCAGGGCGCCGTAGGAGACGCCGTTGTCCGGTACCCGGGCGAGGTCTTCCTTGACGGCCTTGAGGGCGGCGGTGAGATATGCCGGGGTGGTGAAGTCGGCAGCGGTGCCGGGGTCGACGGTCACCGGGAAGAGGGTGGTGAACCAGCCGACGGTCCGGGACAGTTCCGGCTCGAAGCCGGCGGAGCCCGCGACGAACTGTCCCTCGCGGCCGTGGCCTTCGAGTTCGATGTGGGCGAACGTCTGGTCCTGGCCGAGGTCGCGGCGCCGGCGGGCGAGGGCGACGGAGAGCGCGGTCAGCAGGACGTCGTTGACGCCCGCGTGGAATTTCGCGGGGATCTCGCCCAGCAGCGCGGCCGTGATCTCGGGGCCGACGGAGACGGTCCGCAGCCGCTCGTGCGCGACGGTGTCGGTCTCGGACAGGGCGCGCCTGCCGATCATCTGGTCCTCGCCCGGCAGGGGGCGCCGGTAGTAGGCGCTGTCCGCGTCGAACGCGGCGCGTTCCAGCAGCTGGGTCCAGCGCCGGAACGACGTGCCCACCGGGGGCAGCTCGATCGGCGTGCCGGAGGTGAACTGCCGCCAGGCGGTGGCCAGGTCCTCCATCAGGACGCGCCAGGACACGCCGTCGATCACCACGTGGTGGGCGACCAGGACCAGCTGCCGTTCCGCACGGCGCCAGACGGCACGCAGCATCGCGCCGCCGTCCGGGTCCAGTCCCTCGGTGGCGAGGGCGACGCACTCCTCGACCGGCAGATCGCTCTCCTGCCAGGTCACGGACGCCCCGTCCGCCTCCGGGATGTCGAAGCTCCACTCGTCGCCGCGTACCAGCCTGGCGCGCAGCATGTCGTGGTGGCGGACGAGGGCGGAGAGGGTCGCGTCGAGGGCGTCGGCGGTGAGGTCCGCCGGGGTGTTGAGCACGACGGACTGGACGAAGCCGTCGACGGCGTCGGTGGTCTCGCCGAGCCACTGCACGATGGGCGGTCCCACGACGGTGCCGGTGGCGACGTCGGCGTGGTCGACGGTGGAGACGTCCTCGCGGCTCGCGACCGCGGCCAGGGCGCCCACGGTGCTGTGGGTGAAGATCTGCCGGGCCGTGAGGTGCAGGCCCTCGTCGCGCAGGGCGCTCAGCAGGGAGATGGCCAGGATGCTGTCGCCGCCGAGCTGGAAGAAGTCCTGGTCGACACCGACCTCGTCGAGTCGCAGGACCTGCGCGACGGCGGCGCACACGGCGCGCTCGTCGTCGGTGGTGGGCCTCACGAGGGAGCCGGTGTCGATCGTGGGCTCGGGCAGGGCGTTGCGGTCGAGCTTGCCGTTGGCGGTGAGCGGGAACTCCTCCATCACGACGAGGTGGGCCGGCACCATGTACTCGACCATGTGCTCGGCCGCCCAGGCCTTGACCTCGTCCGCCCGGAGGTCCTCGCCGCCGGCGGCCGGGATGACGTAGCCGACGAGGTAGGTGCCGCCCGCCGAGTTCTTCTTCGCGACGACGCAGGTGTGCCGGACCCGGGGGTGTTCGGCGAGGCCCGCCTCGACGTCCTCTATCTCCAGCCGCATGCCGCGGATCTTGATCTGGTTGTCGGCGCGGCCGAGGAAGTCCAGGGATCCGTCCGGGGCGAACCGCGCGAGGTCGCCGGTCCGGTAGAGGCGGGAGCCGTCGGTGGCGAAGGGGTTGGCCACGAACCGGGAGGCGGTCAGGCCGGGGGCGCCCACGTAGCCGCGGCCCAGGAGGAAGCCGCCCACGTAGAGTTCGCCGCCGACGCCGACGGGGACCGGGCGCAGTTCCTCGTCCAGGACGTACAGCTGGGTGTTGGGGTTGGCCTTGCCGATGGACGTCGACAGCCGTTCGGCCGCGCCCCGGTAGATGACGTGCGAGACGCCGATGGTCGTCTCTGCGGGGCCGTAGCCGTGGTACATGGGGACGTTGCCGAGCTTGGTGCGGAACCGCTCGTACAACTCGGGGGTGAGTACCTCGCCGCCGCACCACACGTGCCGCAGGCTGTCCAGGCGGCCGGTGTCGCCGGCCATCTCCAGCAGCACGTCCAGCATGGACGACACCAGGTAGGTGAAGGTGACGCGTTGCTCGGCGATGACGCTCAGCAGATGGTGCGGGTCGCGTTCGCCGCCGGTGCGCAGGACCACCAGCCTGCCGCCGGAGACCAGGGGCAGGAAGATCTCGTTGATGGATATGTCGAAGGACAGCGGGGCTTTGAAGAGCGAGGCGTCGTCGTGGCCGAAGCCAAGGATCTCGTTGACCTGCCACAGCAGGCGCTCGCTGATCGCCTCGTGCCGGATCATCGCGCCCTTGGGCCGCCCGGTGGAACCGGACGTGAAGATGACATAGGCCAGGGCGTCGCCGAGGACGGTGACGCCGGTGCCGTCGGCGGGGCAGGAGGCGTATCCCCAGTCGCCGAGGTCGACGGCCACGGCCTCCGGTTCGGCCGGGTCGTGTTCGCCCGAGGCGTTGAGCTGGAGGACGACCCGGGCGTCCTCGATGACGACGGCCCGGCGCGCGGCGGGCCACTGCGGGTCGAGCGGGACGAACGCGCATCCGGCCTGGAGGGCGGCGAGCAGCCCGATCACCATGTCGGCGGAGCGGGCCAGGGAGATGCCGACGACCTGTTCGTGGCCCAGTCCGCGGGCGATGAGGTGGTGGGCGAGCTGGCTGGAGAGCTCGGCCGCCTGGCGGTAGGTCAGCGAGCGGTGCTCGTCGACGATGGCGACGGCGTCCGGTCTGGTCCGCGCCTGCGCGCGGAACATCTCGACGATGGTCGGGCGGACCCGGTCGGCCGCGTTGTCGTTCCACTCGGCCAGGGTCCGCAGCCGGGCGGCCACACTGGACGGGCCGATGGTGCCGAGGGGCCGGTCGGGGAAGTCGGCCAGGTCGTCGAGCGCGAGCTGCGCGTCGGCCGGCGCGACACCGTCCGGGACGGTGATGCTCAGGCCGTCCGGGCTGACGTCCCAGCCGGCGGGCGCCGTCCCGCCGTTGTCGACCCAGCCGAGGACGTCGGCGAAGAGCGTGCCGGGGGTGAGGTCGATGCCGTCGGGGCTCTGCCCCGTCGCCCAGTACGACAGACCGATGGCGCACGCTTCGGCGATGGTCCTGTCCGGGTAGTCACCTGTGCGCCGGCGGACATCTGCCAGGCGGGTGGGGGAAAGCACTGCGACACAAGCGCGCGGTTCCATCATCGAAGACTCAGCGTCCCTTCCAGAATGTGGAGTTAGGCTAACCTAAATAAGGGTTGCCTAACTACCCTCTCGCCAGGCCCGCCACAGTCGTGCGTACCGTCCGCCCAGAGCCACCAGCTCCTCGTGCGTGCCCTGCTCCACGACGCGTCCCGCGTCCAGCACGGCGATCCGGTCCGCCGCCATCGCCTGGGTCAGCCGGTGCGCCACGAACAGCGTCGTCCGGCCCGCGCACGCGGCCAGTACGGCCCGCTCCAGCTCGGCGGCTCCCTCACTGCCGGCCTCCGCGGTCGACTCGTCGAGCACCACCACGGGCGCCCGGCCCAGCACCAGCCGCGCCAGGGCGATCTGGGCGACCTTGGTGACGTCCAGGCGCTCGCCGCCCTCGCCGACCGAGGTGTTCAGCCCCTCGGGCAGCGCGTCGACCCAGCGGTCGGCGCCGACCGTGCGCAGCGCGTCCATCAGTTCGGCGTCGGTCGCCTCCGGCGCGGCCAGCCGCAGATCCTCGGCGAGGGGACCGGAGAACACGTGCGTCTCCTGCGTCAGGATGCTCACCAGGGCCCGCGCCCCCGCCTCGTCCAGGTCCGCGAGATCGGTCGGCCCGACCCGCACGGACCCGGCCTCCGGGGTCCCTATGCCGGCGATCAGCGCGGCCAGGGTCGTCTTGCCCGCGCCCGTCGCCCCCACCAGGGCGAGCGAACCACCGGCGGGAATGGTCAGGTCGACGTCCCGCAGCACCGGATCCTCGGAGCCGGGGTAACGGAACGTCAGCCCCCGCACCACCACCGGGTACGAACCGGCCCCGGCCGCCGGGACGGACTCGTCGCCCACGAGGCGCTCTTCGGCTGCCTCGCCCAGCACCCCGACCAGACGGGTCAGGCTCGCGCCCGACTTCTGCGCCTCGTCGAAGGTGAACATGATGGCGCCCAGCGGGGTGAACAGCCGGTGGAACAGCAGCGGAGCCGCCGACACCTCGCCCAGGCTGGCGGCGTCGGCCTCCAGCAGGGCGTATCCGACGACGAGGATCAGGACGAGACCGATGAACTCGGCACGGTTCTCCCGGCCGACGAACCGGCCGAAGAACCGGAACACCTCGATGCCGAGGTCGCGCACCCGCCACGACTCGCTGGTGACCTTCTCGCGGAAGGCGCCCTCCAGGCGGTACGCCCGGACCGTGTCGATGCCGTTCAGACCGCTGATGAACGCCTGCGCCCGGTCGGCCTGGGCCACTCGCTGCTTCCGGTAGAGCGGCGCGGACCGGGGCAGATACCAGCGCAGGGCCAGGGCGTACGCGGGCAGCGCGCCGGCGCCGGCCAGGCCGAGCCGCCAGTCGAGCCCGAACATGCCGAGGGTGGCGATGACGACCAGCACACCCGCCGAGAACACGGTGGGCACGGCCGTGCGGATGCCCTTGGACAGCACGGCCACGTCGTCACCGACCCGGGAGAGCACGTCTCCCCTGCCGACCTGCTCGATCCGGGCGCTCGGCATCCCGAGCACGGCCCGGACGGCGCCTTCGCGCAGCCGGGCGAGCAGATCCGCGCCCAGCCGTCCGATCAGATAGGTGGAGACCGCGGTGGCCGCCGCGCCGAGCAGCGCGGCGGCTCCGATCAGCACCCCGATCGTGACCAGGATCGATCGTTCCTCGCCCCCGACGACCCCGTCGACCACCCGGCCGAGCAGGAGCACCGGGAGCACCTGGAGCGCCGCCCCCGCGACCGTGGTGAGCACGGTGGCGGCCGTCAGCCAGGGCATCTCACGGCAGTGCGCCGTGACCCATCGGGTGGCTTCGCGGCCGGTCGTCGTGCGCAGGGTCGCCGGGGCGGCATGCGTTTCGGTGGTGCTCACTTACTGATCGACCGACTTGACGAGCTCGTCGATCGCGTACGGCATGGACAGCAGGGTGCCCTGGGAGATGGCCGCGCCGACCGCGGGTCCCTCACTGTCGAGCAGGTACGACACGTTGCCCTTCTTCACGGCGTCCAGGTTGGCGAAGAGCTTGAACTTCTTCAGCGCCTCGGTGTCGGCCTTGTCGTTGATGACGAAGATGTGGTCGACGTCGACGAGGTCGATCCGCTCGGGCGAGAGCTTGGTGTAGAAGCTGCCGCCGGCGACCTTGTCGATCCCGGTCTGGTACTTGTAGCCGATGCCCGACACGAGCCGGCCGCGCACGTCGGTGGAGGTGAACGGCGCCACCGAGTTCTCGTACCAGGACAGCGCGACGGCGGTCTGCTTGCCGAGCTCCGGGTGGTCCTTCTTGGCCGTGTCGAGCCGGCCCTGGATGTCGTCGACCATCTTCTTGCCCTCATCGGCCTTGCCGAGGGCCTTGGCGATGTGCAGGGCGTTGTCCTGCCAGGGGGCGCTGAAGGGTTCCTTCTCGGCCTTGGTGCGCGCCACCGTCGGGGCGATCTTGGACAGCTTGTCGTAGGCGGCCTTGTCGATCTCGGAGTAGACCGCGACGATCAGGTCCGGGCGCAGGGCGGCGATCTTCTCGTAGTTGGGGCCGGAGTCGCCGTTCTTCATGACGACCTCGGGCTTGGTGTCGCCCCACTTGTCCTTCACCCAGGGCCACTGGGTGTTGATGTCAGGGCTCTTGCCCGGGGGGTTCGGGTACTGGTCGACCATGCCGACGGGCTTGATGCCGAACGCCAGGATGGTCTGGTCGTCGGTGTAGCCGACGGAGACGACCCGCTTGGGCGCCTTGTCGACCGTCGTGGATCCGAAGGCGTGCTCCACGGTCACCGGGAAGGCGCCGGCGGACGCGGCCTGCGTGCCGTCGTTCTGCTGGTCCGTCTTGTCCGCCGAGTCGGAACCGCATCCCGCGAGTAGACCGACGCCGAGGGTGGCGGCGGTCAGTATCGCCGCCATGCGCCGCCAGGGCCTGCTGAGCGTCGTTCGATGGAGGAGCATCCAAAACCCCTTGCTTTCGCGCTAGTTCACTGCACCCTCGCCTAAGGGCAGGCAAACCTTACCGTGGGCGAGTGAGGTGAGCCTAGCCTTACTTATCCGTCTTTATCAGGATGTGTCCAACTGGACGTGTGTACGACCGATCGGGACGATGAGCGGCCGGTCCCCCACCGGGTCGTCGATGACCAGGGCGCGCAGCCCGAACGCCTCGTGCAGCAGCTCGGCGGTGATCACGTCACGCGGGTGGCCCTGCGCCAGGACCGAACCCTCCTTCATCACCACGAGGTTGTCGCTGTAGCGCGTGGCCAGGTTGAGGTCGTGCAGCACCATGACGACGGTGCAGCCCGATTCGTGCAGGTCGTCCACCAGGTCCAGGACGTCGATGGCGTGCGCCAGGTCCAGATAGGTCGTCGGCTCGTCCAGCAGCAGCAGATCGGTGCCCTGGGCCAGCGTCATGGAGATCCAGACGCGCTGGCGCTGCCCGCCGGACAGCGCGTCGACCGGACGGTCCGCCAGATCGGACACGCCGGTCATGGCGAGCGCGCGCTCCACCACCTCGGCGTCGTCCGAGGACCACTGCCGCAGCCAGCTCTGGTGCGGATGGCGGCCCCTGGCGACCAGGTCGGACACCGTCAGCCCCTCCGGCGCGACCGGCGCCTGCGGCAGCAGGCCGAGCTTCTTCGCCACGTCCCGGGTCCGGAGCCGGCCGATGTCCTCGCCGTCCAGGACGACGGAGCCCCCGGTCGGCTTGAGCAGCCGGGACAGCGTCTTCAACAGGGTCGACTTGCCGCAGCCGTTGGGGCCGATGATCGTGGTGACGACCCCGGGCGGTATCGCCACGTCGAGTTCGTCGATGACGGTGCGGGCGCCGTACCCGACCGTGACGCCCCTGGCTGCCAGCCGGGAGGCGCCGTCGACCCCGGTCTTGGGCTGGGTGATGGACTGAGCGGCCACAAGCCCCCCTTACTTAGGTATGCCTGACTCTTGTACACCTATCTGAGGTTGGCCCGCACCAGCAGATAGACCAGGAAGGGGCCGCCGATCGCGGCGGTGACCACGCCCACCGGGAGCGAGACCGGCAGCGCCGTGCGCGCGAGCAGGTCCGAGCCGATCAGCAGCGACGCGCCCACGAGACCGGAGGCCGCCATGGGCGGTGTCGGGCACCGCGCCAGACGCATCGCCACCTGCGGCGCCACCAGCGCGACGAACGGCACCGGGCCCGCCGCGCTGACGGCGAAACCGGCCAGCAGGACGGCACACAGCAGCAGGACGGCCCGAACCGCCGCGTACCGCACGCCCAGTCCCGCGGCGACCTCGTCGCCGAAGTGCATCGGCTTGAACTGGAAGGCCACGCCCGTGATGACGACCAGCAGGGCGAGCGTGCCCCAGAGCGCCACCCAGACCTCGTCCCACGAGCGGTCGTCCAGGGAACCGACCAGCCAGGCCTGGGCCTGGGCCACGTCCCTGATGTCGGCCGTGACCAGCAGCCAGCTCGTGATCGCCTCCATCACGGCGCTCACCGAGATGCCGATGAGGATGAGCCGGAAGCCGTCGACCCCACGCCGCCAGGCGAGGAAGTACACCAGCAGCCCCGTGCCGAGGCCGCCGGCGAGCGCCGCCGCCGACAGGCCCACGGAGTCGACGACGGCCGCCGCGGCCCCGCCCGACACCGTCACCAGGAACACCGCGACCGCGCTGGCGCCCGAGGTGATGCCCAGAACGTCCGGGCTGGCCAGGGGATTTCGGGCGATGGACTGCGTGATCGCCCCGGACACTCCCAGCGCGATGCCCACGACGAGCCCGGCCAGGGCGCGCGGCATCCGCAGATCCATGATCACGAACTGATCGACCTGCTCGCCCCGCCCGAGGAGCGTGGCGATCACCTGCGGCAGCGCGATGGGGAAGTCCCCGACGCCGATGGACACGCAGAACACCAGGAACGTGACCGCGGCCAGCAGCAGCGTGACGCCCACGAGCCAGGGCCGCCAGACGAACGACACCCGGCCCAGCCGCACCCCCGGCGGCAGCGACGACTTCACATCTGTCACGTTCACGCGCTCCTGAATTTTCCGCGCCACACGAGCACCGCGAAGAAGGGGGCGCCGAGGAGCGCCACGACGACACCCGCGTCCAACTCGCCCGGCCGCACCACCAGTCGCCCGATGATGTCGCAGACCAGCAGCACGACCGCGCCCAGCAGACCGGCGTAGGGCACCAGCCAGCGGTAGTCGGGGCCGGTCAGATAGCGGGCCACGTGGGCCACCATCAGGCCGAGGAACGCGATGGGTCCGCAGGCGGCCGTCGCCGCGCCCGCCAGCAGTGTGATGGCGGTGATGCCGACGGTGCGGCTGAGCGCGATGTTCACACCCAGCCCCCGCGCCACGTCGTCCCCCAGGTTGAGCAGGTTGAGGGAGGGCAGCATGGCCAGGGCCAGCACCAGCCCGACGGCGATGAAGGCGGTCACCGGCCAGATGACGTCGAACCCGACTCCGGCCAGGGAACCAGCGTTCCAGAACCTGAGCGCGTTCAGCGACGCCTGGTTGGACAGCGCGACCGCCGTGGTCATCGCCATGAGGAACACCGTGATGCCCTGCCCGGCCAGGGCGAGCGTCAACGGGTTGCCCGCCCCCCGGCCGATGCTCGCGAGCCCGAACACCACGACCCCGGCGACCGCCGCCCCCAGAAAGGCGAACCAGACGTACTGGAACGGGTTGGACAGCCCGAACACGGCGATCACCGACACGACGGCGAACGAGGCGCCGGTGTTCACCCCCAGCAGGCCCGTGTCCGCGATGGGGTTGCGCGTGTACCCCTGGATCAGCGCACCGCCGACGCCGAGGGCGATACCGGCCACGATCCCGAGCACCGTCCGGGGCACCCGTACGGTCTCCACGATGAGCCGGATCTCGGTGAGCCGCTGGTCGGACGTCGGGGCACCGAAGAGCCCGTGCCACACCTCGCCGGGAGTCAGTGCCCTCGCGCCGACGGCCAGCGACAGCACCGCGGCGACCACGAGAGCCGCCACGAGGATGCCCAGACCCAGGACCCGCCGCCGACGGGCCTTCGATGTGCCCCCGGGCGCGGGGCGCTCAACCACAGCAGTCGTGCCCATGTGGACGTACGTTATCCCTTGCGCTGTCTGCGAGTTGATCCAGGATCGTGCGGTTCGCCCATGCCCTGAACGGGCGCGGCGCGGCGCTCAGCGGGCCGTGCTGCCCGTACCGTCGGCGAGCGTGCGGGCCGTGTCGGCGCCCCGGCCGAGCAGCGAGTCCAGTATCTCGCCCACCCTGATGGCCGTGTTGGAGAGCAGGGACGACGTGATGCCGTGCGTGTGCTCCGTGCCGCCCTGGAGATAGATGCCGCAGCGCAGCCCCGGGTCGGTCGCGATGCGCCAGTCGCGCTCGACGCGGACCCGGCCCTCGTCGTCCCGCAGGCAGGCGTCGGCGACCTCGCCGAGGAGCGCGGTCGGGTCGGCCTGGCTGTAGCCGGTGGCGAAGACCACGACGTCAGCGTCCAGGTCGGTCTCCGCGCCGGTGACGAGGGACGTCACGGTGGCCCGGGCGCCGGCCTGCGTCTCCTTGACGCCGGTGAGCCGGGAGACGTTGAGGAAGCGCAGGCGCTCGGTGCCGAGGACCTTCTCCTGGTACGACTGCCGGTAGAGGTCGTCGATGAGGTCGATGTCCACCACGGAGTAGTTGGTGTTGCCGTGGTAGTCCATCAGCCGGCGCTTGACGTCCTCGGGGGCCGAGAAGTACTCGTCGACCGCCTGGGGGTCGAAGATGCGGTTGGCGAAGGCGCTGTCGTCGGCGGGGCTGTAGCCGTAGCGGGAGAAGACCGCGCAGACCTCGGCCTCGGGGAAGCGCCGGTGCAGGTAGGCGACGTTCTCGGCGGCGCTCTGTCCGGCGCCGACGACGACGAACCGGGAGGGTGACGTCCCCTCAAGTTCGTCGACCTTCGCCAGCAGTTCGGAGTTGTGCCAGACGCGGTCGCCGCGCTCCACGCCCTCGGGCATGAGGGGGCGCAGCCCGGTGCCGATGACGAGGTTGCGGGCCCGGTGGACCTCGAGCCCCCCGCCCGACCGGACGGTCACGTCGAGGTACTCCACGACGCCGTCGCGGGTCACGGGCGCGACGCCGACGACCTCGTGGCCGTAGGAGACCATGTCGTCGACCTGGGCCGCCGCCCACTCGAAGTAGTCGTGGAACTCCACGCGCAGCGGGAAGAGGTTCTTGTGGTTGATGAAGTCGATCAGCCGGCCCTTGCTCTGCAGGTAGCAGAGGAAGCTGTACTCGCTGGACGGGTTCCGCAGCGTCACCAGGTCCTTGAGGAAGGAGACCTGCATGGTGGCGTCGTCGATGAGCATCCCGCGGTGCCAGCCGAAGCGGGGCTGCTGCTCGAAGAAGTGGGCGGTGACTGCCTCCTGCCTGCCGACGCGCGCGTTGTGCTCGCGGAGCGCGATAGCCATGGCCACATTGGACGGTCCGAAGCCGATGCCAATGAGGTCGTGGACCGGTTGTGCGTCACCAGGAAGAACCTGCGACATGTCACTCCCATCGTGCGGGGCAGCCGCGTGTCAGGTGTGGAAGAAACGAAAGGCGGGCATGCCAACGAAACGGCACGCCACGGAACTTAGGTGAGCCTAAGCTAAACCGGTGAAGGTGTCGACAGGACAAAACGGACACCCGCCGGACGGGGCTCCACAACTGGGGCATCACAGCCCCCCGTTGCGGACTAAGGTAAGCCTTGCTTTACTTGCCTCGGCCAAGCCCTTGCTCTGAGGAGGAACCCCATGCGGGTCGTCATGTTCGGTTACCAGACCTGGGGGCATCGCACCCTGCAAGCCCTCCTGGAGTCCGAGCACGACGTCGTGCTGGTCGTGACCCACCCCAAGAGCGAGCACGCCTACGAGAAGATCTGGAGCGACTCGGTCGCCGATCTCGCCGAGGAGCACGGCGTACCCGTGCTGATCCGCAACCGCCCGGACGACGACGAGCTGTTCGACCGCCTCAAGGAGGCCGACCCGGACATCATCGTCGCCAACAACTGGCGGACGTGGATCCCCCCGCGCATCTTCGGCCTCCCCCGCCACGGCACGCTGAACGTGCACGACTCGCTGCTGCCGAAGTACGCCGGCTTCTCCCCGCTGATCTGGGCCCTCATCAACGGCGAGCCCGAGGTGGGCGTCACGGCGCACATGATGAACGACGAACTCGACGCCGGCGACATCGTCCGGCAGGAGGCGGTACCGGTCGGTCCGACGGACACCGCCACCGACCTCTTCCACAAGACCGTCGACCTCATCGCCCCCGTCACCATCGGCGCGCTCGGCCTCATCGCCTCCGGCCAGACCGAGTTCACCGAGCAGGACCGCTCCCAGGCGTCGTTCTTCCACAAGCGCGCCGACGAGGACAGCCGCGTCGACTGGACCTGGCCTGCGGAGGACCTGGAGCGCCTGGTCCGCGCCCAGTCCGAGCCGTACCCCAGCGCCTACACCTTCCACCGCGGCAAGCGGCTCGACATCCTGGCCGCCTTCGTGTCCGAGGGCCGCTACGGCGGCACTCCGGGCCGGATCTTCTACCGCGAGGGCGACGGCGTGGTGATCGTCGCCGGCGCCGACGCCCGCACCGGCCGCAACCAGGGCCTCGCCATCACCCGCGTACGGACCGAGGACGGCCGGGAACTGCCCGCCGCCGAGTACTTCACCTCCATGGGCGGCTACCTCACCAACCGCCCCTGACGTGTCGGCCCCGGTACGGTCCCGGGGCCGGCCGCACATCGCCGCCGCGCGGACTTGGGTCCGGGCGGCGGCGATCGCGTGTTCACGGACGGGCCCGGGTCGGGATGACCGCGCTGCGCCGCCCGTGACCGGCGTGCTGCACTTCGAGGCGTACCTCGTCTACGCGACGGGCACGACAGCGGGCCGAAGCCGGGCGGAGAAACCCCCCGCCCGATGGCTGCGGCCGTGGCCTCTCGCGGTCCTGGAGCTCGTCAACCACGGATGCCGGGCGAGACGGCAGAGACCGTTGGGTTCGCGGAAGTCAGCTCCCGGACCCGGATACGCATTTGAGCTGATACACCAAGGAGAGATCTTGCTGTGTGATGGCGCACGCCCCGTTTCCACCCGCGGATCGGGGCGAACCAGGGGGCGGTGGCGTCATGCCAGGTTGGTACATCCACATGGAGGCAGCGCGGCTCGCGGCGGAACGTCTGGAAGCGGCAGACGTCCCTGCGGAGCTGAGTCTCGACCCGACGGAGGCGCAACGGCTCGGCGGGCTGGCGCACAAGTGGCGCAACTACCTCGCCCTCGGATCGATCGCCCCTGACCTGTTCTACCTGCTGCCGGACTTCAAGACCCGCCACGGTGGCCCTCTGTTCGGCGTGGCCGAGTGGGTACTCGACGTCTGGAACACGGTCGAGGAGCAGTTTCTCGGCCCCTGGGAGAAGTGGATGGGGCCGGTCGGCGCGAACGACGAACAGCTCGCCGCGCAGCTGACCGGCGGCCTTTCCCGGCAGATCGCGCAGGCCATCGACCTGGCCTCGGACGCGATCGGCAACGCCATGCTGACCGTTCCGACGCGACTGTGCGACGTGTTCGGCCAACTGTCGTCAGGCCCGCCGCAGGGATTGACGGAGCCGGCCTTCTACTGGTCCGACATGGTGCACTACCGTCGTACCTACGACCTTCCCCGGGTGCTGCTCCGCCGCGGAAAGGACGCCGAGGCCGCGGCCCGCACGGACTCCGAGCGCGCCGATGCCGAGACCGTGCAGGCCTTCGCCCTGGGCTGGGCCAGTCACTGTGCCACCGACGTGGTGGGCCACGCGTTCACCAACGCCAAGTCGGGCGGCCCGTTCCGGCTCCACTGGCAGCGGCATCACCTCGTGGAGAACCACTTCGACTCCCTTGCGTACGACAGCCGGTTCGGCGCGGGCACGCACTACCGGACGCTCGGCACCTCGGCCCTGCACTTCCGCGTCTCGTGGCGCCGACGCGACGACGCCCCCTATCAAGGGCGGCAGGACGCACCGGCGTACGACTACTTCACCGGCTTTCCCAGCTATGACCTCGGCCGGGATCCGGCCGAGGAGTTCGCCCGCCGCCGGCACTTCTCCATGGCCGCCGGACAACTTCCCGAGCACCTCGTCCGCGCGATCACCGAGACGTTCCGGGAGGTGTACGCCGACCCCGCGTCCGACGACATCACTCCGAAGGTGCTGGAGACCTGGGCCCCGGAGTTCAGCGACCAGGGGCGGCCGAACGAGCGGGCCCTTCAGGTGATGTGGGAGATCGCGCACCGCTATCTGTCCCATATGTCCAGCGCGGGACTGAGCCTGTCCCCACCCCGACCGCCCACGGAGATCAACGACCACCCCTTTCCCAGCCCTCCCGGCAGCCTGGCAGTCGGGGACGAAGGGCGCGGGAGCGATCTGTCCGATGACTCCGTGACCGCACTCGATCTGTTCCTGGCCGTGATCGCATGGCTGCTGTTCCTCAAGCAGGTGGTCGAGTGGCTGGTGACGGTGCTGCCCGGCCTGATCCTGGACGTCGCCACGTACCCGGCCCGCGTGATGTTGCACTACACGGTGATCGGCCCGCTCTACTCGCTGTATGTGGCGTCGCGCCGACTCCTGGTGATGAGTGGGTTCCTGGCTCCTGAGACGTTCGAGATCGACCCCGGACTGGTGACCCTGGGACGAGGCAGCACGTTCTGGCGGGCCTCGCTGCGTGCCGACCTGGCGGACGGGGCGGGATTCGCGCCGCTGCCCACCGGTTCCGACGAGCCCAGCGGCAGGCCGTCCCGCTCCGACGCCCGGCATGCCGATCCCGCGTATCCCCGCGACACGCCCCGTGATCCGGTTCCCGTGCTCTCACAGCTGCTCGCCGCGGCCGGCGCGCCACCGATGCCCCCTGGAACAGGGGGAGACCAGGAGTTCAGCGAGTGGGTGTTCCCCTGGCGCTACCCGGAGCGCGACGTCCAGGGTCACCGGCTGGGCTGGGAGGCCGATCTGGTCCATGCCGGCCCGTTCACGCTCGGCGAGGACGCCACCGCTCTGCTGGCGCGGCAGCCGACGGACACGCAGGTGGCCGCGGAGTACGAGGCGGCATCGGACCCGGCGGACACGGAGGAGGTCAGCAGGCGGCGGCTGCCCCAGGACCGGCATCTCGGCCATCCCGTGGACTACAGCCTCTACTTGATCTCTCGTTTCGCCGCCGGTGACCACGTACCGAGCTTCAACCTCGACTCGGACCGGGGGTATGCCTGGCGATGCTGGGACTGGTCACGGCACACGCCGTCGCGGGACGCGGCGGGCGTTCCCTGGTGGGACTGCCTGCCGTTCGATGAGGGCGCGTTCGCCATGCAGCAGCCCTGTACTCCCCCGGCCCAGTTCGACGGCTACTGGGCCCGGCCCCACCAGCCCGCGTGGCCGGTGCCCCTGCGCAGCGACCACTCCTTCGACCCGGCGCAGCGACGGCTGTGCGGCTACCTCGACCACAAGGGCGGCAACGGGTCGTGCGGCGACCGGATCCCGGACGCGGGGATCCCGCAGGACCAGCGCGACCGCGCCCAGGGCTTGCCTCCGGAAGGTGAGGGCTGACATGACCGAGAACATCACGGGCATCCCCGGCGACGCCGGTCTTGAGCGTGGCCTGCCACCTGACGGAACCAGCGACCCCGAGGTACCGCAGGCACCTGAACTGCCGCCCCTGGACCCGCAGTGGAGGCCTTCCCGGCTGACCGACCGACTGGATCAGCAGTTCGGCGGGCAGCTGCGGGAGCGCCCACGGTCGCGGCTGTGGTTCCCGCACCTCCTCATCAGAGGAGCTCTCAGCGACACGGGGCAGCGTCCCCTGTGGCAGCCGACGCCATGCTGGCTCAGTCCCGACCTGCACCTGCTCCCGGCAGGAGCGCCGCCGGACCTCAGCCGGACCGTTCAGTCGCCCCGGGTGGGCAAGGCCTACACCGTCGTCGTCCACGTATGGAACCTCGGACGGTTCCCGGCGTTCGGAGTGACCGTTCGCGCCTGGTGGGTCGATCCGGGCTTCTTCTCCGGAACCCAGGACCCCCGCTACCTACCGCACTACATCGGGGGTGCCTTCACCGAACTGGGGGACCGCGACTCGGGTTCCGCCCACCGCCTGGTGGCGATCCCCCAGCCCTGGGAGGTCCAGGATCAGGCCCAGGGACACGCGTGTCTCCTCGCTGTCGTGGAAGCCTTCGCCGACGCGTGGACCGGCGACCTCGGTGCCGCCAACGCCGACCGGCACGTCGCCCAGCGCAACCTCACCCTGATCCGGGGCGACCAGGAGACCACCGAGATCCTGAACCTGCTGGACGACAAGGTCGACCGGGAGGAACGCCTGGTGCTGCACCTCGGGGAGGTAAGGCCGGCCTCTCTGCGGGGTGCGGCGTCCCGCGGCGCGGCCACACGCGGTACCGCGCCCTCGAACGCCGGCCCGCTCGTGCCCGGCCGGCTGCGCCGCACGGCCACCCTGGCGCGCACGGACAGCGGGTGGTTCGCCGACCTGGACGGGGGGCCGGCGCTGACCCCGACCGGGACGGAACGGCTCGGGGAAGCGGTCGCCGTCGTACTCGGATCCAGGGGGACAACCGCGGGCGACCTGCTCGCGAGCCCGCGCCTGGCCGGCCTGCGGTCAGCGGCTCTGCATCTTTCCACCGGGACATCGGGATACACGGTCATGCTGCGCGCCTGAGCAGGGCGGGCATCGACACCACATGAGGACGGTCAGATGAGCCGACCCGAAGAGCCCGCCCCCGGAGCACCGGCATGGGCGGGACCGAGCCGAATGATTCCCCTCACACCCGAGGACTTCGAGGCCATGGACACCGCCCTGGCACTCGTTCCGGAACTGCGCCTGGCGGCGCTGGCGGTGAGCCGAGCCCGTTGCCTGGGCTTCAGGTACCCGATCCGCAGCACCCGCACGGTCGCGGAACTGCTCGGGGAGGAAGGCCGGCTGTCCGCGGGAGGTCACGACATCGACCGCGCCGAGATCCGCCGCTATCTGGTGCCCGGAGAGCTGCCCATCGAGAACGAGGGCGCCCTGGCCACCGTCGTGTATCACGCGCTCCAGCGCTGCAGGCAGCGCCAGCAGCTCGAGCGAGCCCTCCGGACCTTCGACGAAGCGCTGCTGCCGGATCCCGACACGGAGGTGACGTCGCCATGAGTGGTGCGCAGTGGGTCGACTGCCCGGCAGGCCGGTGGACCCAGGTGTCCAACCAGCCGGCCCCGTTCGGCTTCGTCTACGTCTGGAGCCGTGACGGTGCCGTGCAGGTCAGGTGGCGCCGCTATCTGGAGACCCCGCCCTTCTTCACGGAGGACACGGCCACCATCCCCCAGGGACAGAACACCTGGATCGTGCCGCCCGCCTTCATCAACACCTGGTGGTTCAACCCGGTGACCAGGTTCGCCGTGCTGCGTCTGACCTGACACGAGCGCGGACGTGACAGGAGGGCCGGAGGTCACGTCCGCCAGGGGCAGCCGCGCTCCGGCCTGCCGGCCGACGTGTTCGCCACCGGCCGCGCCTTCGAGACCTTCCTCGCCCGGCAGGACGCGGAGGTCGCGGGCCTCGTCCGCCGTCTGGCACCGGAGTGACGTCAGGAGGGGTTCGCGGAGGGGCCGATGCCCTGCAACTCCTGGATCGTGCCGCCGAGTTTGGCGCGCAGGGATTCGTACAGGCCCGGCTTGGCGCTGACCACCCAGCGCATGCCGACGAGGTACTTGCCCCCGTACACGCTGGCCGACTCCAGCCAGGTCTCCTTGAGTTTCTCCTCGGGGAAGGTGGTGATGAGGAAGTCGCCCTTCTTCGTGTGGCAGACGCCCTCGCGCAGTTCGTCCGCCTCGGTGCGGATCTTCGCCTTGCAGCCGGCCAGGCCGGCGATGACCTCGACCTTCGCCGGGGCCACGACACCGGCGGCGGGAGCGGCCGCCCCGCTGGGCGTCGCCGCCTTGTCACCGCCGGCCGGCTCCTGGTCGTCACCGCCGCCGCAGGCGGTGGCGAGGGGGAGCACGACCAGGGCGCCCACCGCGGCGGCGGCGCGCAGCCGGTGGGCGCGGAACGGGGTCCGGCGGTTGGTTGGTGCGTGCGGTTGCTGCTGGGACACGTCGCCTCTCCGGATGCGCGCTGTTCTGCCCTGGCGGGCAGACGTGAGTACTCGAAGAGGGGGTACGGATGCGCGCCCGGGGGCGTTCACACGCTCACCCCGCTCTCCGTCTCGCTGAACTGGGTGCGGTACAGCTCCGCGTACCGTGCGCCCGCCGCCAGCAGTTCCTCGTGGGTGCCGCGTTCCACGATCCGGCCGGCCTCGACGACGAGGATCTGGTCCGCCGACCGGACGGTGGACAGCCGGTGGGCGATCACGACCGCCGTCCGGCCTTCGAGGGCTTCGGCGAGTGCCTCCTGCACGGCGGCCTCGGAGGTGTTGTCGAGGTGGGCGGTGGCCTCGTCGAGGATGACGACGCGCTGGCGGGCCAGCAGCAGCCGGGCGATGGTCATGCGCTGGCGTTCGCCGCCGGAGAGCCGGTAGCCGCGTTCGCCGACCACGGTGTCGAGGCCGTCGGGCAGGGACCGTACGAGGTCGTCGAGGCGGGCCCGGCGCAGGGCGTCCCAGACCTCCTCCTCCGTCGCCGCGGGGCGGGCCAGCAGGAGGTTGGCGCGGACGGTGTCGTGGAAGAGGTGCCCGTCCTGGGTGACCATGCCGAGGGTCTCCCGCAGGGCCCTCGCGCTCAGGTCGCGGACATCGACGCCGCCGACGCGTACGGCGCCCTCGTCGGCGTCGTACAGGCGGGGCAGCAGGTGCGCGACGGTCGACTTGCCGGCGCCCGAGGACCCGACGAGTGCCACGGTCTGGCCCGGTTCGGCGCGGAAGGAAATGCCGTGCAGGACCTCGTCGCCGCCCCGCCGGTCCAGGGTCGCGACCTCCTCCAGGGAGGCCAGGGAGACCTTGTCGGCGGCGGGGTAGCCGAAGCGGACCTTCTCGAACTCGACCGCCACGGGCCCGTCGGGCACCCCGCGCGCGTCCGGCTTCTCCTCGACGAGCGGCCGCAGGTCGAGCACTTCGAAGACCCGCTCGAAGCTGACCAGCGCGCTCATCACCTCGACCCGGGCCCCGGCCAGCGCGGTCAGCGGCGCGTACAGCCGGGTCAGGAGCAGCGCCAGCGAGACGACCGCGCCCGGTTCCAGGGCGCCGCGCAGGGCGAACCAGCCGCCGAGGCCGTAGACCAGGGCCAGGGCGAGGGCGGAGACCAGGGTGAGCGCGGTGATGAAGGCGGCCTGGGCGGTGGCCGTCCGGACGCCGATGTCCGCGACGCGGCGGGCGCGTTCGGCGAACTCCTCCGATTCCTCCTCGGGCCTGCCGAAGAGCTTGACGAGGGTGGCGCCGGGCGCGGAGAAGCGCTCGGTCATGCGGGTGCCCATCGCCGCGTTCAGCGTCGCCGCCTCCCGCTGCATCCGGGCCATCCGGCTGCCCATGCGCCGGGCCGGGATCACGAACACCGGCAGCAGCACCAGCGCCAGCAGGGTGATCTGCCAGGACAGGGTCAGCATCACGGCGAGGGTGAGCACGAGTGTGACGAGGTTGCTGACCACGCCCGAGAGGGTGTTGCTGAAGGCGCGCTGGGCGCCGATGACGTCGTTGTTGAGCCGGGAGACGAGGGCGCCCGTACGAGTGCGTGTGAAGAACGCCACCGGCATCCGCTGCACATGGTCGAAGACGGCGGTCCGCAGATCGAGGATGAGGTGCTCGCCGAGCGTCGCCGACAGCCTCCGGCCGAGGATGCCGAGCGCCGCCTCCGCCACCGCGATCAGCGCGATGAGCAGGGCCAGGCGTACGACTCTGCCCTCGTCACCGGACGAGACGATCACGTCGACGACCCTCCCGGCCAGGACGGGGGTCGCCACGGCGAGCAGGGCGGTTCCCACGCCGAGCAGGACGAAGAGGGCGATGCGGCGCCGGTGCGGGCGGGCGAACGCGCCGATGCGGCGCAGGGTCGCCAGGGCGAAGGGGCGGCGTTCCCGCTCGGCGTTCAGGACGCCGTGCAGCTGTGTCCACGCTGTGGTCTCCATGCTCATGGCACGAAACGTAGAACCTCAAGCATTGTCGAGGTCAAGGCGCTCGCGCATCGTCCCCGACATCCCGCACAATCAGCCCGATCCCCCTCGTCCCGTCCCCCGTCCGCTCCCCGCGCGAAGGCCCCTATGACGATCTCCTCCGAGCCGCTCCCCGTACGCAATCCGCAGTCCCCGCTTCAGCAACCCGCCGTTGGCACGGCATGGGAAGTCTCTGCCGATGTGACAGCGGTACAACTCCCCGACATCCGCCCGGGACGACTCCCCCGTCGCGTCCCGGTCCGCCGCCTGCGTCAGATCCTGTGTCTGCTGCCGCTCCTGCTCGTCACCGTGGTCGCGGTGCGGCACCGGTCGGTGCTGGCCGAGGGCTTCGCACATCTGGGCACCGCCGAGTGGCCCTGGCTGCTGGCCGCGGTCGGCGCGACCTGTCTGACCTGGGTCGCCGCCTCCTGCACCCGGCAGGGGGCGGTCGTCGAACCGCTGCCCAAACGGCGGCTCCTCGCGACCCAGTTCGCGGCGGGCGCGGCCAACCACCTGCTGCCGACCGGGCTCGGCGCGAGCGCGGTCAATCTGCGCTTCATGACGGTGTGCGGGCTGCCGCTCGCCCGCTCCTCGGCCGCCCTCGCGCTGTATCTGCTGGCGGAGAGCATCGGCCGGGTGGCCCTGCTGGGCATCCTGTTCCTCGCGTTCCCCGACGCGCTGCGGCTGAGCACCCTGGTCCCGGAGACGGCGTTCGGCCCGCTGCTGGCCGGCGCCGGGGTGGTGCTCGTGGTCGCGGCGGCCGTGGTCGCCCTCGTCGGGCGGGTGCGCTCGGCCCTGGTCACCTTCCTGCGCACGGCACTCGGCGAGGCGCGCTCGGTGCACACCCGTCCGGCCCGGGCCCTGGCCCTGTGGGGCGGGTCCTTCGCCTTCCCGGCACTGCAGGCCTCCGTGCTGGTGCTGGTGGGGCAGTCGCTCGGCCTCGACGTACCGGCCGCGCACATGGCGGTGGCCTACCTGGCGGCCACGGTCGCCGTCGCCCTGGTGCCCACCCCGGGCGGGATCGGCTCGGTGGAGGCGGCGCTGGTCGTGGCGCTGGTCGCGGCGGGCGGCCCGGCCGCGGTGGCCACGGCCGTGGTCCTGGCCTTCCGGGTCATCACCGTCTGGCTGCCGCTGCTGCCGGGCGCGGTGACGCTGGGGGCACTGGTGCGGCTGAAGGTGATCTGACCCGGGTAGCGTGCCGGCGTGCGTCACGTAGAGGGGACTTCATCATGCCGGTGCGGATCGAGCGTCGGGGACACCTGAACGACGGGATGTGAGCAAGGCGGATCCGGCGCGCGTGACAGCGCGTCATGTGCAGTAACTCACCCCCAGCTCACCCCCGTCCCCGGTACGAAACCCCTTACGGGATGCGGCAGGATGAACGATTGCGCCGACCCCGGGTCAGGGTGGTCGGGCGCGACCGGACTTCCCCGAAAACGAGCAGGTGACTACGTGACGAGACTTCACATCCGGCCGTCGACGACGGTGTTCGCCGCGGTTCCCGTCCCCGGAGGTGACCGGTGAACCGGGCGCTCACGGTGGACGACCTGGTCTTCGCGGGCATCGCCCTGGCCTCGGGCCTGCTGGCGGCCTTCGCGCTGCGCATCCTGCTGCGCTGGCTGGGCGGACACGCCGACCGCACCCGCTGGAGCGGGGACGACGTCATCGTGCACGCCCTGCGGGCCGTGGTGCCGTGGGCCGCGGTCGTGGGCGGCGTGGCGGGCGCGGCGGCGGTGCTGCCGCTGACCCGGACGGTGCAGCACCACACCAACCAGGTGCTGACCGTGCTGCTCATCTTCGTCGCGACGGTGTCGGCGGCCCGGGTGGTGGCCGGCCTGGTGCGCACGGTCACCCAGTCCCGCTCCGGTGTCGCCGGATCGGCCACGATCTTCGTCAACATCACCCGGATCCTGGTCCTGGCGATCGGCTTCCTGGTGGTGCTCCAGACCCTGGGCATCTCCATAGCCCCGCTGCTCACAGCCCTGGGGGTCGGCGGTCTGGCGGTCGCGCTGGCGCTTCAGGACACGCTCGCCAACCTCTTCGCGGGCATCCACATCCTCGCCTCCAAGACCGTCCAGCCCGGTGACTACATCAAGCTCAGCAGCGGCGAGGAAGGCTACGTCGAGGACATCAACTGGCGGCAGACGACGATCCGCAACCTGTCCAACAACCTCATCGTGCTCCCCAACGGTCAGCTCGCGCAGGCGAACATGACCAACTTCATGCGTCCCGAGGAGCAGCTGACCATCCTGGTCCAGGTCGGGGTGGCCTACGACAGTGATCTGGACCACGTGGAGCGCGTGACCAACGAGGTCATCGCCGAGACGATGAACGAGGTCGACGGCGCGGTGCCGGACCACGAGCCCATCATCAGGTTCCACACCTTCGGCGACTCCCGCATCGGTTTCACGGTCATCCTGGGCGTCGGCGAGTTCAGCGACCAGTACCGGATCAAGCACGAGTTCATCAAGCGCCTGCACAAGCGCTACCGCGCGGAGGGCATCCGCATCCCCGCCCCGGCCCGCACGGTGGCGCTCCAGCAGGGCGCGGCCGTCATCCCGCAGCAGCGGACCGGCGAGTTCGAGCCGGGCGACATGACGGTCGCCCGGCTCGACTAGGGCCTGTCGTTTGGATCACGGCGCAGGGAATCGGCAGCACTTCTTCGACGCCGGTGAGCGGGGCCTGGTGCGTGCAGCTGCAAGGCGGAGGAGGGAGTCGACGCGGAGCGTCGGCGACCGACGAGAACGCGGCAGATGTGCGTGCCAGGCCCCGCGTCTGCGGCGTGATCCAAACGACAGGCCCTAGGCATCACGGGGTCACCGAGTCGTGATGCCCGCTGTCCCTCCGGTTCCGCGGAGCCGCGAGGGACGGCTTCACGGGCGCGGCTGTGTGGTGCGCGCGGGAGCCGGCCGGTCGATTGCCCGAAACTGGCGGCGGACCCCTGTCGATGATCGATCGCTCACGAGATATCTTGATGTCGAGCAATGTTGCAGACGTGGAGCGGAGCACCCGGTGACTGACTCGACCATCATCTATACGCACACTGACGAGGCCCCCGCCCTGGCGACGTATTCCTTCCTGCCGGTGGTCCGGGCTTACGCCGCGCAGGCGGGTGTCGCCGTGGAGACCCGCGACATCTCGCTGGCCGGGCGCATCATCGCCGTGTTCCCGGAGTACCTCACCGAGGACCAGCGCATCCCGGACGCCCTCGCGGAGCTCGGCGAGCTGGCCAAGACGCCCGCCGCCAACATCATCAAGCTGCCGAACATCTCGGCGTCGATCCCGCAGCTCAAGGCCGCGATCGCCGAGCTGCAGAGCCAGGGCTACGCGCTGCCGGACTACCCGGACGACCCGAAGACCGACGAGGAGCGCGAGATCGGCGCCCGCTACGACAAGGTCAAGGGCTCCGCCGTGAACCCGGTCCTGCGTGAGGGCAACTCGGACCGGCGCGCCCCCGCCTCGGTGAAGAACTACGCCAAGTCGCACCCGCACCGCATGGGCGCCTGGACCCCCGAGTCCAAGACCAATGTGGCGACCATGGGGCAGAACGACTTCCGCTCCACCGAGAAGTCCGTGGTGATCGCCGAGGACGGCGCGCTGCGCATCGAGCTGGTCGGCGACGACGGCTCCACCACCGTGCTGCGCGAGTCCGTACCGGTGCTCGCCGGTGAGGTCGTCGACGCCTCCGTGATGCGCGTCGCCGCGCTGCGCGAGTTCCTGACCGCGCAGGTCGCCGAGGCCAAGGCCCAGGGCGTGCTGTTCTCGGTGCACCTGAAGGCGACGATGATGAAGGTCTCCGACCCGATCGTCTTCGGCCACGTGGTGCGCGCCTTCTTCCCGAAGACCTTCGCGCAGTACGGCGACAAGCTCGCCGCGGCCGGCCTGACCCCGAACGACGGTCTGGGCGGCATCTGGAAGGGCCTGGACGCCCTGCCGGAGGGTGCCGAGATCAAGGCCTCCTTCGACGCCGAGCTCGCCGAGGGCCCGGAGCTGGCGATGGTCGACTCCGACAAGGGCATCACCAACCTGCACGTGCCCTCGGACGTCATCATCGACGCGTCCATGCCGGCCATGATCCGCACCTCGGGCCACATGTGGGGCCCGGACGGCGAGGAGCACGACGCCCTCGCGGTCATCCCGGACTCCTCCTACGCGGGTGTCTACCAGGCCGTGATCGAGGACTGCCGGGCCAACGGCGCCTTCGACCCGTCCGTCATGGGCACCGTGCCGAACGTCGGTCTGATGGCGCAGAAGGCCGAGGAGTACGGCAGCCACGACAAGACCTTCGAGATCCCCACCACGGGCACGGTCCGTCTGGTCGACCAGAGCGGCACCGCGCTGATCGAGCAGACCGTCTCGGCCGGTGACATCTTCCGCGCCTGCCAGACCAAGGACGCGCCGATCAAGGACTGGGTGAAGCTGGCCGTCACCCGCGCCCGCGCCACCGGCGACCCGGCCGTGTTCTGGCTGGACGAGACCCGCGCGCACGACGCCAACCTGATCGCCAAGGTCAACACGTACCTCGCCGAGCACGACACCGAGGGCCTGGACATCCGGATCCTCAACCCGGTCGAGGCGACGAAGCTGTCGGTGGAGCGCATCCGCCGCGGCGAGAACACCATCTCGGTGACGGGCAACGTCCTGCGTGACTACCTGACCGACCTGTTCCCGATCCTGGAGCTGGGCACCAGCGCCAAGATGCTGTCGGTCGTCCCGCTGATGGCGGGCGGCGGCCTGTTCGAGACGGGCGCCGGCGGCTCCGCCCCGAAGCACGTCCAGCAGCTGGTCCGGGAGAACTACCTGCGCTGGGACAGCCTGGGTGAGTTCTTCGCCCTGGTGCCGTCCCTGGAGCAGCTGGCGAAGGTCACGGGCAACGCCCGCGCCCAGGTCCTGGCCGACACGCTCGACCGCGCCACGGCGACCTTCCTCAACGAGGACAAGTCCCCGACCCGGCGCGTCGGCGGCATCGACAACCGCGGCAGCCACTTCTACCTGTCCCTGTACTGGGCGCAGGAGCTGGCCAAGCAGACGGACGACGCGGACCTGGCGAAGGCCTTCGCCCCGCTCGCCGAGGCGCTCACGGCCAACGAGCAGAAGATCGTCGACGAGCTGATCGCCGCCCAGGGCAAGCCGGTGGAGATCGGCGGCTACTACCAGCCCGACCCGGCGAAGGCCGCGGCGGCCATGCGCCCGTCCACCACGTGGAACGAGACCCTGGCGTCCCTGGCCTGACGCCCGGCCCCGCGTAGCGGCACGGACTCCGCCCCGACCGGCATGCTGCCCGGCCGGGGCGGAGCTCTGTCCGCGGGGGCGCGGCCGGGGTCGTGTGGCGGCTTGTGGGGCTCGCTCCCGGTCTCACCATCCCGTGGGGCCGTCTCGATGATCCGGCGATGTGGCACCTTGATGCTGCCGCTCGCCTCCGACCATGCCCCTGGAGCCGCCCGATGACCGATGTCCCGCACTCCTTCGAGCTGCTTGCGGGGGCCGGCGACTCCCCCGTGATCCTGCACGTGCCGCACTCCGCGCGGGAGATACCCGATGACGTACGCGCGGGGATCGCGCTGGATGACGAGGAACTGGAGCGGGAGCTGGACCACATCACCGACGCGCACACGGCGGAGATCGCCGAGGGGGCGGCCGGGCTCGCGGGGGTGCTGCCCTGGCGGTTCGTGAATCGGCTGTCGCGGCTGGTCGTCGACCCGGAGCGGTTTCCGGACGAGCGGGAGGAGATGCGGGCCGTCGGTATGGGCGCGGTGTACACGCGGACCACGCACGGCGGTGTGCTGCGGTCCGAGGGCATCGATCCCGAGCCGCTCGTCGAGCGGTACTTCCGGCCGTACGCGCGGGCGATGACAGGTGCGGTCGCGGACCGGCTGGCGGCGACCGGGCGGGCCGTGATCATCGACGTGCACTCCTACCCGAGCCGGAGGCTGCCGTACGAACTGCACGGGGACGGCCCTCGGCCGGCGGTCTGCCTCGGCACCGACCCGTTCCACACGCCTGACGGCCTGCTGGACGCCGCCCGGGAGGCGTTCGGGGAGACAGGGCTCGACAGCCCCTTCAGCGGGACCTACGTCCCCCTGGAGTTCCACGGGGAGCGGCCCGAGGTCGGCGCGCTCATGGTGGAGATCCGCCGCGACACCTACATGACCGAGCCGGGCGGTCCCGCCGGGGCCGGACGGGAGCGGCTGTCCGGCGCACTGGCCCGTCTCGTCGACGCCGTGTCCCGCTGAACGCCGGACGTCACCGGCTGGAGCACTCCCGCGCGACAAGCGGCGGGGGCGCGACGAGGGTGGGTGCATGACGGAGGAGACCACCACGCTGACCGGCCAGGAGCCGCCCCCGGTACGGGACTGGCCCGCCCTCGACCTGGACGGGACGGACTTCGACCCGGTCCTCGCGGAGCTGATGCGCGAGGGGCCGCTGACCCGGATCCGGCTGCCGTTCGGCGAGGGATGGGCATGGCTGGCCACCCGCCACGACGACGTGAAGCTGATCACCAACGATCCGCGGTTCAGCCGCACTGAGGTGACAAGGCGTCAAGTGACGCGCATGGCACCGCACTTCAAGCCACGTCCCGGTTCGCTGGCCTTCGCCGACCAGCCCGACCACAATCGGCTGCGCAAGGCCGTCGCCGGTGCCTTCACCGTCAGCGCGATGAAGCGGCTGCGGCCTCGCGCGCAGGCGATGCTCGACGATCTGGTGGACGGGGTCGTACGGGACGGGCCGCCGGCCGAACTGATCGAGCACGTGCTCGAACCGTTCCCGATCGCCCTGGTCAGCGAGGTGATGGGGGTGCCCGCCGCGGACCGGGAACGGGTGCACACCTGGACCCGGCAGATCATCTCCACCTCGGGCGGGGCCGAGGCCGCCGACCGGGCCAAGAGCAGCCTGTACGGATGGATCACGGAGACGATCCGCTCCCGCGCGGACGGCACCGGCGAGGACGTGTACTGCCTGCTGGGCGCCGCCGTGGCCGCCGGCGACCTCAGCGAGCCGGAGGCCGTCGGACTCGCCGGTCCGCTCCAGATCGGCGGCGAGGCCGTGACCCACAACTGCGGGCAGATGCTGTATCTGCTGCTGACCCGGCCAGAGCTGCGGAGGTGGTGGCACGAGCGGCCCGAGGCCCGCGACGCGCTGCTGGACGAATTGCTGCGCTACATCCCCCACCGCAGCTCCGTGGGCCTGGCGCGGATCGCCCTGGAGGACGTCGACCTGCACGGACACCGTGTCCGCGCGGGCGAGGCGGTGTACGTCTCCTACCTCGCCGCCAACCGCGACCCGGACGTCTTCCCCGAGCCGGACCGGATCGACCCCGGCCGCACCCCCAACCCGCACCTGGCCCTCGGCAACGGACCGCACTACTGCACCGGCGCCGTCCTGGCCCGCCTCCAGACCGAACTGCTGCTCGAAACCCTGCTGAACCGGCTCCCGGACCTGCGACTCGCCGTCCCCGCCGATCAGGTCGAATGGCGGCGCAGGACGATGATCCGGGGGCCGCGGACCCTGCCGTGCACCTGGTAACCGGGCTCGCCGACCATCCGGCGTCCCGGGGTGCGGGATCGCACCGGGGCTCGCCCCCGTGGTCGGCAGACCCGCCGGGTGGGGCCCGCCCGGCTGCCGGTGGCCTGGGTTCCCCGGTCCCGGCTCGCGGCTCGGTGCCGTCGGCCGGATCCGGCGCAGCCGGGAACACCCCCCAGCGCTGTTGCTCAAGCACGCCCGGCGATCAGTCGCCCAGACACGTCCGCAACGGAGTGGCTAGGCCCGCAGCCACTCCGTCACCACGACGTCCCCGCCGGTCCGCAGCCTCAGCGCGAACGGGCCGGAGAGCGGTGCGTCGCCGGTGAAGCGGCCCAGGTCGTCGGCCGTGAGCGGGGAGCCGGGGCGTGGGCCGCCCAGGACCTCGATGCGCGCCGGCTGCGGTGGCAGCACCTGTCCGAGGAGTCCGTGCGGGGTCACCTCGACGTCGACGGTCACCTCGCCCGCCCTGAAGGTCAGCATCCGGGGCGCGTCGGTGACGCCCCGGACCGGGAGGGCGTCGACCAGCGAGTCGAAGGTCAGCTCGGCGACCCGGGCGTCGAGGTCGTGCAGCGCGTACGCGTCGACGGCGATCTGCTGGAGCTCCGCGGGCACCGGGTCGAGGACGGCCGCGGCCTGCCGCATCTCCTCCTCCAGCAGCCCCGCGTCGAACTCCTCGACCGTCCAGTCCTCTTCGCCGATCAGGTCGTCGTCGTTCACGTCGCTCATATCGCCCCCCGTGCCTCGAGCCGGGCCCGCAGGCGCCGCAGACAGCGCTGACGCAGCGGTCCGATGCTGCCCACCGCGATGCCGAGCGCGGCGGACACGTCCTGATAGCTGGGCGGCGGCGTGGCCATCAGCACACGCAGCAACTGCCTGCACCGCTCGCCCAGTTCCTCGAACTCCTGCCACAGCCGCCGCACGCGTTCGCTCTGGGCGGCGGCCTCCTCGGAGTCGAGCAGCGACTGTTCGGGCGTGCCCTCCTCGCTGACCCGGTCCAGGATCTGTGGATCGTCCGTCAGGGTCAGCCGCTGCGAACTCCGGATGACCTTCAGGCACTCGTTGCGCGCCGTACTCGCCAGCCACGCGCCCGCCTTGCCGGGTTCGCGGATCCGTCCCAGGTGCTGGGCGAAGCGGAACCACGCGGTCTGGTACACCTCATGGGCGTCCGCGTCGGAGAGCCGGTGGGCCCGCACCACGGACCAGACCAGCGGGCTCAGCCCCTCCACGAGCGCCTTCCAGGCCGCCGCGTCGCCGTCGGCGGCTGCCTGGACGAGCGCGCCGGCATCAGTACGGTCCACGGCAGCCCCACCCCTCGAGTACGGCAGGTCATGGTACGCCGTGGAGGGGGCGGCTTCGGCCCTCACGGGCCGGGGACCAGGCGCACGACCGGGACCGGGCGCCAGGTGGGCGGACGCAGCGCGGGAACGTGCGCCCCGCGCACCTCGGCGAGCCCGGTGTTGGCGGCGAGCAGTTGCCGCCGGGCCGCGCGCGGGTCGGCCTCCTTGTGCTCCGTCATATGGGCGGCGACCATGCCCGCCGTCACAGGGGTGGCGAAGGAGGTGCCGCTCCACTGCGCGTACCCCTCGAACATCACCTGGTCCGGCTTCGCGACGGCGTTCTCGTCGCTCAGCACTCCGGTGTGGCGGGGGTGCCGGCAGGTGCAGCCGTAGCGGAAGCCGTAGCGGCAGGAGTCGTACGTGGAGTGCTGGTACACGTACGGGACGGGTGTCTCGAAGCCGGTGAGGGCGCTGGTGAGGCGCTCGCCGGGGGCGTAGACCCGTACCCAGGGGCCGTGGTTGGTGAAGCAGGCGCCGAACTCGCCGTCGCTGCGCAGGGCGCCGACCGAGAGTACGGAGTCCTCCCAGCCGGGCAGGTCGGCGTAGGCGGCGGGCCAGAAGGGCGTGGCGCTGCCGTTGTTGCCCGCGGCGGCGACCAGCAGCGTGCGCTGCTCGCGCAGTTCCCGCATGAAGTTCTCCACGCCGAGCAGGCCGTCGGTGCGGCCGTTGGAGGTTCCGGCGGAGAGGCTGAGGACGTCGGGCCAGCCGCCGGCGTCGACGGCCTCGAAGAGCTTCTCGCCGAACTCCGACTCCAGGATGGCGCCCGCGTCGTTGAGGCTGCCGCGCACGGTGATGTCGGTGTTGGGCGCGACGGCGGCGACGAGCCCGGCGATGAACGTGCCGTGTCCGACGTACTGCTGGAGGATGCCCCGCTCGTCGCACTCCTGGACCTGGGCGTCGCCGCCGGTGTGGGAGAGCAGTCCGCAGGAGCGGTAGTCCTTCATCAGTCCGGTGTCGACGACGAGGACGCCGACGGCGGTGTCCGGGTCGTACGCCGTGTCGGCGGCCGCCGGGTTGAGCGGCTCGCTGAACGGGACGGGGACCGGTTCGTCGCCGGGGCAGGCGTTGACGGCGATGTGGACGACATGGTTACGGGCGGCCATCCGGTGCCCGGCCCGGTCCTCCCGTTCGCGCACGGACCGCAGCGCCTGGGCGACGGCGCGGTCGGCTTCCCGGCCGCCCTCGCCGGGGTCTCCGACCCGGATGCGGGTGATGCCGCTGCGGTTGGTCCGCGGGCCGGCCCGGCGGACCTGGTCCTGGTCGAGGTCGGGGGTCGCCGTGAAGTGCGCCCGTACGGTGTCCTCGACGATGCCGGCCTCCTCGCCGTCGCGGACGAGGACGACGCCCTTCTCGTACATGAACTCGGCCGAGTCGTCCGGGCCCATCGCGAGGGGGACGTCCGGCATCGAGCGCTGAATCTGTTCGAACTGCTCGTGGAATCGCTGAGGTGCCATGGCGGGTCCTCCCACTGGGCGACGGCGTCGGTCGGTGCGGCGGAGCGGTCGTCGGTACGCGCCGATCCTCCTCGACATGAGCCGCGAGGAGGTCATTTGATACAGCGCCGGACCTGTGGGGCGTGCCCGGGGGCCACTACCATCCGAGGAGTGACAGCGGGAGACGACTCGGTGGCGGCACTGCTGCCGATGGTGTTCGCCGATCCGGGCGAGGCCCTCGCGAGGGCCCGGGCGCTCCTCGACGCCGATCCCGACCCGTCGCACGCCTCGGTCGCCCATCAGGTGATCGGCATCTGGCAGCGGGACTTCGGCGATCTGCGGCTCGCGCTGAACCACCTGCGGCGCGCCCGGGACTTCGCGGCACGCGCGGACTCGGCCGACCGGGAGGCGGACGTGCTGGCCACGCTGGGCGTGGCGCTGGTGCACGCGGGCCGGACCCGGGAGGGCCTGGCGGCGTTCGAGCGGGGGGTCGCGCGGGGCGGCGGGCACACGCGGGCGAGGGTGCTGTACCGGCGGGCGTACGTGTGGTGGGTGCTCGGTCACCATCGTGAGGCGCTGGAGGATGTACGCCGGGCGGTGCCCGTGCTGCGGCAGGCGGAGGACGTGATCTGGACGGCGCGGGCACTGACCCTGCGGGCGACCGTGCATCTGGCGCTGGGGGCGGTGGAGCGGGCCGAGGCGGACTTCACCGCGGCCGAGGCGCTGTGGGACACGACCGGCCAGGAGCACGACAAGGCCGACGCGGTGGAGAGCCGGGGGCTCGCCGCCTTCCGGTCCGGTGACGTGCCGGTGGCGCTGCGGCTGCTCGACGAGGCGGAGGAGCGGTACGCCCGGCTGGGCACGCCGACGTTCATGCTGAACATCCGGCGCTGCGAGGTGCTGATGGCGGCCGGGCTGGCGCCCGAGGCGCTGGCCGAGGCGGACGCGGCGATCAGGAGGCTCGACGGGATCGGCGGGCAGTCCACGCGCAAGGCGGAGCTGCTGCTGGCCGCCGCGCGGGCCGCCCGGCTGGCCGGGGATCCGCACACGGCGATCGCCCGTGCCGCGCTCGCGGTACGGCTGTTCGCCGGGCAGCGGCGGACCTGGTGGGAGACGCACGCCCGGCTGGTGCTGATCGAGGCGCGGCACGCGGCCGGGCGGGGTTCGGGCCGGCTGGTCGCCGACGCGGCCGCGGTGGCGGAGAAGCTGGCCTTGTTCGGGGCGCCGGCCGCGCCGGAGGCGTCGCTGCTGGCGGGCCGCATCGCGCTGGGCCTGGGCTGGACGGCGGACGCGGAGCGGCATCTGGCCGTGGCCGCCCGCAGCAGGCGCGGCGGTCCGCCGCTGGCGCGGATGACGGGCTGGGCGGCGCAGGCGCTGCGGGCAGGGTCCGCCGGGTCGGCCCGGGGGGTGCTGGAGGCCTGCCGGCGGGGTCTGGACGTGCTGGACGACCACCGGATGACGCTGGGCGCCTCGGAGTTGAGGGCGCGCGCCACCGAGCAGGGCGCGGAGCTGGCCGCGCTCGCCCAGCGGGCCAGTCTGGTCTCGGGCGGACCCCGGCGGCTGCTGGTGTGGAGCGAGCGCTGGCGGGCCACCGTGCTGTCCACGGCGCCGACCCGGCCGCCCGCCGATCCGGAACTGCTCAGCGGCATGACCGCGTTCCGCGAGATCGCCTCACGTGCGGAGGCCGCCCGGATGGAAGGGCGGCCGGTGGTGGCGCTGGAGCGTGAACAGCGGCGCCTGGAGCGGGAGATCCGGTCCCGGACCCTGCACATGCGGGGCGAGGCGCCCGGGGACGGGGACCGCTTCGACGTCGGCAGACTGCTGGAGCGGCTGGGTGACGAGGTGCGGCTGGTGGAACTCGCCGTGCTCGACGGGCGGGTGCAGGTGCTGCTGTGCGGGCAGGGGCGGGTGCGCAGGTTCGAGGCCGGGCTGCTGGCCGAGGCGGAGACGGAGGCCGAGCACGTGCAGGCCGGGCTGCGGCGGCTGGCCCATCCCGGGGCCGAGGCGCGCCTTCCGGTGGTGGAGGCGGCGGGGCGTCGGCTGGAGGAGTTGCTGCTCGGCCCGGCGGCGGCGCACCTGGGCTCCGGCCCGGTGGTGATCGTGCCGCCCGGGCGGCTGCACCGGGTGCCGTGGGCGCTGCTGCCGTCGCTGCGGGAGCGGGTGCTCAGCGTGTCGCCGTCGGCGGGCAGCTGGCTGCGCGCCGGGGAGACCGCGCCGCCGCCGGACGGCTGCCATGTACTGGTTCGCGGCCCGGGCCTGGCGACCGGCGGCGCCGAGGTGCCCGAGCTGGCCGGCCGGTACGGCTGCGCGACGGTGCTGGAGGACGGCGAGGCACGGGTGCCACGGGTGCTGGAGGAGCTGGACGGGGCCGCGCTGGCCCATATCGCCGCGCACGGCACGTTCCGCGCGGACAGCCCCCTGTTCTCGTCCCTGCGGATGGCCGACGGGCCGATCGTCGTGCACGACTTCGAGCGGCTGGACCGCAGCCCGTACCGGATCATCCTGTCCTGCTGCGACACCGCGCGCCTCGCGTCCGTCGGCGCCGACGAACTGCTCGGGCTGGTCACCGCGTTGCTGCCGCTGGGCACGGCCGGGGTGGTGGCGTGCAGCGCGCCCGTCAACGACGCCGCCGTGGTGCCGCTGATGCTGGCGCTGCACAAGGGCCTCGACGCCGGCCTGTCCCTGGCGGAGGCGCTGCGCGACGCCCGGGCCGCCCTGCCGGGCGACGCTCTGCACCAGGCGACGGGCTGGGCGTTCTCGGCGTTCGGGGCGGCCTGAGGGACGGGCTGGGGCGGGCTCAGGGGGTGGGCTGAGGGGCGGCCTGACCCGTCCCCTGTGCGGGTCAGGCCGCCGGTCTCCTGGGTGCGGCTCAGGCGGGCTGGGCCTCCGGCACCTCGGTCAGCCACGGCAGGGCGCCGCGGTCGTTCGCGCCGAGCCGGGCGTAGGCGCTGTACAGGTGGTTGCCGACGGTGCGGATCGACAGGGTGAGGCGTTCGGCGATCTGCCGGTTGCTCAGGCCCGCCGCCGCGAGGGTGACGATCTGCCGCTGCCGGGCGGTGAGTTCGCCGAGGACCAGTCCGGACAGCGCCGGTGTGCGGGCGCCCTGGCAGCGCCGGGCCAGGGCGACGGCCCGGGTGCGGGAGTGCCGGGCGGCACGCGGATCGCGGTGTGCGCCGACGGCCTGGGCGTGCGCCTCGGCGGCGAACAGGGTGAAGCCGCGCCGCTCCAGCTCCTCGGCGACCTCGTCCAGGGCCGGGCCGTCGGCGCGGGTGAGCGCGTCGGCGTGCCGGGCGAACACACCGGTGAGCCGGTCGATGACCTTCTCGGGGGCGCCGAGCCGTACGGCGTCGTAGGGGTCGGCGAGGTCCGCCAGGACGGCGTCGAGGTCACCCGGGCTGTCCACGGTCGCGGAGGCCCGGGCGAGTTCGTCCCGGCACGACGCGTCCTCCGGGTCGCCCCTCAGGCCCTCCCTCGCCCAGGCCGCCGCTTCCCGCAGCTCTCCCCGCAGCCGGGCGAACCGGGCGCGTACGGCGGCGTACCCGCACGGCAGCGTGCCGCCCTCGGCGACCAGCCACTCCCCCACCGGCGTGGGCATGGCCCGTACGTCGTCCCGGTCGATCCGGTGCGCCAGTGCGGCCGACTCGGCGTCGAGGGCGGCGGCGTAGCCGTCCGGTGTCCGGGACAGCCGGCGCGCCCGCAGCCGGCCGGCCGCGGCCCTGAGCACCGGCCCGTGCAGGGGGTGGGCGAGGCGGACGGTGCCCGCGTCGTCGACGCGGATCAGGCCGTCGGACTCCAGGACTTCCAGGGCCCCGAGGTCCGCGCCGTCCAGCGGCAGCGGCAGGGGTTCGGCGAAGGCGAGGCGGTCCAGGGTCTCGCGTTCGCGGGGGCAGGCGCGGCCGAGGACGGGGGCGGTGCGCTCCCGCACGGCCGCGGTCAGCGGCACCGGGCCCCGCCACGCGCGTTCCCCGGTGCCCGGGACAGGGGTGAGCCGCCCCCGCACCGCCTCCAGCAGGTCGCGCAGCAGCCGCAGATCGCCCTGGCTCAGGCGGTGCAGTCGGCCGACGGTGAGCGCGTCGAGCGGGCCGGCGCCGGCCGTGAGGAGCTGTGCGGTCTCCTCCTCCACGGGCGGCTCCAGAGTAAGGCGCGGCAGCAGCTCCCCGGTCCACAGCCGGGAGATCGCGCCGGGCGCCGGGGTGCCGTCCGTGGCGACGACCAGGAGCCGGGTGCGGCCGTGCACGGCGAGTTGGTGGACCAGGGCGGCGGAGGAGTCGTCGAGGAGGTGCGCGTCGTCCACGACCAGTGTCCGGACGCCGGACAGGATCTGGACCGCGCGGTGCAGGGTGACCGTCTCGGGCAGCAGATGGGCGAACGCGGCGAAGGGAAGGGCGCGGCTCCCGGGCGTACCGGCCGCCCGGGCCCAGTCGGTGCCGCGGACCGCCTCGGTGACGAGGCGGGTCTTGCCGCAGCCCGCCGGGCCCGTCACCACGATGCCGCGGCGTGGGCCGGTCAGGGACCTGCGGACCAGCTCCAGTTCGTCCTCCCGCCCGGCGAACGGCCAGGGCAGCTCCAGGGGCGTCGCGTCCCGCTCGTAAGTCGTCACACAAGCATGAGCGCGGCTACTCACTTCTGATACAGGACGACTTGAGTAGCCCCCGACTCAGGCGCCCGGGACGGGCCGCGGGGCAGGCTGGGGCCATGACCGCACGCTACTGCTCGCTGGCTCAGGCGCCGGCGCCCGCCTTCGCACCGGGGCTGGCGGCCGAGCGGCTGAGCGCGCTCGCGAGCGGTCGGCGGATGTGGGTCAACGGCACTGTTCTGCACTACTGGTTCTTCGACGGCGACAGCGACGCGTCCGTCATCCCCGTGCCGGGGAGGGGGATGACGCGGCGCGTGTCGTGGGCCGGCGCCGAGGAGCAGCGGGACGTGGTGCGCGCGTGTTTCCAGGAGTGGCAGGACCTCGGCGCCGGGATCTCCTTCGCCGAGGTCGACGACCGTTCGGAGGCCGAGCTGCGCATCGGGTTCCAGCTCGGCGACGGCTCCTGGTCGGCCGTGGGCCGCGACGCGCTCCTGGCCGGACGGCACGAGCGCACCATGAACTTCGGCTGGGACCTGACCGCGCCCGGGGAGCGCGGGACGGCCCTGCACGAGATCGGGCACGCGCTCGGCATGCTGCACGAGCACCAGAACCCGTTCGCCGGCATCCACTGGGACGACGAGGCGGTGTACGCCGAACTGGCGGGCCCGCCCCACCACTGGAGCCGGCAGCGGACGCACTACAACATTCTGCGCAAGCTCGACCCCGACGAGGTCAACGGCTCCGTCTGGGACCCGCAGTCGATCATGGAGTTCCCGTTCGCGTCGGGGCTGGTCCTGGAGCCGGAGCAGTACCGCGCGGGTCTGAACCCGCCCGGCACCCTGTCCGCCGCCGACAAGGAGTTCGTGCTCCGCTGGTATCCGCCCGCGGACCCCGCGGGACCGTCCGAACTGGTGCCGTTCCGCTCGGCCCCGCTCGGTCTCGGCCCGGGCGAGCAGGCCGACTTCGTCGTCGACCCGCCGGAGACCCGCACCTACACGCTGGGCACCTTCGGCGACGGCGACACCCTCGTCGTGGTCTTCGAGGAGCGGGACGGGGAGCCCCGTTACCTCGCCGGGCAGGACGACGGAGGGACCGCGCGGAACGCCACGATCAGCGCCCGGCTCGTCAAGGGCCGCCGCTACCACGTCCGTGTACGCCTGTACTCCGCCTGGGGTTCCGGCGAGACGGCGGTGATGTGCTGGTGACAGCACCGACGCGCCGCGCGGACACCTGAGCCACAGTCCGGCACCGGGGGAGCGGTCGAGGACGTCGCCCATGGGGGTGGGTGACGTCCTCGACCACGCCATGTGCCGGGGGCACAGCTCTCGCGGGCCGCCTGCGGCCCGCAGGCGCATGCGCCTCCGACGCTCCTTCACGTCGGAGTCCGCCGGGGCAGGGGCGCACCATCGAGGTCCGTGACACCGCCGGGGGCGGCCGGAGGCGGAGACGGACGCACCGGCCGGGACGCCGTGGATCCGCCGGGCGGGTGACGGGCGTTCCAGGGCCGCCGGCCCCGGGCATGGTGCAGGGACGGCCGGCGTCTGCCGCACTACGCGGCGCGGACCGCGTTCGGCTGCTGGTCGCGCCACCGCGCCGGGAAAGCCGTCGGCCCGCGGCCCCGCAGCGGCGTCTTCCCGGCGTCCCGCGGCCGGCGAACCCAGACAGGGCGAGGTACCGCCCGCGGCCGACGGACTGCGGTCTTCCGCTTAGCGGCAGCGGGCGGAGATCGGTCCGGCCGCACGGGCTCCCGACTGCCGCGGCCTGACCACCGGCCTGGCCGTGGCCCCGCGCCCCTACGACCCGCTGCGCGACCGCGGACACGTCCTGGTCATCCACGCCGACTCAGCCGACGCGCTCACCGCTTGCCCCGTCCGGCGCGAGCGGCAGGCACCTGCCCGTGTTCCCGGGGACGAGCGGGAGAGTTCGCGCGGCTGTACGGCGTGCCGGGTGCGGCGGCGTTCCTCATCCGCCGGACGGCTGTCTCACCGCCCGCCGACACGGCTCGCGGCTGCGGAGACGGAGCCGCGCCTGCCGACGCGCTCGGGCGGGTGTTCCGCCTCTGACCACACCAGCGGCCGTGATGCCGTGAAGCCCCTGCGAACGCAAACGGGCGGGTGGCACCTGCCACCCGCCCGTTTGCGTCAGCGCGCCCGCACGACTCTCAGGACTGAGGACGACTGCCGTGGTTCGCGCCGTTCTTGCGGCGGGCCTTCTTCTTGCGACGTCGCTTCGAGGACATCGGACCTCCTCTTTCCCAACTTTCGGTCACATGACTACAGAGCCACTTTCCAGCCGACGCGAACGCAAACACACACGCTGCGGATGCACACGGGTGGCCTATGTCACGGTCGATGATGTGCGACGTGCGACCGCCGATGAGTCCGTTCACCCTTGCCCGGTCGGTGGGGGTCGATCGACACCCGGACTCCCACCGGGCGCCCTGGACCAATTCGCTTCCGGACCGTTGACTCGGCCACGTGACTGCGTCTCATAATCGGGCAGCCACTGTCATCGATGACACAAGTCAACGATGACACCTCGGGCGACGGCGGGGAAACCTTCGTCGGGCCGGGGTGCACTTCTCGGCCGTCGCGCAGGGTTCTTCCATCACCGCCGCGTGGACGGCCGCGGGACAAGGAGCCGCTATGAGCCGTGTACGCGTATCCCGGCAGGCCCGCATGCGGGTGGCGACGGCGGTGACCGTCTGCGCCCTGTCGGCAGCCCCGCTCACCCCCGGGGCCGTCGCAGCCGACGCCCCGGCGTACACCGAGACCTACCGGCCCCAGTTCCACTTCACCCCGCAGAAGAACTGGATGAACGACCCCAACGGCCTCGTGTACTACCAGGGCGAGTACCACCTCTTCTACCAGTACAACCCGAACGGCAACTCCTGGGGCGACATGTCCTGGGGGCACGCGGTGAGCAAGGACCTCGTGCACTGGCAGGAGTTGCCGCTCGCCCTGTCGCACGACGACCAGGAGATGGTCTTCTCCGGGAGCGCGGTCGTCGACTGGAACAACACCACCGGGTTCGGCACCAAGGAGAACCCTCCCATGGTGGCGGTCTACACCAGCGCCTACAGAGACGGCGGCAAGCAGGCCCAGTCGTTGGCCTACAGCACCGACCGGGGCCGCACCTGGACCAAGTACCAGGGCAATCCCGTGATCGACATCGGGTCCAAGGACTTCCGCGACCCCAAGGTGCAGTGGTACGCGCCGACCAAGAGCTGGCTGATGACCATATCGCTGTCCGCCGAGCACAAGGTGCTGTTCTACTCGTCGAAGAACCTCAAGGACTGGGAGCTGCAGAGCGAGTTCGGGCCGACGGGCGCGGCGGGTGGTGTGTGGGAGTGCCCCGACCTGTTCCCCCTCGCGGTCGACGGGGACAAGAAGAAGATCAAGTGGGTCCTGGTGGTCAACCTCAACCCCGGCGGCATCGCGGGTGGTTCGGCCGCCCAGTACTTCGTCGGAGACTTCGACGGCAAGAAGTTCACCCCTGAGGACAAGGGCACCTACATACCGCCCACGGGCGACGTCGTGCAGGACTTCGAAGGCGTCGGCTTCGGCGACTGGACGGCGACCGGGACCGCGTTCGGCCGAGGGCCGGCAACCGGTGCGGTGGAGGGCCAGGGAACCGTCTCGGGCTTCGATGGCAAGGGTCTCGCCAACAGCTTCCACGGCGGTGACGGCGCCACCGGCTCCCTCACCTCCCCCTCCTTCACCGTGACCAGCCCCTACCTGAACTTCAAGATCGGCGGCGGGCGGCATCCGCACGAGGCAGGTACCGTCCTGGACGGCACTCCGCCCGAGGGCACCGTCCTCGCCGACTTCGAGGGCGGAACGTACGGCGGCTGGACGGCGACCGGGGACGCCTTCGGTACCGCACCGGCCACCGGCACCCTCCCCGGTCAGCAACAGGTCTCCGGATTCCTGGGCAACGGCCTGGTCAACACCTTCCGCAACGGCGACTCGACCACCGGCACCCTCACGTCACCCGAATTCACCATCGACAGGAAGCACATCGATTTCCTCATCGGCGGCGGCAACCACCCGGCCGGCTCCGCCGACCCCACAGCCGTCGAGCTCCTCGTGGACGGCCAAGTCGTCCGCAGCGCCACGGGGAAGGACTCCGAGGCGCTCAACTGGGCCTCGTGGAACGTCGGTGACCTCGCCGGCAAGAAGGCGCGGATCCGGATCGTCGACGACAACACCGGCGGCTGGGGCCATGTCAACGTCGACCACGTCGTCATGTCCGACACCCCGGCCCAGCGCGTCTCCCAGGAGACGTCCGTCAACCTGGTCGTGGACGGCAAGGTCGTCCGCAGCGCGACCGGCAGCGACAGCGAAACCCTGGACTGGGCGTCCTTCGACATGCGCCCGTTCGCCGGCAAGCAGGCGCAGATCCGGATCCTCGACATGAACACCGGCGGCTGGGGTCACGTGCTGGCCGACCGGTTCACCACCGCGGACAAGCCCGCCGAGTCCGTTCTGCAGCGCGCCGGCTGGGCCGACTACGGCAAGGACTACTACGCGGCCGTGTCCTGGGAGAACGCTCCGGGCGGCAAACGCTACATGATCGGCTGGATGAACAACTGGGACTACGGCGGGTCCGTCCCCACCTCCCCGTGGCGCGGCGTGCAGAGCGTCCCGAGGGAGATGGCCCTGCGTACCGTCGACGGCCGGATCCGGCTGACCAGCAAGCCGGTGGGCGCTCTGGAGTCCCTCCGGCGGAAGAACCCGGCCACGGCGTCCGGCGTCACCGTCGAGAGCACCTCGAAGTCCCTGACCGGCCTCGGGGCCAAGGGCAAGGCGCTCGACATCGAGGCGACCTTCTCCCTCAAGGACGCGGACCGCTTCGGCCTGAAGGTACGCACCGGTGCGGGCGGCGAGGAGACCGTCATCGGCTACGACACCGCCACCCAGGAGCTGTACGTCGACCGCAGCCGATCCGGCGCCGTGGACTTCAGCAGCACCTTCCCCGGCGTGCAGACCGCGCCCTTGAAGGCCGAGAACGGCAAGGTCAGGCTTCGGATCCTCGTCGACTGGTCGTCCGTGGAGGTCTTCGGCGGCCGCGGCGAGGCCGTGATCACCGACCAGGTCTTCCCCGGCCCCTCCAGCACGGGCGTCGAGGTGTTCGCCGAGGGAGGCACCGCCACCCTCGACGACCTCCGTGCGTGGCAGCTGAAGTCCATCTGGCGGTGATGAGCTGTCGGCGTACGAAAACTGGGAGGCGCCGCGCGGGCGCCTCCCAGCCGGAGTCGAGGGCGAGGAAAGCGAAAGGGCTCGGGTTCATTGAAAGTGAATGAGAAGGAAGCCCCTTCATGGCCTCGCCGTCGGCGGCGCTAGCACTCAGGCCGGGATGAGGTCGCGCAGATTTTCGACAGTGATGATCCGGGAGTCCGGGTGCAGCCCCTCGGGACGTTCGAGACCGATGTACGTCACGGGCTCCTCCGGGAGCCCCTCGCCGTCCCACAGGTCCACGACCGTGGTGTCGCGGGACATCAGGTCGATCAGGTACCTCGCCGTCAGCTGCTCGCGCTCTACGAGGGCACGTACCACCTTGGACACCGACACCTGGTTCTCCTCGACCCGGTTCGCCTCGGAGATGCCCTTCAGATACAGGTGCAGCCGCTTCGCACGCCAGGTGCCGTCGTCCCCGCGCCGGAAGACCAGAGGCAGTGCCGCCCGGCCGACCCCGCGCAGCTCCGACTTCATCCGCACCGTGCGCGGCTCGAAAGGACGGCCCTTCTGCTCACCGTCGCGCAGCATGAACCCGAAGAACGACTCCGCGGCCTCCTCGAAGCCCTCCCCCGCGTAGATGTCGACCTGCGGAACGATGTACGTGCCGCGCACCCGGTCCAGGGACAGGTCGATGAACTCCGAGGCCCCGTCGGGCGCCTCGGTGACATCGCCGGAGTGCTTGCCCCCGACGGCCGGTGAGGGCCGTGTAGGAGAGCCAGGAGTCGGTGCTGTGGTCGCGGTGCAGAAGCAGGGCCGACAGGTCGTAGTCAGTGCGGACCTCGGTCTGCTTCCAGTACACGAAGAAGCGCAGCAACTCGCCCTCGACCCGTGAGACCGAGCCCCGCGGCAGCACGCCGAACCCTGCTGCGGTCGCCCTGCCGCTGAGCGGGAGCGCCACGTCGAGGACGTCGGGGTCGAGCAGCAGCCGGCCCGGCGCCGGGAGCCGGCGGCGCATCTCGGCGTCGAGGGCGGCGATCAGACGGTCGCGGTCGGCGGCAGGTACCGGAGGCCGGTGGTCGGGGGTCACCCAGGCGCGGCCCCGGCGGTTGACGAAGATGCGCGGTTCGTCGGTCTCCCGCTCCCGGTTGTGGAAGTGCTCACGGACCGAACGGACGACCCGGCCGGAGACCTCGGGAGCGACCTCGACCGCGGCGGCCACCACCGTGTCCCGCTCCTCCTGGTCGGCGGCGATGCGCGGCAGAGCGATTCGAGACTGTGCGCCATTCGGGGATGACCGCAGAGGTGCGCGAGGCGACGCACAGGAGTTCTTCGCACGACGCCGTGGCCCGGCGCCTGAGGCGAGCGGGCATCGGCCGGCGCCCGTCAGGGACGCGTGGCCAGTGGGTCGAGGAACGTCAGTACGGAAGCGTCCTCCTCGATCAGCGGAGTGAGGGCGGCGTTGAACGGGCCGCCGTACGGGGCGTTCAGGTGTGCCTGGAAGGCGTCCTCGTCCCGGTAGACCTCGAAGATCCAGTAGGCGCGGGGGGCGGCCGCCTTGGTGTAGACGTCGAAGGCCAGGTTGCCTTCCTCCTCGCGCACCTTGAGGGCGTACTCCTGGATCAGGCGGGTGACCTCGTCCTCCGCTCCCTTGCGGGCGGTGAACTCGGCGAGCAGGGTTTTCGTCATGGTCGTCCGTCCTTGTCCGTGGGGTTCAGGGGGTGGGGTCGAGGTGCCGGACCGTGCAGGCGTCCGGCGTGAGCTGCGGCAGCTGGTCCTGCCAGGGCGGGTTCGGGCCGGCGACCGAGCAGGTCAGGGCTGCCACCTGCACAGCGAACAGGCAGGCCGCCTCGACGTCGGCGAGGCTCAGGTCCGTCAGCCTGCCGCCGAGGAGTCCGTGGGTGTCGAGGTGGTGCAGCAGGCCTGCCGTGAAGGAGTCCCCCGCACCGACCGTGTCGACGACCGGTGTCGCCACCGCCGGCACCTGCACCCGCTCCCCGTCGAGTGAGGCCAGGGCTCCTTCGGCGCCGCGTGTGACCACCACGAGCCGTACCCCCGCAGCGTGCCAGGTGTCGCACGCCTGCTCGGGCGGTGTTCCGGGCAGGAGGAGATCCAGGTCGTCCTCGCTCAGCCGCAGCACGTCCGCGAGGGCGCACCAGTGCGTCAGCCGGGCGCGGTAGACCTCGGGGCGCACCAGGAGCGGGCGGACGTTGGGGTCGATACTGACGGTGGCCCCTGGGGCGGCCGCTGCCAGGAAGTCCTCCACCACCGCCGCTCCCGGTTCCCTGACCAGGGCCAGCGAGCCGGTGTGCACGCAGGCGGTGTCGGCCAGGTTCACCCCGGACAGTTCCGCTCTCGTCCACTGCCAGTCGGCGGTGGCCTGGGCGTGGAAGGAGAACGCGGCCTGGCCCCGGGCGTCCAGTTCGGCGACGGCGAGCGTGCTGGGTTCGGCGGCCTCCACGGCGTGCGAGAGGTCCACGCCGGAAGCCGCGAGATGGGCCCGGAAGAGGCGGCCGAACACGTCGTCGGACAGCCGCGCGAGGAAGCGGGCAGGGGTGCCCAGGCGGGCCAAAGCCACCGCCGTGTTGGCCGGCCCGCCGCCCGGCAGGACGCGCAGGGCGAGTTGGTTCGGGGCGGGTGCGGGCTCGGTGAACGCGTCGGCGACGCATTCACCGAGGACGGTGATCCGGCTCATGGGCTGCTCTTCTCTGGGACGCGCGGAGCGGAAACGGGCATGACCCGGGCACGCCGGTGAACGGCTTCAAAGCGGGCGACCGCCGAGGGCGTTGCCGATTTGTGACGGGTGCAAGGCATTGACGTTGCCGGTGAGCGGAGTCCATCATCCTCGCCAAGCAGTGTCAACGATGACATCAGTCATCGTTGACATCGCGGGACGGCAGGCCCCGCTGCCGGACACCCGCCCGATATCCCGCAGGAGTCGTCCATGTCACGCACCTCTCGTCTGCCCTCCTCCCTGCTCCGAGCCGCCGCGTGCACGGGCATCGCGGCCCTCACCCTGACCGCCTGTGGATCCGGATCGGGATCGGGCAGCGCGAGCACCGGCTCGGGCGAGGTCAAGGTCGGTCTGATCACCAAGACGGACACCAACCCGTTCTTCGTCAAGATGAAGGAGGGCGCGGAGAAGTCCGCGAAGGCCGAAGGCGTCAAGCTCCTGACCGCGGCCGGCAAGTTCGACGGCGACAACGCCGGGCAGGTCACCGCGATCGAGAACATGGTCGCCGCCGGTGTGAAGGGCATCCTGATCACCCCGAGCGACTCCAAGGCGATCGTGCCCGCGATCGAGAAGGCCAAGGCCAAGGGTGTTCTGGTCATCGCGCTGGACACCCCGACCGAGCCGCAGAGCGCGGTCGACGCCCTCTTCGCCACCGACAACCTCAAGGCCGGTGAACTGATCGGCGAGTACGCCAAGGCCGCGATGAAGGGCAAGACCGCGAAGATAGCCGCCCTCGACCTCGCGCCGGGTGTGTCCGTCGGCGTCCAGCGGCACAACGGTTTCCTCAAGGGCTTCGGCGCCACCGACAAGGACGTCGCCTGTGCCCAGGACACCGGCGGCGACCAGTCCAAGGGCCAGACGGCGATGGAGAACTGCCTCCAGAAGGAACCCGGCATCAACGTCGTCTACACCATCAACGAGCCCGCCGCGCTGGGCGCGTACACCGCGCTCAAGGCCAAGGGCCGGGAGAAGGACGTCCTGATCGTCTCCGTCGACGGCGGCTGCACCGGCACCAAGGCCGTCAAGGACGGCAAGATCGCCGCGACCTCGCAGCAGTACCCGCTGAAGATGGCCGCCGAGGGCGTCAAGGCCGTCGTGACGTACGCCAAGGACGGCAAGAAGGCGTCGGGTTACACCGACACCGGCGTCACCCTGATCACCGACAAGGCGCAGGACGGGGTCGCGTCCAAGGACACCGCCTACGGCCTGGACAACTGCTGGGGCTGAGCCGCCGGCTCCCCGCTGCCACCGTTCGACACCTCTCGGCGGGGCGGCCGGCCCCTCCTCCCCGACCCGGGACGGCCGCCTCCTCGTCCTCCTGCCGCCCGAAAGGGACGGACAGGGACTTCTGTCTTCCGACAAGGACCTCGCATGACTGCCACGTCCACGCCACCCTCCACGTCCACGTCCACGCCGTACGCCGACCTCAAAGCCCAGACCACGGTCCGCAGAGTGCTCACCCAGCCGACCACCGGCCCGCTGATCGCGCTCCTCCTGGCCTGTGTCTTCTTCTCCGTCTCCACCGACCAGTTCCTCACCGGCGGGAACTTCTCGCTGATCGTCCAGCAGGTCATGGTCGTCGGCACGCTGGCCATCGGCCAGACGCTCATCATCCTCACCGCGGGCATCGACCTGTCCTGCGGAGCGGTGATGGCGTTCGGCAGCATCGTGATCGCGAAGATGGCCGCCGAGGGCTCCCTGCCACCGCTCGCCGCGATCGCGCTGGGCCTGGTCGTCTGCGGCGGCTTCGGCATGCTCAACGGGGCACTCGTGCAGAAGATCCCGCTGCCGCCGTTCATCGTCACCCTCGGCATGCTCAACGTGGCGTTCGCGCTGACGCACATCTACTCCGAGGAGCAGACGGTCAGCAACCTGCCCGGCCCGCTGACGGCCCTCGGGCAGACCTTCCCGCTCGGCAAGACGGACATCACCTACGGCTCGCTGGTCACCATCGCCCTGTTCCTCCTCCTCGCCTACGCGCTGAGCAGCACCGGCTGGGGCCGGCACGTCTACGCGCTGGGCAACAGCCCGGAAGCGGCGCGGCTGAACGGCATCCGCACCTCCCGGCTGACCATCGGCGTCTACACCGCGGCCGGTGTGCTGTACGGCATCGCCGCCCTGCTGCTCATCTCCCGCACCGGAGTCGGCGATCCGCAGGCCGGGCAGACCGACAACCTCGACAGCATCACCGCCGTGGTGCTCGGCGGCACCAGCCTCTTCGGCGGACGCGGCTCGGTCCTGGGCACGTTCATCGGTGTCCTCATCGTCGGTGTCTTCCGCAACGGCCTGCAGCTGATGGGCGTCGCCTCGATCTACCAGACCCTGATCACCGGTGTCCTGGTGATCCTCGCGGTGACCGTCGACCAGATCTCCCGGAGGAAGGCCCGATGACCACGACCACCACCGAGACCCCCGTGCTGCAGGCTCGCGGTCTCGTCAAGCGCTACGGCCAGGTCACCGCGATCGACGGCGCCGACTTCGACCTGATGCCCGGCGAGGTCCTCGCCGTCATCGGCGACAACGGCGCCGGCAAGACCAGCCTGATCAAGGCCCTCACCGGAGCGGTGGTGCCGGACGAGGGCGAGATTCGCCTGAACGGCGAGCCGATCCAGTTCTCCGGCCCGCAGAGCGCACGCGCCCACGGCATCGAGACGGTGTACCAGGACCTCGCCGTGGCGGCGTCCATGGACATCGCCTCGAACATGTTCCTCGGACGTGAGCTGCGCCGCCCGGGCGTCCTCGGCAGTGCCTTCCGCATGCTCGACAAGAAGCGCATGCGCCAGGAGGCCGCCGAGCACATGGCCGACCTGAAGATCGGCCTGCGCTCGCTGACCCAGTCGGTCGAGACCCTCTCCGGCGGACAGCGGCAGGCCGTGGCAGTCGCGCGCGCGGTCGCCTGGGCGCGCAGCGTCGTCGTCATGGACGAACCCACGGCCGCTCTCGGCGTCAAGGAGTCCGGCCAGGTCCTGGATCTGATCCGCCGCGTCCGCGACAAGGGCATGCCGGTCGTCCTGATCAGCCACAACATGCCGCACGTCTTCGAGATCGCCGACCGGATCCACGTCCACCGGCTGGGCCGGCGCGCCGCCGTGATCAAACCGTCCGACTACTCCATGGCGGAGGTCGTGGCCATCATGACCGGCGCGCTCACCGTCGACGAGGCTGGAGATACTGTCGTAGCGGATTCCGAGGCCGCGAAGGCCGCCGGAGTACAGGCCACCTGACAGCGCAACCCCGCTCTCGCATGTTCCGGCCGAGGCCGCGGCCCGGAACCGGGAGCATCCAGGAGACGGTTTCCTCCATGGCAGCGAGCCGCAGACCCACCTTGGCCGATGTCGCCCGAGAAGTGGGTGTCAGCGCCAAGACGGTCTCCCGAGTCCTCAATGAGGACGGGCCCGTCTCGGCCCGGACGCGGGAGCAGGTCCTCGCCGCGGTGGCCGAGCTGGGCTTCCAGCCGAACCTCATGGCCCGCAACATCCGCGTCGGCGGTCCCGACACGACCATTGGGCTGGTCATCCCCGACCTGGCCAACCCCTTCTTCGGAGCCGTGGCCCGCGGTATCGAGGACACGGTCCGGGACCGCGGCCTGACGCTGCTCATGGGGTCGTCCGCGGACGACCCCGAGCGTGAACGCGCCCTGACGGCCCAGTTCCTCGCCCGGCGCGTCAGCATCCTGATCGTCGTGCCGTCCGTCGGCGCCGACCACTTCGACCTCAAGTCGCACCGTACGGCGGGGCTGCCCGTCGTCTTTCTCGACCGGCCGGGGGTCGGCCTGTCCACGGACAGCGTCGTCAGCTCCAACCGTGCCGGCGCCCAGGAGGGCGTCGCCCACCTCATCGCCCACGGCCACCGCCGCATCGGCTTCGTCGGCGACCTGCCCGTCAAGCTGTACACCCGCCGCGAGCGCCTCGCGGGATACCGGGCCGCCCTGCGCGAAGCCGGCATCTCCTACGACCGCTCGCTGGTCGTCAGTGCGCACGATCAGCAGGGGGCGGAGGCAGTGACGGCGCAACTCCTCGAACGGCCCGATCCCCCCACGGCCCTGTTCGCCGGGAACAACATCATGGCGCTCGGCATCGTCGCCGAGCTCGCCCGCAGCAAGCGCAAACACGTGGCCGTCGTGGCCTTCGACGACGTTTCTCTCGCCGAAACGCTGGAACCGGCCCTCACGGTCGTCGCCCAGGCGCCCGAGGAGATCGGCCGCAGCGCCGCGACCACCGCCCTGGCCCGCCTCGACGGCGACCGCTCCCGGGCCCGCACGATCACCGTGCCCACTCGGCTGGTCGTCCGTGGATCGGGGGAGCAACGCATCAACGGCGGCGGTCGCTGACGGGCCGAATCGCCTCCCGCCGACAGCTGCGGATGTGCGTGTCAGCAGGCTGATCTGCGAGTTCGGGTACTGTACGGCCGTGGGAGAACGGGCGACCATCGGCGATGTCGCGGCCCGGGCCGGGGTGGGGGTCGGCACGGTTTCGCGCGTCCTGAACGACAGCCGGAATGTCAGCGAGGACACTCGCGAGCGGGTGCTGCGGGTGATCCGGGATCTGGACTACCGGCCCAACCGGCGCGCTCGCGCGCTGTCCACGGGACGCACCCAGAGCATCGCCGTCATCGCGCCCTTCGCCACCGAGCCGTCGGTCGTCGAGCGGCTGCGTGGCATCTCACACGAGCTGCACGGCAGCGACCACGACCTCGCCCTGCTCGACGTGGCCACACCGGATCAGCGTGATCAGCAGTACCGGGCGGTGGCGGCCGGGGACCGCTTCGACGGGCTGCTGGCGATCTCGCTCGCTCCCACCGACGACGACGTGAAGCAGCTGGCACGTGCCGGTCTGCCCGCGGTGCTGCTGGACTGTGAACACCCGGAGCTGCCACGTGTGGTGATCGACGACGTGCGCGGCGGCATGCTGGCGACCCGTCATCTGCTGCAACTCGGCCACCGTCGCATCGCGTTCATGGGCGATGTCGCCGACAGTCGGTTCCGTTTCAGCGCGAGCGCCCGTCGGCGCGAGGGCTGCGAGCTGGCACTGCGGGCGTACGGCCTGGCACTGGAGGAGCCGTACGTCCGGGTCGGACCCCACGGCCGCGCGGTGGCGCACCGCCTCACCGACGAGTTGCTGGCCCTTCCGGAGCCCCCCAGCGCGATCGTCACCGCGTCCGACACCCGGGCGCTGGGGGTCATCGAAGCGGCGAGCTCGGCGGGCGTGAGGGTCCCTCAGGAACTGTCCGTGGTCGGCTTCGACGACCTCGACGTGGCGGCCTACGTGGGGCTGACCACGGTACGCCAGCCCCTGCGCACCAGCGGCGGGATCGCCGCCCGCCTGCTGCTGGAACGCATCGGCGGGCTCGTTGGCGACCCCGTCGAGAAGATGCTGGAACTGGAGCTCGTGCCTCGCCGTACGACGGCCGCCGCGGGAGCCTGACCCGCGGTACGCCGGCATTGGATCGGTTTCCGTGATCTTCCATGACGCCGTTCCGACCGCTGCCCATAAGTGAATGTTCACCTCACAAGTTCACTGCTTTGCAGTGGAATTGAGGTACTGTCAGCGATGGAACCGGTTCCACGTCTTCCATTCGTTCCCTCTTCCCCCCAAGGGTGACGTATGTACAGAGCAAGACGAGTGGTGCTCCGGCTGGCGACGGGTTTGGCAGCCCTCGCGACGCTGAGCGGCGTCATCACTCCCGCTTCCGCCTCCCCCCACGACTCGTCCCGGACCGGGACACGGCAGTACACCGCCGACGACGACCACACAGCCGTCTGGTCCCGCGCGGACGCGCTGAAACTCCGGCAGGACAGGACCAACACCGCCCCCCGCGTGTCACCCGACTTCCCGGTGATGACCGACAAGGTGTGGGTGTGGGACACCTGGCCGCTCACCAAGCTCGACACCCGGACCACCACCTTCAAAGGCTGGCACGTCATCTTCTCGCTGACGGCCCCGCGGTCGGTGCCGTTCGGCGACCGGCACTGGTACGCGAAGATCGGCTACTTCTACTCGCGTGACGCCAAGAGCTGGAAGTACGGCGGCGACCTGTTCCCCTCCGGCACCTCGTTCGGCTCACGTGAGTGGGCCGGCTCGACGGCGCTCGTCGGCGACAAGGTGCAGTCCTTCTACACCGCCTCCGGGCGCGACAACGGCGGGGTCGACCCCAGCGACGCGCTGCAGCGCCTGGCGCAGGCGACCGGAAAGATCCACGCGGACAAGAACCGCGTGTGGTTCTCCGGCTTCCGGGATCACCGCATCATCGCCGAGGCCGACGGCAAGATGTACCAGACCCTCGAACAGTCGCAGCAAGGCCCGATCATCTACGCCTTCCGCGACCCGTTCGTCTTCCGCGACCCGCGGGACCGCAAGGTCCACCTGTTGTTCGAGGGCAACACGGGCGGTACCGCGGGCTCGTACGAGTGCACCAAGCGTGACCTGGGTGACCTCCCGGCCGGCCACGAGGTGCCGGAGGACTCGAAGTACTACACGGGCAACATCGGGCTGGCCACGGCCACCGGCAACAGCATGGAGAATTGGGAACTCCAGCCCCCGCTGCTCTCGGCCAACTGCGTGAACCAGCAGACCGAACGGCCGCACCTGGTCATCCGCGGCGGCAAGTACTACCTGTTCACCATCAGCCACAAGTTCACGTTCGCGCCGGGCCTGAGCGGCTGGGACGGCCTCTACGGGTTCGTCGGCCCGGGGCTGCGCAGCGACTACCGGCCGCTCAACGGCAGCGCGCTGGTCCTGGGCAACCCCGAGGACGCCCCGACACAGCAGTACTCGCACTACGTGATGCCCAACGGGCTGGTGGAGAGCTTCATCGACACCGTCCCGACCGCCGACGGCGGGACCCGCTTCGGCGGCACCCTCGCACGCACGCTCGTGGTGTCTCTGAAGGACGACAGGACGAGGCTGGCCGGCCAGTTGGACTACGGCTTCATTCCGTAGACCAGCCCGACCGTAGAACAGGGCCGGTTTCGGATACCTCCGAAACCGGCCCTGACCTGTAACTGTCTCCAGTCGGGACGACAGGATTTGAACCTGCGACCCCTTGACCCCCAGTCAAGTGCGCTACCAAGCTGCGCCACGTCCCGGTGCGCATCGCGCGGGTGAACCGCGTGATCACGCAGGTCAACCTTACCGCATGGGGAGCCGTCCCCCGGCCCGTGCCGACGGCCGGTCCGGGCGCCGGGTCCAGCCGGCGAGACCCACCGTCGAGACGGCGACGGCGAGGACGGCCCACCAGGGCAGGCCCGTCTTGGTCGCGTGACCGGCGCAGGCCGCCACGGCCAGGAGTGCCGTGACGACCCCTCCGGGCAGCCCGGCCCATCGGGCGGGTCGTCGCCCCGTCTCCTCCACGTCCTGCTCCCCCCTTCGCCCACGCAGTCGCACGCCTTCGGGCATCTCAACTCCCGGGCATATGCCGCAAACAATACGCCAATCGGCGGGAACTCCCGACCAGGACATAGGGGTTGAGACAGACAATGGCAGTGTCCGCCGGGGGCCGTTCCGGTCCCGGCCTCAGGAGCAGGGGCGACGTGATGTCCGCCCGGCACGCCCGGCACCCCACACTCTGTCGAGGCCGCTCCCCCGCTCACCGGGGCTAGGTCGTGTCCGCAAAGTCCCTCCTGCCCCGCGACGCCTGGCACGCACTCTCGCCGCACCGGACACAGTCCCGAGTACGGCCCAGTACGAGGGACTGCGTCCCGCACTCCCCCAGCCTTCGGCCGGGGGGACCCCCAGAGCACGCACCAGACGCCGCAGGGCCCGCCCTCCGGGCGGACGAAGGGACTTTGCGGACAC
>NZ_JBIBHN010000016.1:0-177095 GCF_042957035.1 Streptomyces sp. NPDC008137 | reverse complement strand
GGTGCGGTGGGCGGGGTGAGGTGGTGCGGTGGGCGGGGTGAGGTGGTGCGGTGGGCGGGGTGAGGTGGTGCGGTGGGCGGGGTGAGGTGGTGCGGTGGGCGGGGTGAGGTGGTGCGGTGGGCGGGGTGAGGTGGTGCGGCGGACGGGCGAGGTGGTGCGGTGGGCGGGGTGAGGTGGTGCGGCGGACGGGCGAGGTGGTGCGGTGGGCGGGGTGTGCCCTGCCGCGCCTCGGCCCGGTCAGGGCTCAGCGCAGCGCCGCCGCCTCCACGCCCAGCAGTTCGAAGAGGGCCTGTTCACCGGCCGCCGTCACCTTCACGGCACGCTCGGAGCCGATGCGCACGCACCAGCCCGTGTCCAGGGCGTGCCGGCACAGGGACGCGCCCGCGACGCCCGCGAGATGCGGTCGGCGTTCGGTCCAGTCGAGACAGGCCCGCGCCAGGGGACGACGGCCACGCCGTTCGAGGCCGATACCGGCCGCCGCGAACCACGCCAGGCCCGTGTCGGTGAGCGCGAACCCGGTCTCCTGCCGCAGCAGCCCGCGAGCCGTCAGCGCGTCGGTGACCGCGATGCCGAGCCGGCCGGCGAGATGGTCGTAGCAGGTGCGGCCCCGGGCCATCGCCGAACCCGCGCTCGACTCCCGCAGGCTCCGCGGCGGTACGTCCGTGCCCGGCGCGACCTGCGCGGCCAGGTCCTCCAGCAGCTGCGCGACCCGCGCGTCGGCCAGCCGGACGTACCGGTGCCGACCCTGCCGCTCCTCGGCGAGCAGCCCGCCCGCCACGAGCCTGTTCAGGTGCTCGCTCAGCGTGGAAGCGGCGACGCCCGCGTGCCGCGCCAGCTCACTCGCGGTCCAGGCCCGCCCGTCGAGCAGCGCCAGCAGGCACGCGGCCCGGGTCTCGTCCGCGAACAGTCCGGCCAGCCGTGCCAGGGCCGTGGCCCGCGGGTCCCTCGTCGTCATGGCCCCAGCATGGGACACGGACCCTTCGGCCGCCGCCGAAGTGTGCCTACGCGGTCCGCCGCACCTGCTCGTACTGCCGTGCCAGCCCGTCCAGCAGGGCCGCCAGTCCCGTCTCGAAGGCCCGCTCGTCGATCTTCTCCTGCTGCTCGGCGAGGAGATGGGCCTGCTGGAGGTGGGGGTAGTCGGCGGGGTCGTATGCGCTCGCGTCGTCCACGAAGCCCCCGGCGAAGGAGCCCAGCGCCGAGCCCATGACGAAGTACCGCATCAGCGCGCCGATGGACGTGGCCTGCGCCGGCGGCCAGCCCGCGGCGACCATCGCGCCGTAGACGGCGTCCGCCAGGCGCAGTCCCGCCGGGCGGCGGCCGGGGCCGCGGGCCAGCACCGGGACGATGTTCGGGTGGTCGCGCAGCGCGGCCCGGTAGGAGACGGCCCAGTCGTGCAGAGCGGTCCGCCAGTCGCGGCCTTCCTCGAACATCGACAGGTCCACCTGGCCGCTCACCGAGTCGGCGACCGCCTCCAGGATCTCGTCCTTGGTGCGGAAGTGGTTGTAGAGCGAGGGTCCGCTCACCCCGAGTTCGGCGGCCAGCCGGCGGGTGGAGACGGCCGCCAGGCCCTCCGCGTCCACGAGCGCGCGGGCCGTCTCGACGATCCGGTCGGTGGAGAGCAAGGGCTTGCGCGGTCGGGCCATGGCGCACATAGTAGGGCTGCGCCTTTAAACTAGCAGTGCTAATTTAAAGGTACGGCTTTCAATGACGTACGGCTTTCCCTGGGGTGACGTGTGGTGAACCTGGAACTCGGCGAGGAACAGACCGCGGTCCGGCGGCTCGCGCGGGACTTCGTGGAGCGCGAGATCACCCCGAACGTCATCGCCTGGGACCGCGCCGAGGAAGTCGACCGCGCCATCGTCAAGAAGCTCGGCGAGGTCGGCTTCCTGGGGCTGACGATCGACGAGGAGTACGGCGGCTCCGGCGGCGACCACCTCGCGTACTGCCTGGTCACGGAGGAACTGGGCCGGGGCGACTCGTCCGTGCGCGGCATCGTCTCCGTCTCGCTGGGCCTCGTCGCCAAGACCGTCGCCGCCTGGGGGAGCGAGGAGCAGAAGCGGCGGTGGCTGCCCGGGCTCACCTCCGGCGAGACGGTCGGCTGCTTCGGCCTGACCGAGCCGGGCACGGGCTCGGACGCGGGCAACCTCGCGACGCGGGCCGTACGGGACGGTGACGACTACGTCATCAGCGGCACCAAGATGTTCATCACCAACGGCACCTGGGCCGACGTGGTTCTGCTCTTCGCCCGCTCCACGGACGCCCCCGGCCACAAGGGCGTCTCCGCCTTCCTCGTCCCGACGGGCACGCCTGGCCTGACGCGCCGCACGATCCACGGCAAGCTGGGGCTGCGCGGCCAGGCCACGGCCGAGCTGGTGCTGGAGGACGTACGCGTGCCCGCCTCGGCGCTGCTGGGGGAGGAGGGCAAGGGCTTCTCGATCGCCATGTCCGCCCTCGCCAAGGGCCGGATGTCGGTCGCGGCGGGGTGTGTCGGCATCGCCCAGGCCGCGCTGGACGCGGCGGTGCGGTACGCGGGCGAGCGCGAGCAGTTCGGGAAGCCCATCGCCGGGCACCAGTTGGTCCAGGAGCTCATCAGCGACATCGCCGTGGACGTCGACGCCGCCCGGCTGCTGACATGGCGGGTCGCCGATCTGATCGACCGGGGGCGGCCGTTCGCCGTCGAGTCGTCCAAGGCCAAGCTGTTCGCCTCGGAGGCGGCCGTCCGCGCCGCGAACAACGCGCTCCAGGTCTTCGGCGGCTACGGCTACATCGACGAGTACCCGGCGGGCAAGCTCCTGCGGGACGCCCGCGTGATGACCCTCTACGAGGGCACCAGCCAGATCCAGAAACTGGTCATCGGGCGTGCGCTGACGGGGGTTTCGGCATTCTGAGTACCTTCTGAGTACGTCGGCGGATGTGGCGCGGGCCACTTCGGCCGAAGCTTGCCCTCATGAGTGACACACCGGGCAAGCAGAACACCGCCGCCTTCTACGGCCAGGCCGTCGCCTCGTTCGCCGTGGCCATGGCGGCCACGGCCATCGGTATCTACCAGCTGAGCGCCGACGCCTGGGTCCGCGGCTTCCTCGCCATCGCCGTCCTGTACCTGGTCACCTCCGCCTTCACCCTGGCCAAGGTGATCCGGGACCGGCAGGACGGGGCAGCGGTGCCCGCGCCCGCACCCGCGCCCGCGTACACCCCCTTCGAGAAGCGCTGAGCGGCCGCACTAAGCGACCGCTCACCTTCGGCGGTATGGTGGTGCACCTGCCAGTGGAGAGGGGCACGTGATGGGTACGGCGGAGGAGACGGCCGGCGGCGAGGCGCAGGCGTGGGGCGAGGTCACGCCCGACGCGGCGCGAAGGCTGCTGATCGCCGCGGTGGAGGCCTTCGCCGAGCGCGGATACCACGCCACGACGACCCGTGACATCGCGGGTCGCGCCGGGATGAGTCCCGCCGCGCTCTACATCCACTACAAGACCAAGGAAGAGCTGCTGCACCGCATCAGCAGGATCGGGCACACGAAAGCCCTGGAGATCCTGCGGACGGCGGCCCGGCGCGAGGGCACCGCCCGCGAGCGCCTGGCCGACGCGGTCAGCTCCTTCGTCCGCTGGCACGCCGGCGGGCGCACGACCGCCCGGGTCGTCCAGTACGAGCTGGACTCGCTCGGGCCGGACGCCCGCGCCGAGATCCTCGCGCTGCGCCGGCAGTGCGACGACGAGGTGCACGCGGTCATCGAGGACGGCGTGGCGTCGGGCGAGTTCGACGTGCTCGACGTCAAGGGGACCACCCTCGCGGTGCTCTCCCTCTGCATCGACGTGGCGCGCTGGTTCAACGTCGACGGGCCGTGGACGCCGGACGAGGTCGGCGCGCTGTACGCCGACCTCGTGCTGCGGATGGTCGGAGCCGGGGAGCCGGCGCCGGCTCAGAAGTAGTAGCGCGCCACGGACTCGGCGACACAGACGGGCTTGTCGCCGCCCTCGCGTTCCAGGGTGAAGGCGACGGTGACCTGGACACCGCCGGTCACGTCCTCGACGCCGGTGATCGTGGCGGTCGCGCGCAGCCGGGAACCGACCGGTACCGGCGCGGGGAAACGCACCTTGTTCGTCCCGTAGTTGACGCCCATCTTCACGCCCTCGACGGCGATCAGCTGCGGCCCGAAGAGGGGGAGCAACGACAGGGTCAGATAGCCGTGCGCGATGGTCGTGCCGAAGGGGCCCGCGGCGGCCTTCTCGGGGTCGATGTGGATCCACTGGTGGTCACCGGTGGCGTCCGCGAAGAGGTCGATGCGCTTCTGGTCGATGTCGAGCCAGTCGGTGTACCCAAGCTGCTCGCCCACCGCCGACTTCAGGTCGTCGACGGACGTGAAGATCCTCGGCTCTGCCATGTCCCGGCCTCTCGCATGTCAGGGATGCTGTTTCTCTAAGCGACTGCTTAGCATGGTCGGCGCCGGGGGGTCGTGTCAACGCACTGGGTAGGGTTCGATGGGTGCCCCAGATTCCAGAGAAGATCCATGAGCTCACGGTCGGCCAGCTCGCGGCGCGGAGCGGCGCGGCCGTCTCCGCGCTGCACTTCTACGAGTCCAAGGGGCTGATCGGAAGTCGCAGGACCTCCGGCAACCAGCGCCGCTACGCGCGGGACACGCTCCGCCGGGTCGCCTTCATCAGGGCCGCGCAGCGGGTGGGCATCCCGCTGGCGACGATCCGTGAGGCGCTGGCGGAGCTCCCCGAGGAGCGGACGCCGACGAAGGAGGACTGGGCGCGTCTCTCGGAGGCCTGGCGCTCCGAACTGGACGAACGCATCGCGCAGCTGAATCGCCTGCGCGACCATCTCACCGACTGCATCGGCTGCGGATGCCTCTCCCTCGAGGGCTGCGTCCTCTCCAACCCGGACGACGCCTTCGGCGAACGCCGCGCGGGTTCCCGTCTGATGGTGGACAAGAGGCGTGCGTAGCGTCTTGCGGTGAGTGGTGGGTCGGGGCCGTGTCGGGGGGTATCCGTCCTCGGAACGTCGCGATGGGGTGCCATACCGACTGACTGTTCGTTGACGCGACAACCGCTGCGGGCGGACACCCCCCGACACGGCCCCTTGCGTCCGTCCGGCGCCAGCCGCTGCGGGCATGCGCACCGCCCCAGCTGCGGGCGCCGGTCCCGCCTGGCTGCGGGCATGCGTGCCTCCCCCAGTGCCTCAAGGGCCTGGGAGGTGCCCCCATGGGCGGCACGGGTGGGCGGTGGGGGTCCTCCCGCTCGAGCGAAGCCGAGAGTGGGGGAGGCACCTCGTCGCGCCGAGCTGCGCACCCACCCGCCTCCAGCACCCACGCCGAGTACCTGCCACTCAACCCGCCCCGTACTCACCCAACCCCGCCACCACCAACTCCGCATTGGACCCGGCCCGCCTCCCGTCCGGCAGGACCAGGACATCCTCGAGTCCGACTCTCGTAGCCACCCCCAGTTGCCCTGCAAGCCGCAGCACAGGCCACGCACCCCCGTCCTCCCCGTGCAACAGCACAGGACGGCCCTGGGCGTCACCTATGTCGGACAACAACGCCCGCGCAGAGGAAACGGCACTCCCCGCATCCGCGTCCGTCACCTCGGCCAGCACCCGCAGAACCTTCGGCCCGAGCCGAGAGGCCGCGAACCGCTCCGCCCCGTCCGTCCCCGACCAGATGCCGGCCTCCACCCCCACCCCGAGATCGAGGAGCGCGGCGGCCACCTCCTCCGCCCCCGGCTCATGCCAGTTGACCGACGCGTGGTCGGGCAGCACGGTCCAGCCCCGCACCCGGTCCAGCCTGGCGGCGGGGTCCGGCTCCGCCCACGCCCCTGTGGTCACACCGACCGGCACCGACACCCGCGCCCGAATCGCCTCCAGCGTCACCGCGAGCACCCGCGGCGACAGCGTGTCCCGCCCGCACGGTGTCTTGGGATGGACATGGATGTCCGTGGCCCCGGCCGCGACGGCCTCCGCCGCGGACTCGGCCATCGCCTCGGGCGACAGCGGCACCGCCGCACCGTCGGCTGCTCCCCGCGTCCCGTTCAGACACACCTGCACCATGTCCCGATGGTGCCAGTCACCACTGACAGCTGGCCTCGGCGGCGACAGTGGGGGTGCGGCATCCCCGGCGCACCCCCCGCGCACCCGCGTTCGTCAAGCCGACATCAACAGTGGCCTCGCCCGCCTGGCGTACGCCAGGGACTCGGGCGTGAGCACGGGACGCGGCACCAGGATTCCGCAGTCCGTGCAGACCGGACCCGCCGATGGTTCGTGGTCCAGGTCGTACTTCCAGGCGAGGTGCTCCCCGCCGCACACCGGGCACGCCGAGCCCGGTTCGCGCTCCAGCGCGGCGATCAGCCGGCGCAGCACCTCGGCCAGCGGCTCACGGGGATGGACCGCCGGATCGTCGCACCACGCCACGCCGAACCCGCCCCAGGTAAGCCGGTGCCAGTCGTCCACGCTGCCCGGCCGGCGCAGTCCGTCGTGCTTCTCCTTCTTGCGGCGCTCGGCGAACTCGACCTCGTAGGCCAGCCAGACCGCCCGCGCCTCCTCCAGTTCGTCCAGTGCGGCCACGAGCCGCGCTGGATCGGGGGACCGGTCCTCGGGACCGAATCCCGCCCGGGAGCACAGATGGTCCCAGGTCGCCCTGTGCCCGTAAGGGGCGAACCTCTCAAGGCACTTGCGCAGCGAATAGCGCCGCAATGCGAGATCGCACCGCGGATCGCGGACCTGTCTCGCCAGACTCCGGAAACCGGCCATCGTCCTGCACCTCCGTCACACCTGCACCTGTAATCCGGTCACTTCGGCGTCGTCGTACGGACGTCGCCGAATAGACGTATCGACAAGCGAATCGGCTCCATCCGATTTCAAATGCCCTCCATAAGCCGTCCTAAGAGGCTCGCGAGTCGACTGCCGTGGTCCGTGTGCCTGTTGTGCTGACTCCAAGAAGTGACGCTTGTTCATCTTCAAACCCGGGGATACCGGCGGTAACATCCGGCCACCCCCTCCGGAGGAGCCCCCCCATGCCACGGCGTACCCCTCGCACGCGCACCGTTCTCGACAGAATGAGAACTCCCCGGGGATTCCCCGGGTTCCTGAAGACCGCTTCGGTATGCGCCCTGATCGCAGGTCTTTTGTCGCCGCTCGCCCCGGCGGCGGCCGCGGAAACGCCGACGGTGCAGGTCGCGGCCGCGGCGAACGACTATTGCGGGAACCAGTGTTCGGACATCCTCCCGCCCGGCCAGAACGGCAACGCCACCCTCGCCCAGATCCTCCTCAACCAGGCCTTCGGCACCCAGCCGGAGCACGCCGAGGACCAGCTCGGGCCCTACGCGAATCTCGCCAAGGGCTACACCGGTCTCACCAACGAGAAGATCAACAACTTCTTCAACGACGCCTCTTTCGGTGTCCCGGCGGATCAGGTCGCCTCCACCGTCAAGCCCGCCGGGCGGGACGACGTGACGATCGTCCGTGACAAGAGGACGGGCGTGCCGCACATCACCGGCACCACCCGGTACGGCACCGAGTTCGGGGCCGGCTACGCGGCGGCCCAGGACCGGCTGTGGCTGATGGACGTCTTCCGGCATGTCGGACGCGGCCAGCTGACCTCGTTCGCCGGCGGCGCGCCCTCCAACCAGGGCCTGGAGCAGCAGTTCTGGCGGCACGCCCCGTACACCGAGGCCGATCTGCAGGCGCAGATCGACAACGCCGTCGCCACCAACGGCGAGCGCGGCAAGCTGGCCCTCGCCGATGCCACGGCCTATCTCGACGGCATCAACTCCTACATCGACGCCTCCGACAGCGGCCGCTACTTCCCCGGTGAGTACGTCCTCACCGGGCACAAGGACTCGGTCACCAACGCCGGGACGATCGAGCACTTCAAGATCACCGATCTGGTCGCGCTGGGTTCGGTCATCGGCGCGCTGTTCGGGTCCGGCGGGGGCGGCGAGGTCAACAACGCGCTCTCGCTGCTCGCCGCCCAGGAGAAGTACGGCGTGGCGGAGGGCACCAAGGTCTGGGAGTCCTTCCGCGAGCGCAACGACCCTGAGGCCGTCCTCACCGTCCACGACGGCAGCTTCCCGTACGCGACCAGGCCGGAGGATCCGCAGGGCAGGGCCCTGCCCGACGCCGGTTCCGTGGAGCCGGAGCCGCTCGTGTACGACCGCACCGGCAGCGCCGCGACGGCCGGTGCCACCGGCGCGTCCGGTGAGGCGGCCAAGGCGGCCCTGTCGTCCGCCAAACGCGGTATGTCCAACGCCCTCGTGGTCGGCGGCGAGCACACCGCGAGCGGGCACCCCGTCGCCGTGTTCGGGCCGCAGACCGGCTACTTCGCCCCCCAGCTGCTGCTGCTCCAGGAGATCCAGGGCCCGGGGATCAGCGCCCGGGGTGCCTCCTTCGCGGGCCTGAGCATGTACGTCGAGCTCGGCCGCGGCCAGGACTACGCGTGGAGCGCCACGACCTCAGGCCAGGACATCATCGACACCTACGCCGTCGAACTGTGCCAGGACGACCACCACTACCTGTACCGCGGCACCTGCACGCCGATGGAGAAGATCGAGCAGAAGAACGCCTGGAAGCCGACCACGGCCGACGGCACCGCGGCCGGTTCGTACACGATGCGGGTGTGGCGTACGAAGTACGGGCCGGTGGAGTACCGCGCCACGGTCGGCGGCAAGAAGGTCGCCTACACCACCCTGCGCTCGTCCTTCATGCACGAGGCCGACTCCATCATCGGCTTCCAGATGCTGAACGACCCCGGCTATGTCAAGGGCCCGGAGTCCTTCCAGCAGGCGGTGCAGCACATCAACTACACCTTCAACTGGTTCTACGCCGACTCCGAGCACACCGCGTACTACAACAGCGGCGACAACCCGGTGCGCGCGAACGGCGTCGACGCCGAGTTCCCGGTGTGGGCGCGGCCGGCGTACGAGTGGCGGGGCTGGGACCCGGCGGCCAACACCGCCGACTACACCCCGCCCTCCGCCCATCCCAACTCGATCGACCAGGACTACTACATCTCCTGGAACAACAAGCAGGCCAAGGACTACACGACCGCGCCCTGGGGCAACGGGTCCGTGCACCGCGGCAACCTCCTGGAGGACCGGGTGAAGAAGCTGGTCCGGCAGGGCGGGGTGACTCGGGCCTCGCTGGTCAAGGCCATGGCGGACGCCGGGGTCGCCGATCTGCGGGCGGAGGGCGTCCTGCCCAAGCTGCTGAAGGTCGTCACCAGTTCACCGGTCACCGACTCCGCCACCGCCGCTGCCGTCAGCAAGCTCCAGGCCTGGGCCGCGGCCGGCGGCAAGCGCACGGAGACCTCGGCCGGCTCCAGGAAGTACGCCGACGCCGACGCGATCCGCATCCTGGACGCCTGGTGGCCGCTGCTGGTCAAGGCCGAGTTCGAACCGGGCCTGGGCAGCGAGCTGTACGCGGCCATGACCGCCAACCTGCCCGTGGACGAGTCCCCGTCGGCGGCCCACGGAGCGACCGGCGCGCATGCCGGAAGCTCGTTCCAGTACGGCTGGTGGAGCTATGTGGACAAGGACATCCGGGCCGTGCTCGGCGAGCAGGTGCGGGGTCCGCTCGCCAGGACGTACTGCGGCGACGGCAGCCTCGGCGCCTGCCGCGACACCCTCATCAGCACCCTGAAGGAGGCGGCCGGCAAGACCGCTGCCCAGGTCTACCCCGGCGACGACCAGTGCTCGGCGGGCGACCAGTGGTGCGCCGACTCGGTCATCCACCGCACTCTCGGCGGCATCAAGCACGGCAAGATCAGCTGGCAGAACCGGCCGACCTACCAGCAGGTCGTGGAGTTCACCTCGCACCGGTGACGCGAGGGTCTGTGTGACCGGCGGCGGGTCAGCGGACGCGGCCCGCCGCCAGTACCAGGCGGGCCAGTTCCTCGTGCAGGATGTCGCTGTGCGCCCCGGCGGGCGGCCCGCCGCGTCTGACCACCGCCGCCACGTCGACGTTCACGCACCCCGAGGCGGGCAGTTTCGCCGTCAGGGCCTTGGCGAGGGTGTACGCGCGCGTGCCCGGCACCGCCCGCACCCCGCCGCAGCCCATCGCGCCCCATTTCTCGCCCAGGGCACGGCTCAGGTCGAGGCCCGCGACCGAGCGGCTGTCGCCCGCCATCCGCGACGCCAGCGGATAGATCGTGCCGAGGGCCGAGTCGTGCCGGGAGTGGCAGCACACCAGCGGGCCGTCGATGCGGTTCTGCTGCCCCTGGAGCACCCCTCCCGCACGCGGGTCGTGCGGCAGCCGGGCCGCGAACGCGTAGTGCGAGAAAGCCCCTTGGAGCAGCGTCACGGACTTCACCGTGCGCACGCCCTCGGGGAGCCCGCGCAGCGCGAACGACACCAGCCGCGCGCCGAAGCTGTGCCCCACCAGGTGCACGCGCACGCCCGGCGCCGCCGCCCCGAGCTGCCCGACGACCCGGCCGAGACCGCGCTCCCCGACGGTTCCCGCGCGCCGCTTCATCGCGTAGTACGTCGCCTGCCGCAGCAGTTCGTGCGCACCGTCCCAGGGATTCGGGAGCCTGAAGTCCCGCCGCCCGCCGGACGCTTCGAGTTCCGCGAGCGCCTGCGCGAACTCCTCGCAGGCCGCCGCCGAGGAACCGGTGAACATCTCCGGCTCGCTCTGCGGCACCCCCTCCGCCACCGTGTCCGCCGAGAACAACTCCTGAGGCCCGGGCGCCACCACCTCCACCAGGAGCCGCACCAGCCGCCCGAACTCCTCCAGCTCGGACTCCTCGCACGGCTGCTGCTCCAGCAGCCGCGCGATCTGGTCGACCAGGATCGCCCGGCCCGGGAAGGTCTCCAGCAGTGCGTGCCGCGTGTCCTTGTCGAGCACGGGACGCCCGGGGGCCTCGGCCGCCACGGCCCGCGGCAGGTCCGGGATCGGCTCGTCGGAGAACCGCATCGCCGGCCACAGCACCCCGGCGTACCCGACCCTGGCCGTCGGGACCAGCCGCGGGAAGGGCGCGAAGAAACGGTCGTAGAGCCGGGTCGCGCCCGAGCGGTCGTTGTTCCAGCCGTGCGCGAAGACGATCAGATCGCGCACCTTCCGTTCGCTCACCCCGGCGAGCAACCGGTCCCGCTGTCGGCCCGCCGGGTCCCCGTCCGCGTCGAAGGTCAGCTCCCAGTAGGGAGTCACACTCATCGCCGGATCCGCCATGACAGGCCCCCTAGCCCCCGGGTGACGCCGCGATCTGGGCGCATCGTCCTGCCAACGGGGCCGGTTGGCCATACGTCACGGGCGCATTGAGGGCCGTATGCCTGGCTCAGCGGTAGACGAGGTACTCCCGCCGCATCCGCCGGAACGCCGCCAGGTCCTGCTGCCACCCCGCCACGACCTCGTCCGTGTCCGCGCCCGCGTCGATCATCGTGCGCACGCGCGTCGAGCCGGTGAGCTTGTCGATCCAGTTGTCGGGACGCCAGGCGAAACCGCTCCAGACCCGCTTGGCGGTCACGAGCAGGGCGATTCCCGTGCGCACGGGGTCGAACGCGGCGCGGTCGTGCACATGGACCTGTACGCCGCCGACCGTCTTGCCCTGGAACTTCGAGAAGGTGGGCGCGAAGTACGCCTCCCTGAACCGCACGCCGGGCAGGCCGAGTTCGTTCGCCGCGTCCGCCCAGCGCCGGTCGATGCCCTCCGCGCCGAGCAGTTCGAACGGCCGGGTCGTGCCACGCCCCTCCGACAGGTTCGTGCCCTCGAACAGACACGTCCCCGAGTACACCAGGGCCGTCTCCGGCGTCGGCATGTTCGGGCTCGGCGGCACCCAGGGCAGGCCGGAGGCGTCGTAGAACTCCGAGCGCCTCCAGCCCGACATCGGCACGGTCTCCAGCCGCACGGGGGCGGTCAGGAACTCGCCGTTGAACAGCCGCGCCAGCTCCGCGACGGTCATCCCGTGGGCCTGGGAAATGGGCTGCCGTCCGACGAACGTGGCGAACTCCTTGTGCAGCACGGGCCCGAGGGCCGTCCGGCCGGTCACCGGGTTGGGCCGGTCCAGCACCACGAACCGCTTGCCGGCGAGCTGCGCGGCCTCCATACAGTCGTACAGGGTCCAGATGTACGTGTAGAAGCGGGCGCCGACGTCCTGGATGTCGAAGACGACCGTGTCCACGCCGGACGCGGTGAAGATGTCGGCGAGGGGCCGGCCGCTCTTGAGGTACGTGTCGTAGACGGGCAGGCCGGTCGCCGGGTCGTCGTAGCGGCCCTCGGAGCCGCCGGCCTGGGCGGTGCCCCGGAAGCCGTGCTCGGGGCCGAAGACGGCGGTGAGATCGACGCGGTCGTCTTCGTGCATGACGTCGACGATGTGGCGGGCGTCGCGGGTGATGCCGGTGGGGTTGGTGACGATGCCGACTTTTTGTGCGTCGAGCAGGGTGTAGCCGTCCTGGGCGAGTCGTTCGAAGCCAGTGCGCGGGTGCCTGCGGCGCTGGGCTGCGGATGCGGTGGAGGTGGCTGATACGGCTGCCGCCGTGGCGGTGGTGATGACGGCTCGTCTGGAAGGGCGCATGCGGTGACCTCCTTGAGCGGGGGACGGTCGGCATGGGCACGGTATGCGCTTCCGCGGGCTGTGGGGAGGCTGCGGGCTGTCCGTGGTTGATCGCGCCCGCGCGGCGGAGCCGCATATCAAGACAGCCCCGCGCCCCTTGAGGGCGTGGTCCGACCCCCTTCCGTGGTACATACCGACCGGTTAGTCTGGCGCCATTGCTGAGCCGCGAATGAGGAGACCGATGGTGGGAGCCTTTCAAGGGGCCGGAGTCGTTGTCACGGGGGCCGGTGGCGGGATCGGGGCCGCGCTCGCCCGGCGGTTCGCCGCCGAAGGGGCCCGGGTCGTCGTCAACGACCTGGACGCCGAGCGGGCCGAGCACATCGCGGAGGAGGTCGGCGGGATCGCCGTGCCCGGTGACGCCTCGGCGATCGTCGGGGACGCCCGGGACGCGCTCGGCGGGACCGTCGACGTGTACTGCGCCAACGCCGGTGTCGCCTTCGACGGCGTCGGTTCCGGTCAGGCCTTGGACGAGAAGGCATGGGCGACGTCCTGGGACGTGAACGTCATGGCGCACGTCCGGGCCGCCGAGGAACTGCTGCCGGCCTGGCTGGAGCGCGGCAGCGGCCGGTTCGTGTCCACCGTGTCCGCCGCCGGGCTGCTCACCATGATCGGCGCCGCCCCCTACGCCGTCACCAAGCACGGCGCCCTCGCGTTCGCCGAGTGGCTGTCGCTGACCTACCGGCACCGGGGCGTGAAGGTCCACGCCATCTGCCCGCAGGGCGTCCGCACCGACATGCTCGCCGCCACCGGCAGCGCGGGCGACCTGGTGCTGCAGCCGACCGCGATCGAGCCGGAGGCCGTCGCGGACGCCCTGTTCAAGGGCATCGAGGAGGACCGGTTCCTGATCCTGCCGCACCCGGAGGTCGCCGCCTACCATCAGGCCCGGGCCGGTGACCCCGACCGGTGGCTGACCGGCATGAACCGCATCCAGCAGCAGTGGGAGGAGACCCGGTGACCCAGTCCCGCTACGCCGCCAAGCCTTGGCTCGACCTGCTCGACGAGGCCCAGAAGGGCCCGATAAGCCCCGCCGGCTCCCTCGTGCACGCCCTGCGGCGGGTGACGGCCGAAACGCCGGACAGCGACTTCCTGGCCTACTTCGACGGCCGGCTGACCTACCGGGAGGTCGACGAGCTCAGCGACTCCGTCGCCGGGCACCTCGCGGCACGCGGCCTGGAACGCGGCGACCGGGTCGCGGTGCTGCTGCAGAACTCCCCGCACTTCGTGCTCGCCGTGCTCGGCGCGTGGAAGGCGGGCGCGGTCGTCGTGCCCGTCAACCCGATGTACAAGTCGGGCGAGGTGACCCACGTCCTGCGGGACGGCGAGGTGGCCGCGCTGATCTGCTCGGACCGGGCGTGGGAGTCGTATCTGCGCGAGACGGCGGCCGACTCGCCCGTGCGGATCGTGCTCACCGGATGCGAGCTGGACTTCCAGACGCGTGACGACGCGCGCGTGCTGACCTTCGAGCGGCTGCCGCAGGCCTCCGACGCCGATGACCTGGTGACGGTGGCGCGCGCCGGGAACAAGGCACCGGCGGACCGTGCGCCCGGCCCCTCCGACATCGCGCTGATCAGCTACACCTCCGGCACGAGCGGCACGCCGAAGGGCGCCACCAACACGCACGGCAACATCATGTACAACGCCGAGCGGCAGCGGACCGGCCTGGGGCTGCCCGAGCGGCCCGTGTACTTCGCGATGGCGCCCCTGTTCCACATCACGGGCATGGTCTGCCAGTTCGGCGCCTGCCTGAACAGCGGGGGCACGCTCGTGCTGGCCTACCGCTTCGAGGCGGGCACGGTGCTGGACGCGTTCGCCGAGCACGCGCCGCACTACACGGTCGGCCCCTCCACGGCCTTCATGGCGCTGGCCGCCCACCCCTCCGTCACCCGCGACCACTTCTCCTCCTTCCGGGTGATCTCCTCCGGCGGCGCCCCGCTGCCGCCCGCGCTGGTGGAGAAGTTCCGGGCGGGCTTCGGGCCGTACATCCGCAACGGCTACGGGCTGACCGAGTGCACCGCGCCCTGCGCCTCCGTGCCGCCCGGTCTGGAGGCGCCCGTCGATCCGGCCTCCGGGACGCTCGCCGTGGGCCTGCCCGGCCCCGACACGGTCGTACGGATCGTCGACGACAACGGCGACGAGGTGCCCTTCGGCGAGCAGGGCGAGATCGCCGTACGCGGCCCGCAGGTCGTGCCCGGCTACTGGCGGCGCGCCGACGCCACCGCGGAGACCTTTCCCGGGGCCGAACTGCGCACCGGCGACATCGGCTTCATGGACGAGCAGGGCTGGCTGTACGTCGTCGACCGCAAGAAGGACATGATCAACGCGTCCGGCTTCAAGGTGTGGCCGCGCGAGGTCGAGGACGTGCTCTACACACACCCGGCGGTGCGCGAGGCCGCCGTGGTCGGGGTGCCCGACGGCTATCGCGGGGAGACTGTCAAGGCGTACATCAGCCTGCGGCCGGACGCCGAGACGGACCCGGATGCGCTCGCCGACTACTGCAAGGAGAGACTGGCCGCCTACAAGTACCCGCGCCAGGTGGAGATCCTGCCCGACTTGCCGAAGACGGCCAGTGGGAAGATCCTCCGTCGGGAACTGCGTTCCCGGACGCAAGGCAATTGACCAGCAGTACGGAAAGGCAGGTGGCGGCAGTGCCCAGGACCACGGACTCGGACGGCACCCCCGTGCCTCAGCGGCTCCTGGCCGCCGCCACCCGGCTCTTCGCGGAGCAGGGCTACGACCGCACCTCGGTGCAGGAGATCGTCGAGGCGGCCGGCGTCACCAAGGGGGCGCTGTACCACTACTTCGGCTCCAAGGACGATCTGCTGCACGAGGTGTACGCGCGCGTGCTGCGTATCCAGCAGGAGCGGCTGGACGCCGTCGCGGGAGCCGACGAGCCGGTCGAGAAGAGACTGCGGTCGGCGGCCGCGGACGTCGTGGTGACGACGATCGACAACCTCGACGACGCGATGATCTTCTGGCGGTCGATGCACCATCTCAGCCCCGAGAAGAACAAGCAGGTCCGCTCCGAGCGCCGCCGCTACCACGAGCGCTTCCGCGCGCTGGTCGAGGAGGGCCAGGAGGCGGGCGTCTTCTCCACGGCGACTCCGGCGGACCTGGTCGTCGACTACCACTTCGGCTCGGTCCACCACCTGTCGACGTGGTACCGGCCGGATGGTCCCATGAGCCCGCAACAGGTAGCCGACCACCTGGCCGACCTGCTCATGCGGGCGCTGCGCCCCTGACCCGGCCAGGGGGCTCCGCCCCCTGGACCCCCGGGCCTACGCCCACCCACCACCCGACACGGCGAGCCAAGAGGCCGGGCTCGCACCCACCAGCCTGTCCGGCGCTTGAGGACGAGGCCGTTCAGGCCGAAGCGGGGTCTGGGGGCGCAGCCCCCAGCGGGGCCGCAGGGGCGGAGCCCCTGGAGATGGGACGGGTAGGGGCGGCGGGGGCCTGAAACCCCCGCCGCACCACCTCACACGTACTTCTTCAACTCCCGCCGAGCCAGCGACCGCTGATGCACCTCATCAGGCCCGTCCGCGATCATCAGCGTCCGCGCCGCCGCGTACAGCTCCGCCAGCGGGAAGTCCTGACTGACACCCCCCGCCCCGTGCAACTGGATCGCCCGGTCGAGAATGTCCACCACCGCCCGAGGCGTAGCGATCTTGATCGACTGGATCTCGGTGTGCGCCCCCCTGTTGCCGACCGTGTCCATCAGCCAGGCCGTCTTCAGCACCAGCAGCCGCAGCTGCTCCACCGTCACCCGCGCGTCCGCGATCCAGTTGTGCACCACACCCTGCTGCGCCAGCGCCTTGCCGAAGGCCGTACGGGACGCCGCCCGCCTGCACATCAGCTCGATCGCCCGCTCCGCCATGCCGATCAGCCGCATGCAGTGGTGGATCCGGCCCGGACCGAGCCGGGCCTGGGCGATGGCGAAGCCGCCGCCCTCCTCGCCGATCAGGTTCGACGCGGGAACGCGCGCGTCGTCGAAGATCACCTCGGCGTGGCCGCCGTGGGAGTGGTCCTCGTAGCCGAAGACCCGCATCGCGCGCTTGACGGTCACGCCAGGCGTGTCGCGGGGAACCAGCACCATGGACTGCTGACGGCGGATGTCGTCCCCGTCCGGGTCCGTCTTGCCCATCACGATGAAGATCTTGCAGTCCGGGTTCATCGCCCCGGAGATGTACCACTTGCGGCCGGTGACGACGTACTCGTCCGTGCCGTCGGGGGCCCGCTTGATGTGCGTGGTGATGTTGGTGGCGTCCGAGGAGGCCACCTCCGGCTCGGTCATCGCGAACGCCGAGCGGATCTCACCGGCCAGCAGCGGCTCCAGCCACTGCTTGCGCTGCTGCTCGTCACCGAACTGGGTGAGCACCTCCATGTTCCCGGTGTCGGGCGCCGCGCAGTTCGTCGCCGTCGGCGCCAGGTGCGGGGACCGGCCCATGATCTCGGCGAGGGGCGCGTACTGGAGATTGGTGAGCCCGGCCCCGTACTCGGAGCCCGGCAGGAAGAGGTTCCACAGGCCCTGCCTGCGCGCCTCGGCCTTCAGCTCCTCCACCACGGCCGGCGTGTCCCACGGCGAGGAGAGCTGAGCGCGCTGCTCCTCCGCCACCGCCTCGGCCGGATAGACGTACTCGTCCATGAAGGCGAGCAGCTTGCCGCGCAGCTCCTCGGTGCGTGCGTCGAACGCGAAGTCCATACGGATCAGCCCTCCTGAAGGCCCTCGTGAAGCGTGGTCAGCCCGTGCCGGACGAAGACGGGCACGAGGTCGCCGATGCGGTCGAACCCGGCCCCGACCGTCTGGCCGAGTGTGTAGCGGTAGTGGATGCCCTCGAGAATCACGGCGAGCTTGAACCAGGCGAACGCCGTGTACCAGGAGACCGCGGAGACGTCGCGCCCCGAGCGCGCGGCGTACCGCTCGATGAGTTCCGACGGCGCCGGATGCCCGGGGGCCTCGGCGGTCGTGGAGACGGGGGAGTCCGGCATGCCCAGCGGCATGCTGTACATGACCAGCAGGCCGAGGTCGGTGAGCGGGTCGCCCAGCGTCGACATCTCCCAGTCGAGGATGGCCTTGATCTGGTCGTCCTCGCCGATGAGGACGTTGTCGAGCCGGTAGTCGCCGTGCACGACGGCCGGGGCGGGGGAGCGGGGCAGGTCCCGGCCGAGGGCTGCGTGCAGTTCGTCGATGCCGTCCAGATCGCGGTTGCGGGAGGCGTCCAGCTGCTTGCCCCAGCGCCGCAGCTGCCGGTCCAGGAAGCCCTCGGGCCGCCCGAAGTCCGCGAGACCCGCCTCGCCCGGGTCCACCGCGTGCAGCTCCACCAGCGTGTCCACCAGGTTCAGCACCGCGCCCCGGGTCCGCTCCGGACCGAGCGGCACGAGCTGGTCGGCGGTGCGGTAGGGAGTGCCCTCGACGAACTCCATGACATAGAAGGGCGACCCGAGCACCTCCTCGTCCTCGCACAGCAGCACCGGCCGGGGAACCGGCACGGCGGTCGGATACAGACCGCTGATCACCCGGTGCTCGCGCTTCATGTCGTGCGCGGTGGCCAGGACGTGGCCGAGCGGAGGCCGCCGTACGACCCAGCGCGCGGTGCCGTCGGAGACCGCGTACGTGAGGTTCGACCGTCCGCCCTCGATCAGCCGGCCGGACAGCGGGCCGTTCACCAGGCCGGGGCGCTCCCGGTCGAGCAGGCCGCGCAGCCGGTCGAGATCGAGTCCGGGCGGGTGGTCGGGGCTCATGCGTCGCTCCTACGGGGAGATGGACGGTTCCCGACTCATGATGCCGACCGGTCGGTATGTCGTCCAGAGGGGGGCCGAAACGTGATCGGAGCCACGATAGGCCGACCGCTCCGCCCATGGGACGCCGGGGAGGCCCAGGGACCGGTCGGAAGAACCCCGGACCGCTACGTTCAGGCCATCCGGCTTGCGTGCCGCCCGGGGAGCCCGGAAGGTCGGAGCCATGAAGGCCATCAGCTACTCACGGTACGGCGGACCCGAGGTGCTGGCGTTCGGGGAGGTCCGCGATCCCAAGGTCGGCCCGGACGCGGTGCTGGTGAAGGTGCGGGCTGCGGCAGTGAACCCCGTCGACTGGAAGGCCCGCGAGGGCTATCTCGACGCCATCCTCGAACCCGCCTTCCCCGTGGTGCCCGGCTGGGACGTCTCGGGCGTCGTCGTACGGCCCGGCGTGGCCGTCTCGGAATTCGACGTCGGGGACGAGGTCATCGGGTACGTACGCGAGGACTTCCTCTCCCGGGGCACCTTCGCCGAGTACGTGGCCGCGCCCCTGCGCACCCTCGCCCGCAAGCCGCGCAACCTCTCCTTCGAGGAGGCGGCCGGGCTGCCGCTGGTCGGGCTGACCGCCTACCAGGTGCTGACCAAGGTGCTCCAGGTGAGGCGGGGCGAGACCGTGCTGGTGCACGCGGCGGCCGGTGGCGTCGGCTCGATCGCCGTACAGCTCGGCACCCACCTCGGCGCCCGGGTGATCGGTACGGCGAGCGAGCCCAACCACGACTTCGTGCGGGGCCTCGGCGGTGAGCCGGTGACGTACGGCGAGGGCCTGGGCGAGCGGGTGCGGGGGCTGGCTCCCGAGGGAGTGGACGCCGTTTTCGACACGGTCGGTGGTGACGCGCTGAAGGTCTCGGCGAACCTGCTGGCCCCCGAGGGGCGCGTGGTGTCGATCGCCGACGGCGACGTCGTGAACTTCGGCGGCCGCTACTACTTCGTGCGCCCCGACGCCGAGGATCTCCAGCGGTTGTCCGAACTGGCGGAACAGGGCGTGGTGAGCGTGCACGTCTCCGAGACGTTCCCGCTGGAGCGGGCGGCGGACGCGCACCGGCTGAACCAGGAGGGCCGGACCCGCGGCAAGATCGTCGTGACGGTGGACTGGGAGACGGAGAGCGGGTAACCCCCCCGGCCCGCGGACGCGGTCTAGAGAACGAGGGCCGCCCCGCACACCGCCATCGCGACCGTGCACAGCGCCGCGGCCGTGGCGTGCCGGGACGCGAAGGCCGCGGGGCTGCCGGGAGCGGAGAGCGTGCGGATGCGGCGGTGGGCGACGCCGAGGAAGCCCAGCCACAGGACACAGCACAGGGCGCATCCGACGACTCCGGCCACCGACGCGCCGCCGTGCAGCGCGGTCTTCACGGCGAGCACGGCGGCGACCGTGCCCGAGAGCGTCGTGCGCCGCCAGGCGAGCCGGGTCCGCTCGGGCTGGAGCCCGGGGTCGCGGTCAGGGGTCCGGGGCGCGCCGGGCGCCGCGCTCACCCCTCCCACCCCACGAGCACCACGAGCACCATCGCGACAGCCACGACCGCGACGACGAGACTCAGCAACGCCGGGAACCGGGACACCGGCAGATCCTCACCCCGGCGCATGGCCCGCTCGCAGCGGACCCAGTGGTTGACCGCCCGCAGCGAGCACAGCACCCCCGCGGCCAGCAGCGCGAGCGCCAGCCCCACCCGCCAGCCCCAGCGCAGGTCCGGCAGGAACTGGTCCACGGCGAAGCCGCCGCCGATCAGCGCGAGCGCGGTGCGCAGCCAGGCCAGGAAGGTGCGTTCATTCGCCAGCGAGAACCGGTAGTCGGGCGTCTCGCCGTCCTTCCGGACCTCCGCGGGCGCGAACCACAACCGGACGTTCCGTACGAACTCGATCACCTGCGCGACCCTACCTGGGAGTTTCTGGCCGGGCGCTGCCGCCCGCTACGGCCTCGACCGGAACGCCTTGAGCCGCTGGTACGCCGCCAGCCCGTCCGGCACCCACTCCCAGTCCCCGAGGCGCCGCTCCACCTCGTCCTCGGGCAGGAAGTCGTGCCAGGCCACCTCCTCGGCCTGCGGCCGTACGGGAAGCTCGCAGCGGACCTCGTACACCGCCGACCACCAGCTCCGGCCGTCGCCGTCGTCGTAGAGGAACTTGAAGAGGTACCGCGGCTCGGGAAGGCCGGTCACGCCCAGCTCCTCCTCGGCCTCGCGCAGGGCCGCCGTGTCGTAGGCCTCGCCCGCGCCGACGACTCCGCCGACGAACATGTCGTAGAGGGAGGGGAAGACCAGCTTGGTCGGTGTCCGCCGGTGCACGAAGATCCGTCCCCCGGCGTCCCGGGCCTGGATGAACACGCAGCGGTGCCGCAGACCGCCGGCGTAGACCTCGCCTCGGGGCAACTGCCCGATGACCTGGTCGTTCTCGTCGACGATGTCGAGGATCTCGTCAGCAGCGCTCATGCCCTCATCCAAGCAGGGGCGGCGCCGGAATCACTGGGGCTGCGGCTGTGCCTGCAGCTTCCCCACTCGGGCACGCTCCGCCAGTCCGTGCGGCATCGCCGGGTGCAGCCCCAGCAGCACGATCCCGGCGACCACGGCCAGCAGACCGCCGGCCTCCCAGCTCAGGGCCACCGCGTCGGTCCGCAGCCGGTCGCCCAGGAAGCCGACGCCGCAGATGATCCCGGCGAGCGGCTGGGCCGCGGTCAGGGCGGGCAGCGACTTGCGCAGGGAGGCGGTCTCGAAGGCGCTCTGCACAAGGACCAGCCCCGTGACGCCCAGCGCGAGGACCGCGTACGGCTGCCAGCCGGTCAGCAGCTCGGCGAAGCCACCCTCGGAGAACTTCTGTCCGCTCACCCGGGTCAGCGCGTCCTGCACGCCGTAGAGCAGCCCGGCGGCCAAGGCCAGGAGCACCGGTCCTGAGCTGAGCCGCGAACGCTTGGCGTGGGTCGTGAGGAGCAGGGCGAGACCGACCATGGCGCCGATGATCAGCCACTGCCGCACCGGATCGGCCGTCGCGGCTCCGCCCTGCGGCTGGCCCGCCACGATGAACGCGGTCACCCCGCCCGCCAGCAGCAGCAGGCCCGCCCAGCCCTGACGGCCCAGTGGCTGCTTGGTCTGCCTGCGGGACAGGGCCAGCGCGAACAGCAGGTTGGTCGCCAGCAGTGGCTCCACCAGGGACAGCTCGCCCTGTCCGAGGGCGGCGGCGCCCAGCGCCATGCCGGCCACCATCAGCGCGATGCCGCCGAGCCAGCGCGGCACCTTCACCAGGTCGATCAGCAGTCGGAAGGAGAGGAAGTCGCTCAGCGGTGCCCGCTGGGCCGCGTTCTGCTGCAGGACGAAGCCGAAGCCCAGACAGCAGGCGGCGCTCAGGGCGAGCACGAGAACTAGAACCGACACGCGGTGTACCTCGATCATCAGGTCGGGTTCACGGTTGCGTAGGGGCCGACTGTACCGGCCGGCTCCGCCCGGCGCGCCCGTACGTCCTGCCATGGTCCGGGTCGAAACCGGCGAACGCTATGACGTACGTCACAAAGGGCGAAACGGAAAAATCGGATGCCGGTCTCACGCTTCCCCCGCTCCTCGTTGATCACAGAAACCTCACAAGTAACGCCACTTGACGCGTGTAACGCGAAGACGGCCCTTGACGTCAACCATTGGCGGGGGGTTGGCTGTGCGTGATCAGTTCATGGCATAGCGCACACCCGCGCCGCCTCGACCGCCGTGAGCCGAAACACCAGAAGAGCGCGTGAGGAAGTCCCGCGGTGTCCCCACCCCCGCCTCCCCTCGGCCGTGGCCGCAGACGTGCGTCACAGGCCTTCGACGAGGCCCTCGACGACGCCGACCTCGTGGCCGCGCGCGCCGCGCTGGCGCAGGGCCGCTGGCAGCACGTCCGTTCCCTGCTGGTCCGGACCGGGGACGACTGGGACCGCCGCGGCCACCGGATCACGGTCCTCGCGGCCGAGTCCTACTGCGCCGCCTGGGCCCGTGAATGGCTGCTCGCCGAACCCGAGTCCGCCGACGCCTCCGTCCTGCTCGCTCTCGCCGAGGTCCGGCGGGTGCTGAGCGGCAAGGGCAAGCCGGTCCGCGCCCGCGAGGCCTGCGAGACCGCCGTCGCCCGCGCTCCGGCCGACCCCACCCCCTGGCTCGGCCTGCTCATGCTGGAGTGCGCGACCGGCACCGACATGGACGTGGTCCGGCGCTTCGAGGCGGTGCGCGGCCGGTACGCCGACCACCACCACGCCCATCACCTGATGGTCGCCCGGCTCGCCGCACGCCGCACCGAGGCCGGCCCGGACCCACTGCACGAGGTCTACGACTTCGCCAACTGGGCCGCCGAACAGGCACCGGCCGACTCCCCGCTCGCGATCCTGCCCGTCATCGCACACGCCGAGCGCTACCGCGTGCTGGCGGCCGCCGGGTACGAGCCCGCCGATCCGGCCGCCTCGGGCCACTGGGCCGGCCGCCGGGCCCGGCAGGTGATGAAGACGGCCTTCGACTGGTGGCTGGAGTGGGAGCTGGAGGGCCACCCGCGCCGGCTGATCGACCTGAACTTCCTCGCCCACGCCAAGTTCTGCGAGGGGCGGGGCGCCGAGGCCGCCGCCCTGTTCCACCGGATCGGCCGGTACGCCACCCCGGCGCCCTGGTCGTACCCGGACCGCGACCCGCACACCGCCTTCGCCACCGCCCGCGCCGGCGCGCTCGGCGCGACCTGACCCGCCACCCCCCGAAGTGAGGACGCTCTCCCGATGACCACGGACAGTTCGAGCACGAGCACGTCCGCCGCAGGCGGCGGCATCAGTACGTTTAAGGGACAGGAGCGCGCCCTGCGCGCCGACCGCCTCGGCACCGGGGGACTGCTGCTCTCCGTCCTCGCCGCGACCGCCCCGCTCATGGTGGTCGCGGGTGTCATGCCCACCACATTCGCGGTGATGGGCATCGTCGGCCAGCCGCTGCTCTTCGTCGCCCTCGGCGTCGTCCTGATCCTGTTCAGCGTGGGCTACGCCGAGATGAGCCGCCACGTCCACAACGCGGGCGCCTTCTACGCGTACATCGCCCGCGGCCTCGGCGGCACCGCCGGCGCGGGCGCCGCCCTGGTCGCCCTCGTCGCCTACAACGCGCTCCAGATCGGCATCTACGGCATCTTCGGCTTCGAGGTCTCCGGGCTCCTCGCCACCTACGCCGACGTGGAGATCGCCTGGTGGATACCGGCCCTGGTGGCCGCCCTCGCCGTCGGACTGCTCGGCTGGCTCAAGATCGACGTCAACGCGCGGGTGCTCGGTGTGCTGCTGGTCATCGAGGTGCTCCTCGTCGTGATCTTCGACGTGGCCGCCCTCGCCGACCCCGGCAAGGAAGGCCTGTCGCTGCACGCCTTCAACCCCGACACACTCACCGGCGCGGGCGTCGGCACCGCGCTGTGCTTCTGCGTCGCCGCGTTCCTCGGCTTCGAGCAGGCCCCCGTCTACGCCGAGGAGACCAGCCGCCCGCACGTCCTGGTGCCGCGCGTGATGTTCTTCGCCGTCGGCGGGGTCGCCGTCTTCTTCGCGCTGAGCAGCTGGGCCCTCACCGTCGCCACCGGCCCCTCCGCGATCGTCGGCACGGCCCAGAAGCAGAGCGCCGGCCTGCTGTTCTTCCTCACCGAGTCCCGCCTCGGCGGCACCTTCACGGACGTCCTGCACGTCCTGTTCGTCACCGGCATGTTCGCCGCCCTGCTCAGCTTCCACAACGTCGTCGCCCGGTACGCCTTCGCCATGGGCCGCGAGGGCCTGCTGCCCGCCGCCTTCGGCCGCACCAGCGGCACCAGCGGCGCCCCCGGCACCGGCTCGCTGCTGCAGACCGTCGTGGCCGTGGTGGTCGTGGCCGCCTTCGCGATCGCCGACGACAAGCCGGTCGGCGACCCGACCGCGCCCGTCCTGCAACTGTTCACCTGGCTCGGCAACATCGGCGCCCTCGGCGTGATCGTCCTGATGGCGGCGGCCTCCCTGTCCGTCGTCGTCTTCTTCGTCCGCCGCGGCGCCGCCGGGGCCCAGGCCTGGCGGCTGGTCACCGCCACGCTGTCGGGCCTCGCCCTGCTCGTGATCGCCGGCTACACCGTGAAGGACTTCGAGGTGCTGGTCGGCGTCGGCCCGGACTCCTCGCTGAGCTGGGTGCTGCCCGGCGTCATCGGCCTCGCCCTCGTCGCCGGCCTGGTCCTGGGCCTGGTGCTGCGCGCCCGCGCCCCCGAGAAGCACGCCCGGATCGGCCTCGGCAACGAGGCGTTCCAGCTGGAAAAGGCGGCCTCGTCCTGAGGGTGCCCACGTAAGAAGTGGTTACGGAAGTCTGACGAGCACCCGCGATCCCTGTCCTGCCGGGGCCGCGGGTGCTCGAATGAGAACGTGAACGCGAACAGGGGCGACGAGGATGTGAATGGGGGCGTGCACGAGGACGTACAGGACGGCGTGAACGACGGACACCCCGAGGAGCGGGGCACCCCGGTCGGCCGCCGCGTCTTCCTCGGCACTCTCGCCCTGGGCGCCCTCGGCGTCGCCGCCGCGCCCAAGCTGCAGCGCGGCCTGGAGGGCTTCCTCGGCGGCGCCGCCGACAAAGACCCCACCGGCCTGACCGGACTGCTCCCGAACGGCGGCGGCTTCCGCTACTACTCGGTCGCCTCGTCCGTCCCGCGCAAGAACGCCGACACCTACCGCCTCAAGATCGACGGCTTGGTCGACCGCCCCACGACCTACACCCTGGACGCCCTGAAGGCCCTGCCGCAGACCCGCATGGTCCGCGACGTCCAGTGCGTCACCGGCTGGCGGGTCCCGGACACGCCGTTCGAAGGCGTACGCCTCTCCCGGCTCCTCGACGCGGCCGGCGTCCGCCCCACCGCGAAGGCGATCCGCTTCACCTGCTTCGACGGCACCTACACCGAGAGCCTCACCCTCACCCAGGCCCGCCGCGCGGACGTCCTGGTCGCCCTGCGCATGCAGGACAAGGACCTCAGCCACTCCCACGGCGGCCCGGTCCGCCTCTACGTGGCGCCCATGTACTTCTACAAGTCCGCCAAGTGGCTCTCCGGCATCACCCTCACCGACGAGGTCGACCCGGGCTACTGGGAGGAGCGCGGCTACGACATCGACGCCTGGGTGGGCCGCTCGAACGGACGCGACGATGCACCCACCAGCTGACACCGCCGCGGCCGAGGTCAGCCGCTTCACCCCGACCGAGCGCTGGATCCACCGCACGACGGCCGCCCTGATGGGCCTCTGCGTCCTGACGGCGGCCTGCCTCTACGTCCCCCAGCTCGCCGAACTCGTGGGCCGCCGCGCCCTGGTCGTCACCCTGCACCAGTGGTCAGGCCTCGCCCTGCCCCTCCCGGTCCTGGCGGGCCTCGCCTCCCGAGCCTTCCGAGCCGACCTCGGCCGGCTCAACCGCTTCGGCCCCCACGACCGCGCCTGGCTGCGCGCCGCCCTGCATCGCGACAAGCGCCCCGACTCCCGCCCCGCCGCCAAGTTCAACGCCGGCCAGAAGATCTACGCGTCCTGGATCGCCGGCGCCACCCTCGTCATGCTCGCGACCGGCCTGATGATGTGGTTCACCCACCTCACCCCCTTGCTCTGGCGCACCAGCGCGACCTTCGTCCACGACTGGCTGGCCCTCACCATCGGAATCGTCCTGGCCGGCCACATCGGCATGGCCCTGGCCGACCCGGAGGCACGCAGAGGAATGAGAACGGGCAGGGTGAGCAGAGACTGGGCAACCCGCCAGCACTCCCTATGGCGCTTGTAGGTGTTGCCCCCAGGGGCGCGGGGAGCTGCGCGAACAACCACAACGCACCCGCAGCCGTTCGCCGACACCCCCTATGGCGCCGCAAGTTGTCCGACTCCAGGGGCGCGGGGAACTGCGCGACAAGCCACGACGCACCCGCAGCCGCTCGCCGACACCCCCTATGGCGCGGCAAGTTGTCCGACTCCAGGGGCGCGGGGAACTGCGCGACAAGCCACAACGCACCCGCAGCCCCCGGACGACATCAACCACCTACGGCGCGACGGCGAAATCCAACAGCACCTTGCAGGACCGAGTCCGGTCAGCGGCCAGCGCAAACGCAGACTCGGCCTCCCAGGCCGGAACCACCGCACTCACCAGCCCATCGAACGCCGGCTCCACAGCCAACAACTCCAACGCCGCGTCAAACTCCGTATCGAACCGGAACGCCCCCCGAAGCTCGATCTCCCGGCTCACCACAAGGTTCCCCGCGAACGGACTCTGCCCCGGCGGCAACATCCCCAGCTGCACGACAACCCCACCCCGCCGCACCCGTCGCAGACACGCGTCAAGCCCCGCGGCGACTCCGGACGCCTCGATCGCCACATCGACCTCGTCGGGCCACCCGGCGTCATCCGGGTCATCGGCCCGCACCACCGTCTCCGCACCGGCGACCCGCGCATACTCCAACGCCTCGGGCAGCAGATCCGTCACAGTGACCCGCGCCGCCCCCGCCGCCTTCGCCGCCGCGACCACCAGACACCCGATCGGCCCGGCCCCGGTCACCAGGACATGCCGCCCGGCCACGTCCCCGGCCCGCCGCACCGCGTGCAACGCGACGGACAGCGGCTCGGCGAGCGCGGCCCGGCGCAACTCCAGACCGTCCGGCAGCGCCCGCAACTGCTCACACGGCACGACCACCCGCGCCGCGAACCCGCCCTGCACATGCGGGAACCGCGCCGCACTGCCCAGATAGCTGGTGTCCCGGCACACGTTCCGCCGCCCCGCCGAGCACTCCGGGCACACCCCGCACGGGGTCGCCGGGTGCACGGCCACGGCCGTACCCGGAGCCGGACCCGAGGCACCGGCCCCGTACTCCAGCACCGTCCCGACGACCTCGTGCCCGAGCACCATCGGCTCGCGGAGCCGGAAGTCCCCGACGCCGCCGTGCCGCCAGTAGTGCAGATCGGACCCGCACACCCCGCCGTACCGGACGGCGACCAGCGCCTGCCCCGGCCCGGGCTCCGGAACGGGCAACTGCGCGACCCGGAGGTCGTCCTGACCGTGAATCACACAACCCAGCATCGAAACCTCCTGAATGGTCACAGCAACGGTCACGGCATCGGCCCCAGCCGTGGCAACAGCGATGTCACAGCACGCTCGTCATACCGCCGTCGACGTACAGCACCTGCCCGCTGATGAAGTCGGCGGCCGGGGAGGCGAGGAACAGCACCCCGCCCACCAGGTCCTGCGTGCGGCCCCAGCGCCCGGCCGGGGTACGCCGCCGCACCCAGGCGCTGAACTCCTCGTCGTCGACGAGGGGCTTGGTCAGTTCGGTCTCGATGTAGCCCGGGCCGAGCCCGTTGACCTGCACACCGCTCGGGCCCCAGTCCGCGCACATGCCCTTGGTGAGCATCTTCAGCGCGCCCTTGGTGGCGGCGTACGGCGCGATCCCGGGCCGCACGACCTCGCTCTGCAGCGAGCAGATGTTGATGATCTTGCCGTGGCCGCGTTCCGTCATCCGGCGCGCGGCCTCACGGCCGGTCAGGAAGGCACTGGTCAGGTTGGTGTCCAGGATCCGGTGCCAGTCGGAGTCGGTGAACTCCAGCAGCGGGGCGCGCAGTTGCATGCCCGCGTTGTTGACGAGGATGTCGAGCGGGCCCACCCGCTCCTCGACCTCGGCGATCCCGTCCGCCACGGACGATCCGTCGGTCACGTCGAACGCGGCCGTGTGCACCTTGTCGCCGGGCAGCCCGGCGGCGGCCTCGGCGAGGCGGTCCTTGTCGCGGCCGTTGAGGACGACCGTGCAGCCGGCTTCCGCCAGACCACGGGCGAGGGCGAGTCCGATGCCCCGGCTGGAGCCGGTCACCAGGGCCGTACGGCCGCCGATGTCGAACAGGGGGTGAGCGGTCATGGCCGTACCTCTCCTAGATCACCAAGGACAACAGCAGGACGATTCCGCCGGCGACCACCGAGATGATCGTCTCCATGACGGACCAGGTCTTGATGTTCTGGCCGACACTCAGCCCGAAGTACTCCTTCACCATCCAGAACCCGGCGTCGTTCACATGGCTGAAGAAGAGCGAGCCGGCGCCGATGGCCAGGACGAGGAGAGCGGCGTGCGTGGTCGACATGTCGGCCGCCAGCGGGGCCACCAGACCGGCGGCCGAGACCGTCGCCACCGTCGCCGAACCGGTCGCCAGCCGGATCACCACCGCGATCAGCCAGGCCAGCAGCAGCGCCGGGATCGCCCAGTCCTTCGAGATGTCCAGGACCATCTGGCCCACCCCGGTGTCGATCAGCGTCTGCTTGAAGCCGCCGCCCGCGCCGACGATCAGCAGGATGCCCGCGATCGGCATCAGGCTCTTCTCGACGAGCGGCGATATCCGCTCCTTGGAGAACCCGGCGGGCCGCAGCAGCGTGAAGATGCCGACCAGCACCGAGGCGAGCAGCGCGATCATCGGAGCGCCGATGACGTCGAAGACCCGCTGGACGAGGTTCTCCGGGTCGTCGATGACGATGTCGACCAGCGCCTTGGCCAGCATCAGGATCACCGGCAGCAGAATCGTGAAGAGGGTGGCGCCGAAGCCGGGGCGCTTGTCCAGGTCCTCGGAGGCGCGCTGCGGAATCATCTTCTCCGGGGCCGGCACGTCCACCCAGCGGGCGGCGTACTTCGAGAACACCGGACCGGCGATGATCACCGTGGGTACGGCGACCAGGACACCGAGGGCCAGCGTCACACCGAGGTCGGCATTGACCGCCTCGATCGCGACCAGCGGACCGGGGTGCGGCGGGACCAGGCCGTGCATCACGGACAGGCCCGCGAGCGCCGGGATGCCGATGCGCATCAGCGAGTAGTTGCCGCGCTTGGCGACCATCAGCACCACCGGGATCAGCAGCACGATGCCGACCTCGAAGAAGAGCGGCAGTCCGATCACGGAGGCGATCAGCACCATCGCCCACGGCATCGACCGCCCGCCGGCCTTCTCCAGGATGGTGTCGACGATCTGGTCGGCGCCCCCGGAGTCGGCGAGCATCTTGCCGAGGATCGCGCCGAGGGCGATCAGCACGCCGACACCGGCGACCGTGGTGCCGAGGCCGGCGCTGAAGCTGGTGAGGACCTTGTCGAGCGGAGCCCCGGCGATCGCGCCGAGCGCCAGTGACCCGATGGTCAGCGCGAGGAACGCGTGCAGCTTGAACTTGGTGATGAGCAGGACGATGACGGCGATGCCCGCCAGCACGGCGATGCCCAGCTGAGCGTGCCCGGCCGAGGTGATCGGCTCGGGTGCGTCCGCTGCCAGCATCTCGACGCTGAGTCTGGTCACGGGGGAGGTGTCCTTGGGTTTGAGGGGACTCGAAGGAGGAGGAAGGGGCTACTGGACGGGCTCGGGGAGATCCTCGAGCGCGCTCGCCGCCCGTTCGGTGATCTCCTCCGGGCTGCCCAGGACGTCCACACTGACCCCCGCCTCGTCGCTCTCCAGCGGCTGGAGCGTGGCGAACTGGGAGTCGAGCAGCGCCGTGGGCATGAAGTGCCCCTCCCGGTGCGACATCCGGTCCTCGATCAGCGCGCGGTCGCCCGCGAGGTGCACGAAGACCACGCCGGGCGCGGCGGCCCGCAGCCGGTCGCGGTACGACCGCTTCAGTGCCGAGCAGCTGACCACCCCGCCGAGCCCGGCCTGCCCGTGCCCCCACGCGCCGATGGCGTCCAGCCAGGGCCGGCGGTCCTCGTCGGTGAGTGGCGTACCGGCCGACATCTTGGCGATGTTGGCCTGCGGGTGGAAGTCGTCGCCCTCGGCGTAGGGAACGCCGAGCCGGGCCGCGAGCAGGGGACCGATGGTGGTCTTGCCGGTGCCCGCGACGCCCATGACCACGACGACGTGGGGGGTGTTCATCGCTGCCTCACTGTCTGCTGTCTTCGTCGACACGTGATGTCGACGCAACTGAAACCCATTAGGTACGACTAATTCAAGAGGCCGTGACAAATAAGTCTGACTTTTTGTCTCCGTGATCTACCCCGTACGCTGAGTGCATGAGCACACCGGGTCGAGGGCTGCACGGCCATGTACTGGACACCCTCGGCCCCGAGATCACGGCGGGCGAGTACCCGCCGGGCAGTGTGCTGCGCACGGACGAGCTGGCCCAGCGTTTCGACGTGTCGCGCTCCGTGATGCGCGAGGCGGTCCGCGTCCTGGAGTCCATGCACCTGGTCGAGTCCCGCCGCCGCGTGGGCGTGACGGTCCGCCCCAAGTCCGAGTGGAACGTCTACGACCCCGAGGTCATCCGCTGGCGCCTGGCCGGCGCGGACCGACCACAGCAGCTGCGGTCCCTCACGGTGCTGCGCTCGGCGGTCGAACCGGTCGCGGCGGGCCTCGCCGCCCGGCACGCCACCGCCGAGCAGTGCGCCGAGCTCACCGAGTGCGCCCTCGGCATGGTCGCCAATTCGCGCGGTCACAAGCTGGAGGAGTACCTCGTCCACGACGTCGCCTTCCACCGCGCCGTCCTGGCCGCCTCCGGCAACGAGATGTTCGCCCGCCTCGGCGATGTCGTCGCCGAGGTCCTGGCCGGCCGCACCCACCACGACGTGATGTTCGAGGACCCCGACCCGGCCGCCGTCACCCTGCACGTCCAGGTCGCCGAGGCGATCCGCGCGGGCGACGCGGTCCGCGCGGAGGAACTGACCCGGGAGATCACGGTCGGCGCCCTCCAGGAACTGGACATCCTGGCGCCCTGACGCTCAGTCGAGGATCTCTCCGTCGACGTACACCCAGGCCCCGTCCACCCGCTCGAACCGGCTCCGCTCGTGCAGCGATCCGCCCCGGTACGAGGCCCGGAACGTCACGGTCCCGGTGGTGTGGAACGCGGTCCCGGCACTCTTGTCCAGGATCTCCAGCCCGGTCCACCGCATCCCGGGATCGAGGTCCAGCCGTCCGGGCCGCGTCCGCGGATGCCAGGTCCGCAGCAGATACCCGGCGTCCCCCTTGACGAAGGCGCTGTACCGCGACCGCATCAGTGCCTCGGCGGTCGGAGCGGCAGCGGCACCGGAGTGAAACCGGCCGCAGCACGTCTCGTAGGTCTGGGACAGCCCGCACGGGCAGGAACGCGTCGTCATGCCGCTCATTCTCCTGAACGGGGCAGCGGCGGCAGCGTCGTCCCGTACAGCCACATATCGAACAGCGTGTCCAGCGGCTCGTCCGTGAACCGTCCCACGTGCGCGGTGAAGTTCGCCGTCGTCACGGCCCCGCCCCGGTGCTGTGCCGCCCACCCGCGCAGCATGCGGAAGAACGCGTCGTCGCCCAGGGCGCACCGCACCGCGTGCAGGACGAGCCCGCCCCGCTGGTAGAGACGGTCGTCGAACATCGACTTGCGCCCCGGATCGGCCAGCCGGAGATCCTGGGGCAGCGAGAACAGCAACCGGTGTGCGGCGGCGGCCAGTTGCTGGGCGGTTCGCCCTCCCGAGCGCTCCGACCACAGCCACTCGGCGTACTTCGCGAACCCCTCGTTCAGCCAGATCTGCCGCCAGTCGGCGATGGACACGCTGTTGCCGAACCACTGGTGCGCCAGCTCGTGCGCCACCAGCCGCTCCGACCCCCGCTCCCCGTCCACGTGGTTGGACCCGAACAGCGACAACCCCTGCGCCTCGACGGGGACGTCGAGCTCCTCCTCGGTCACCACGACCGCGTACTCGTCGAACGGGTACGGCCCGAAAAGCTCCTGGAACAGCTCCATCATCGCGGGCTGCCGCGCGAAGTCCCGGGCGAACCGGGGGAGCAGATGCGCCGGGATGTGCCCGTGCTGCGGAACCCCGCCCGGGCCCGGGTCGCCCAGCAGCACCGTCTGGTACTTCCCGATCGACAGCCCCACCAGGTAGCTGGACGTCGGCGCCGCCTGCTCGTACACCCACGTCGTCGTCGAGGCCTTCGTCGTGCGGGTGAGCAGGCGACCGCCGGCCACCACCGCGTAGGCCGACGGCGTCGTGACCGAGATGTGGTACGAGGCCTTGTCGGCGGGCCGGTCGTTGCACGGGTACCACGACGGCGCCCCGACCGGCTGGCTCGCCACCAGCGCCCCGTCCTCCAGCTCCTCCCAGCCGAGGCCGCCCCAGGGACTGTTCACCGGCCGGGGGTTGCCCGACCACTGCACCTCGACCGTGAAGGCCGCACCGGCGCGCACCGGCTTCGCGGGACGCACACGCAGCTTGCCGCCCCGGTGCGTGTAGTGCGGCGTACGGCCGTCGACCTTCACCCGGCCCACCCGGAAGTCCGCGAGGTTCAGCTGGAACTCCGTGAGCTGGCCGCGGCCCGCGATCGCGTTGATCCGCGCGGTCCCCGACAGCCGGTTCGGCGCGGGGCGGTAGTCCAGCGTGAGCTCGTACCGGTGCACCCGGTACCGGAGGTCACCGTTGCCCGGGAAATACGGGTCCTGACCCACTGACTGCTGAACCGCCACTGTTGCGTCTGCTCCCTGCACTGCGCTCGTACGACGTCCACCGGCCCCGCGTGGGGTTGTGCCTAGCGACGCCATGCCTCGATCGGGTTGCCCAGCCAGCGCGTGTCGTCGGGCACGGACTCCGCGGCCATCACCAGGGACGCCGGACCCAGCGTGGCGCGGGCCCCGACGGCGCTGCCGGGCAGGATGATTCCGCCCGGGCCCAGAGTGGCGCCCTCACGGAGGACCACAGTATCCGTCCGCAAGATCCGGTCGTGGAAGAGGTGCGTCTGGAGCACACAGCCCCGGTTCACGGTCGCCGCGTCCCCGAGCGTCACCAGATCCGTCTCCGGCAGCCAGTAGCTCTCGACCCACACGCCCCTGCCGATGTGCGCACCGAGGCCGCGCAGCCACGCCGACAGCAGCGGTGTACCCGGCACGGCGCCGGCCAGCCACGGCACGGCCAGCACCTCGACGAAGGTGTCCGCCAGCTCGTTGCGCCACACGAAGGAACTCCACAGGGGATGCTCGGCCCGGCGATGCCGCCCCACGAGCAGCCACTTCGCCGCGATCGAGACGAGCCCCGCCGCACAGCCCGCCCCGAGCAGCACCAGACCGGACAGCAGGGGAGCCCACACGCCGAGCGCGCACAGCGCCGCTCCCGTGGCCACCGCCACCGCCGCCGAGCAGAACACCGGCACGATCCGGCAGAGCTCCACGAGACCGCGCGCCCACAGCAGCCGCGCGGGCGGCTCGTACGTCCGGCTCTGGTCGCCGTCGGACGCGGCCCGAGGCAGCTTCACCGGCGGCAGCCCCAGATACGAGCTGCCCTTCTTGGCCTTCTTCGGCGTCGCCGACAGCACACCCACCAGACCGCCGTCCGGCACGCTGCGCCCCGGCCCGGTCATCCCCGAGTTGCCGAGGAACGCGCGCCGGCCGATCTCCGCCCGCCCGATGCGCAGCCAGCCGCCGCCGAGCTCGTAGGGCGCGGTCAGGGTGTCGTCCGCCAGGAACGCGCCCTCGCCGACCGTGGTCAGACTGGGCAGGGCCAGCACGGTGGACACCTCGGCCCGCCGCCCGATCCGCATCCCGAGCAGCCGCAGCCACACCGGCGTGACCAGCCCCGCGTACAGGGGGAACAGCACGTCCCGCGCCCGGTCCATCAGCTGCGTCACGGTCCAGGCCTGCCAGCCCACCCGGCTGTGCGTGGCGTGCGTGCCCTCCCGCAGCCCGAGGCTCAGCAGCCGTACGGCGATCACGATCAGCAGCGCGTACGCGAGACCGAACGCGAGCGTCGCCGGCACCAGCGCGAGCACGGCACCCCGCAGGGCCGTGCCGAGCCCGGCGTCCGGAGCGACGAACAGCCCCGCGACCAGCAGCGCGGCAGCCGCCGCGACCACCGGCAACGCGGTCAGCCCGAAACCCGTCACGCCGTACATCACCCGCCAGAACGCGCCCCGCCCGGGCCGGTCCTTCGGCCAGTTGCGCTTGGCCCGGCCCAGCTTGACCGCGGGCGCGCCCGCCCACCGCTGCCCGGTGGGAACCTGTCCGGAGACCGCCGACCCCGGCGCCACCTCGGCCCGCTTGCCCACCCGCGCGCCCGGGAAGAGCAGACTGCGCGTGCCGACGACGGCGTGCGCGCCCACCTTCACCGTCCCGACCTCCAGCCGGTCGCCGTCCAGCCAGTACCCGGACAGGTCCACCTCGGACTCGACGGCCGCGCCCCGGCCCAGCTTGAGCATGCCGGTGACCGGCGGCAGCGAGTGCAGGTCCACGTCCTGCCCGACCTTGGCGCCCAGCGCTCGCGCGTACCGTTCCAGCCAGGAGCCGGTCAGTGAGGTCGCCCCGCTGAACTCGGCCAGCCGCTCGGCCGCCCACAGCCGCAGATGGACGCTCCCCCCGCGCGGGTAACGGCCCGGCCGCACCCCCCGCAGCAGCAACCGGGCCCCGCCCGCGGCGACCGCCAGGCGCCCGGGCGGGCTGAAGAGCAGCACGACGCCGGCCGCGACCAGCCACCAGGGTGCGGTCGGCAGCCAGGAGTAGGCGGGCAGCACGTTTCCGAGCACGGCGAGCAGCACGGTCCAGCGCAGCCCCAGCAGGGTGAACAGGGGAACCAGCAGCAGGAGCTGGACGAGCTGGGCCCGCCTCGACACCGGTGCCACGACCCGCCGGGCGTTGTCGTCCTGTGCCGACTCCTCCAGATGCCGGGCCAGCTTCCGCAGGACGGGCCGCTGGTAGATGTCGAGGACGGCGGCGCTCGGGTAGCGCGTGCGCAGCCTCGTCGTCAGCTGGGCGGCGGCCAGACTGCCGCCGCCTATCGCGAAGAAGTCGTCGGAGGCCGACGTCACCGGAATGCCGAGCACGTCCGTCCACTGCTCGGCGAGCCAGGCCTCGGTGCCGTACAGCGGCTCGGCCGGGCCGCCCGTCTCCAGCCCCTCCAGCGGCCAGGGCAGCGCGTTGCGGTCCACCTTGCCCGACGTACGAGTCGGCAGCTCGTCGACCGGCGCGAGCAACGGCACCAGGGCCGCGGGCAGCTCGGCACGCAGCCGCTCGACGGCGGCCGAGTGGTCCCACCCGTCCTGGATGACGACGTAGCCCACGAGGAGCTGGTTGCCGCTGCGGGCCGTGCGCACCGCGGCGGCGGCGCCGGCCACCCCGGGCAGCGCCTGGAGCGCCGCGTCCACCTCACCGAGTTCGATACGGCGCCCGCCGAGCTTGATCTGCTCGTCGGCCCGCCCGAGGAAGACCAGCCCTTCCGGCTCGGCCCGCACCAGGTCACCACTGCGGTACGCCCGCTCCCAGCCCAGCGACTCGAGTGGCGCGTACTTCTCCGCGTCCTTCCCGGCGTCGAGATACCGGGCGAGTCCGACCCCGCCGATCACCAGCTGACCGCTGTCGCCCATCGGCACCGGCTCCCCGGCCTCGTCCACGACGGCCAGCTCCCAGCCGTCCAGCGGCAGCCCGATCCGGATCGGCTCCGCGCCGCTCATCAGCGACGCGCACGCCACGACGGTCGCCTCGGTCGGCCCGTAGGTGTTCCACACCTCGCGCCCCTCGGTCACCAGACGCTGCGCCAGCTCGGGAGGGCACGCCTCGCCGCCGAAGATCAGGAGACGTACGTCGTTGAGCGTCTCGGGCTCCCAGAGCGCGGCCAGCGTCGGCACGGTGGACACGACGGTGATCTCCTGCTCGACCAGCCAGGGCCCGAGATCGGCACCGCTCCTGACCTGTGAGCGCGGCACCGGCACCAGACAGGCCCCGTGCCGCCACGCCAGCCACATCTCCTCACAGGACGCGTCGAACGCGACGGACAGCCCCGCCATGACCCGGTCACCGGGCCCGATCGGCTCGTCGGCCAGGAACAGCGAGGCCTCCGCGTCCACGAAGGCGGCGGCGCTGCGGTGGCTCACGGCCACCCCCTTGGGCTTCCCGGTGGAGCCGGAGGTGAAGATGATCCACGCGTCATGGTCGGTACCGGGCCGGGCGGCGGAATGCCCGGCGGCATCGCCCACGGTCAGCTCGTGACCGGCCCCGATGACCGCCCGCACCCCGGCCTCGCCGAAGACCAGCGCGGCCCGCTCGTCGGGATCCTCGGCGTCCACGGGCACGTACGCGGCACCCGCGGCCAGCACGGCGAGGATCGCCACGTACAGGTCGTTGGTGCCCGACGGGACCCGCACCCCGACGCGGTCCCCGAGCCCGACCTTCGCGGCGGCCAGCTTCCGCCGCAGGTGCTCCACCTCGACGGCCAGCGCGCGGTAGCTGAGCAGCCGATGGCCGTCGTCGAGCGCGGGCTCGTCGGGATACGACCGTACGGACGCCTCGAAGATGTCGACGAGGGTGCGGGGCGGGGCCGCGGGACCCGCTGAGAAGCGGGCCACGTCGTGGAGTCCTGGGCTCAGCTCCCGGTCCAGCAGAGTGAGGTCGGGGCTTTCGTGCAGGGCGGCCATCGGATCCTCGCGTCTCCAGCCCGGACGGTCCGGGGCGCCGACGGGCCCGCAGGTCTGCCTGGGGATGTTCCGATCCGGCGCGAACAAGCCCAATACTCTAGTGGTCGGGTTACTTCGTCCTGTCATGTCCGCCACTCGGAGGCAAACGCGAGGCACCGCTTCGGCGCGTCGCCGCCCCCTCCCACCTGGGCTTCTTCCGGCAGGGCGAGATGTCGCCCACATTCCTCGCATCCCGGGGGAAAACGACGAAAGGCCCCTCGGGAAGAGGGGCCTTTCGATCTGTGTCCGAGGGGGGACTTGAACCCCCACGCCCGATAAAGGGCACTAGCACCTCAAGCTAGCGCGTCTGCCATTCCGCCACCCGGACAAGGTGTCTGTCGCGTGGGTTCTCCCCGCGGCGACGACGTAAACATTACCAGGCTTTCAGGGGTGGCCGATCACCCCCGCCCCGGGCCCGGCGAGGTGTGAACGGCGCGTGACGGGCCGCGAGCGGTCTTGGGGAGCGGGCCGCGGAGAGAGAGGATGAGAGGGACCCACCAGCAGTGACAGCGGGAGGAAGCACGTGAGCGAGACGGACACGGCCAGGAGCGTCACCGGCGAGGACGAGGTCGTGGACCTCTGCCGCGAGCTGATCCAGATCGACACCAGCAACTACGGCGACCACTCGGGTCCGGGCGAGCGCAAGGCGGCCGAGTACGTCGCCGAGAAGCTCGCGGAGGTCGGGCTCGAACCGCAGATCTTCGAGTCGCACCCGGGCCGCGCCTCCACGGTGGCCCGGATCGAGGGCGAGGACCCCTCCCGGCCCGCGCTCCTCATCCACGGCCACACCGACGTCGTACCGGCCAACGCGGACGACTGGACCCACCACCCCTTCTCCGGCGAGGTCGCCGACGGCTGTGTGTGGGGGCGTGGCGCCGTCGACATGAAGGACATGGACGCGATGACCCTCGCGGTCGTCCGCGACCGGCTGCGCAGCGGCCGTAAGCCGCCGCGCGACATCGTCCTCGCGTTCCTCGCGGACGAGGAGGCGGGCGGCACGTACGGCGCCAAGCACCTCGTGCGCAACCACCCCGACCTGTTCGAGGGCGTCACCGAGGCGATCAGCGAGGTGGGCGGATTCTCCTTCACCGTGAGCGAGCAGCGGCGGCTGTACCTGATCCAGACGGCCGAGAAGGGCATGCACTGGATGAAGCTCACCGTGGCCGGCACCGCCGGGCACGGGTCGATGATCCACAAGGACAACGCGATCACCGAGCTGTCGGAGGCCGTCGCGCGGCTGGGCCGGCACAAGTTCCCGGTGCGGGTCACCAAGACCACCCGCGCCTTCCTCGACGAACTCGGCGACGCGTTCGGAACCGAGCTCGACCCGGAGGACATGGAGTCGACCCTCGCCAGGCTCGGCGGCATCGCCAAGCTCATCGGCGCGACCCTGAGCAACACGGCCAACCCGACGCAGCTCGGTGCGGGCTACAAGGTCAACGTCATCCCGGGCGAGGCGACCGCCCATGTCGACGGACGGTTCCTGCCCGGGCACGAGGAGGAGTTCCTCGCCGACCTCGACCGGATCCTCGGCCCGAAGGTGCGGCGCGAGGACGTCCACGCCGACAAGGCCGTCGAGACCACCTTCGACGGGGCGCTCGTGGAGGCGATGCAGTCCTCGCTGCTCGCCGAGGACCCGACGGCCAAGGCCGTCCCCTACATGCTCTCCGGCGGGACGGACGCGAAGTCCTTCGACGACCTGGGCATCCGGGGCTTCGGCTTCGTGCCGCTGAAGCTGCCCCCGGAGCTGGACTTCGCGGGCATGTTCCACGGTGTCGACGAGCGAGTGCCGGTGGACGGCCTGAAGTTCGGAGTGCGGGTGCTCGACCGGTTCATCGACGCGTCCTGAATCCGCCCTCCGATACGGAGATATTCGCTCGCCCGTACGGAACTGACTGGGAAGAGTGAATGCGACCATAAGCTCGTAGCCTCATTACTCCCTCCTCGTTACAGGTAATGCGATCGCAAGATGGATCGCTTTGCCAACTAGGAGGAATAATGATCAAGAAGGTCGTCGCTGCTGCGGCTGCCACCGGTGGGCTGGTTCTCGCGGGCGCGGGCCTGGCCGTCGCCGACTCGGGTGCCCAGGGTGCCGCCGTGCACTCCCCGGGTGTCCTGTCCGGCAACGTTGTTCAGGTGCCCGTTCACGTCCCGGTGAACGCCTGCGGCAACACGGTCTCCGTGATCGGACTGCTGAACCCCGCCTTCGGCAACACCTGCATCAACAAGTGATGCTCTCCCCTCTCTGAGGGGACCTCAAAAGCCATCGGTCCCGGAGCGCGTGCCATGCGCTCCGGGACCGAACGCTTCTTTCGAGTAATTCGAGAAGAATTCGAGACAGGGCCGAAGGTAGGTATTCAGCAATGCGACAGGTCACCCGCAAGGGTCTGATGACCGTGGCGGCCGCGACCGGTGTGATCGCCGCCGCGGGCGGCTCCGCCTACGCCGACTCGGGCGCGCAGGGCTCCAGTTCGGGCTCACCCGGTGTGCTCTCCGGGAACACGGTGCAGGCGCCGGTGCACGTGCCGGTCAACGTCTGCGGGAACACGGTCAACGTCATCGGCGTCCTCAACCCGTCGGTGGGCAACTCGTGTGCCAACAAGGGCGGTGGATCCGCTTCGGGCGGCCACGGCGGCTCGCACGCCGGCGGCCGTGCCAGTGACTCGCCCGGCGTCGGCTCGGGCAACCACGTTCAGGTGCCGGTCCACGTGCCGGTGAACGCCTGCGGCAACAGCGTCGATGTCATCGGCGTCGGCAACTCCACCACGGGCAACAACTGCGCGAACGGCTCCGGCGGGCGTCACACCGACCCGCCCGGCGGCGGATACGAGACGCCGCCCGGGCAGCCGGGTGAGCCGGGTGAGCCCGGTAACCCCGGCGAACCGGGTGAGCCCGGCAACCCGGGGGAGCCCGGCGAGCCGGGTGAGCCCGGAAATCCCGGCGAACCGGGTGAGCCCGGTAACCCCGGGGAACCTGGCCAGCCCGGTAACCCGGGTGAGCCCGGCAACCCCGGTGAACCCGGTAACCCGGGCAACCCCGAGAACCCCGGAAACAAGCCGGGCGGTCAGTTCGTCACCCAGCCCGAGGGCGACGCCCAGCTCGCGGAGACCGGCAGCGGCCTGCCGCTCGGCCTCACCCTGCCGGCCGGCGCGGGCGCGCTGCTGGCGGGCGCGGTCCTCTACCGCAAGGCGCGCGCCTCGGCCTGACCCCCACGGCAGACGGAGCGGGCCCCGCCGATGCGGGGCCCGCTCCCGTGTATGCCTTCTCCCGGTGCGCCGTCCCAGCTCACCACGTGGCCCGCACCTGGCGGATGATCCGCCGGCGCAACCGCACCTTGCGGCTGCCGTCGCGCAGCAGGCTCAGACGGTGCAACTCCCAGTGTCCGTACTCGGCGTGGTCCGTCAGCAGACGTGCCGTTTCCTTGCGGGAGACCCCGCGCGGTACGTACACGTCGACAAATTCGTATTCCGGCATCGCATCTATTGTGCGGGCTGGGGCCTGGTACGGATAGCGTCTGCACTATGTCTGATGCTGCGCAGCCCACCGCTGCCGAGGTACGCGCCGCCGCCGAGGCGGTCAAGACCGCGCTCGACCGCCACCTGGCCGCGGTCGAAGGCAGGTCGGGAGAGGACGACCCGGCCGTCTACGAGGCGTTCAACCAGCTGGCCGCGGCCGCAGAGGTGTACGACGAACTGCTCTACGACCGATACGACGAGGTCACTCCCTTCGAGATCCCCGGTGCGGAGGACGCGCTGCCCCCGTACGCGGGCCCCGAGGAACCGCACGCGCTGAGCGTACTGATCCGCCGTGACTACGCGGTGGCGGAACCGCAGCGTCTCCTGGCGCAGGCACAGCGGATCGAGGCCGCCGAAGGCGAGGACGGCCCAGCCGCCTCCGGGACGACCCATGGCGCGCTCGGCCTGCTGTTCGGCGAGTTCGAGCCCGACGAGATCGCCTCCCGGCACAAGGAGTTCGGGCTCGAGGAGGGCGACTCCACACTCTGGGTGATGGCGGCGGACGAACCGGCCGACCCCGGAGAGTGGCTGGAGGCCCCGTTCGAGCAGGTCGATCCGCAGCAGGTGGTCTGCCGCTTCGACGTCAGCGCCGTCTTCGACGACGTCGAGGACGACGACGAGGAAGACGACGACGGGGAGGACCTGGAGGAGGTCCTCGACACCGACCTGGACGATGACGAGGACCTGGAGCGCCTGGAAGCGGACCGCCGCTGAGCGGACACGCCGGCCACCCGACGGCGGTGGTCACGGGGACGGCCCCGTGACCACCGCCGTCGTCAGCTTCCGTCGACCTGCGGCGCGAGCAGCACCGGAAGCCGGGTCGTCCGGGGCTTCGCCGGAACCTCGGCCACGGCCCTGGGCAACGCCTGTTCCACGCCGTGCACCACGGACAGATGGCGGTCGGCCCGCCCGAACGCCGTGTACACCCACGGCCGGCTGAGCGCCTGCGCCGCGTCGCCGGGCAGCACCACGACCACCGCGGGCCACCGGCTTCCCGCCGCCTGGTGCGCGGTCAGCGCCCACCCGTGCCGTACGGACTGCTCCACCCGCTCCTTCGGCACGACGACGGCCTCGCCCTCGCACGCGAGGTGGAGCCCCTCGGCGTCCGCCTTCACCACACGGCCCGGCAGCACGCGGCCCGGCACGGGGGAGTAGGCGATCCGGTCACCGGGGTCGAAGCCGCCGAAGCGGCCCGGGCCCGGGTTGAGCCGCTCCTTCAACGCGGTGTTGAGCGCGCGGGTGCCGACGGCGCCGCCGTGGCCCGGTGTGATCACCTGCGTCTCCTCGGCCGGTACGCCGATCGCTCGCGGCACCGAGTCGACGACGAGCTGCACCGCACGGTGCACCGCCTCGCCCGCGTCCCGCACGGGGACGATCACGACCTCCTTGCCGGGCGCCTCGACCTGGTTCAGCTCGCCGATGCCGATACCCGAGACCAGCTCGCCGAGCGGCCCGGGATCGGGCCGCCGCGAGGCGATCTGCGGGCAGATCCGCGCCGCGAGCAGATCCGCGAACACCCGCCCCGGCCCCACGGACCACAGCACCGCCGGGTCCCCGGCCAGCACCAGACGCGCCCCGTCGGGCAGCGACTCAGTCAGCAGCGCCGCCGTCTCGACGTCCAGCTGCGGCGCGTCGAGCACGACGAGCAGATCGAGATCCAGCGCCCCCTCGGCATCCCGGCCGGGCCCTTCGAGGCCGGCGAGCAGCCCGGAGACGGTGGCGACGGGGGAGTGGTCCCGATCCGCCGGGCCGTCCGGGCCGGAGCGCAGCAGGGTGGCGAAGCGGCCGCGGCCGATCGGGCCGTGCGTGGCGGCCCAGGCGCGCAGCCCGAGGGAGTGCGCGGCGGTCAGCAGCGCGGCCGGTTCGGCCAGGGACGCCTCTCCGCCGGTGTGCAGGACGAGGCCATGAGCGGCGACCGCGCGGAGCAGCTCACCCGCCGACCCCTGGGCCGCGGCGGCGACCCGCTCCCACTCCTCGGCCGAACCGTCCTGCTTGGGTGCCGAGTTGACCAGCCGGGCCAGACCGTCGGCCAGGCTCTCCTCCGCGAGGGCGTACCGCTCGAGTCCGACCAGCACCCGGACCGGCCGCTCCTCGTCCTCCGCCGAGCCGTCCTCCGCCGCGTCATCCTGCTTCGCCCGGGCCGGGGCACCGGTCTCCTCCAGGGCGTCCTGGAAGACCAGCGCGTCGCCCTCCGCGATCGCGTCCTGCACCGCGCTGTCGGGCTCCGGCACGCCCCGCTGCGCCAGGGCCGCGAGAAGCGCCGGCATCTCCAGGGCGGTGTGCCCGGCCAGGGCGGCCTGCTCCAGGAGCCAGACGGTGACGGCCCGGCCCCGTCGCTCGTCGTCCGGGCCGCACTCGGCGCCGAGCAGCGCCTGCGCGAATCCGTCGGCCTGCTCGGGCCGCACACCGGGGACCCGCAGCAACTGCCAGGGGTCCGCGCGCAGCCGCTCGTCCGCGCCGTCGCCGAGTGCCTCGGCCACCTGCGGCGCGAGCGTCTCGGGGGCGCCGCCCTCGCCGAGCACCCGCAGTACGGCCCGCACCGCCTCCGGTGCGGGAGCCGACGACGTGGGAGCCGACGACGCGGCGACGGTCTCGGCCGGCACCGGCCGCGGTCGCCGCTCCGGTTCCGGAGCGGAGCGGCGGGGTGCGGGCGCGGGCTCTTCGAACACCGTGGCGGCCGGCTTCTCACCGCCCTCCACGGCCCGTACGGCGGCGAGCAGATCGGCGGCCTTGCCGCTCAGCTTGGTGCCGCTCTCGATCGGCGCCTTCTTCTCGGCCTTCCGCTGCTCGATGCGCTCCCGCTCGGCCTGCTGGGCCCGCAGCTCGGCCTCGGCCTCGGACACCTGACCGGCATCGGCCGCGTCCCCCTGGGCCTCCTCGGTCTCCGCACCACCGGTCGGCTTCCCCGGCTCGGCGTCCTCCGTGGTCTCCGGCTCCGTGCTCACAGCGTGCTCCAGTCGTGATCGGGATAGCGGTGCACGGGCGCCGAAACATCGTCGAGCGCCCGGCAGATCTCGTCAGGAAGACTAAGGGCCTCCACTGACAACGCGGCCGTGAGCTGCTGCGCGTTGCGCGCGCCGACGACGGGAGCGGCCACTCCCGGCCGGTCGCGGACCCATGCCAGGGCCACCTGGAGCGGCGTCACCGCGAGGCCGTCGGCGGCGGTCGTCACGGCGTCCACGATGCGGCTCGCCGTGTCGTCGAGGTACGGCGCGACGAACGGGGCGAGGTGCTCCGAGGCGCCGCGTGAGTCCGACGGAGTCGTGTCGCCCCGGTACTTGCCCGTCAGCACCCCACGCCCCAGCGGCGAGGACGGCAGCAGCCCGATGCCCAGGTCCAGCGCGGCCGGCAGCACCTCGCGCTCGACGCCGCGCTGGAGCAGCGAGTACTCCAGCTGCGTGCCCGCCAGCCGGGTCCGGGTGCCGGGAGAGGCGAGCTGCCAGGTGGCGGCCTTGGCCAGCTGCCAGCCGCAGAAGTTGGAGACGGCGGCGTAGCGGGCACGGCCGCTCGCGACCGCGAGATCCAGGGCCTGGAGGGTCTCCTCCAACGGGGTGTCCGGGTCGAAGGCGTGTACGTGCCACAGGTCGACGTGGTCGGTGCCGAGCCGGGCGAGCGAGGCGTCCAGCGCGGAGAGCAGATGGCCACGGGAGCCGTCGAAGCGGCGGTCGGGGTCCGGTACGCTGCCGGCCTTGGTCGAGATGACCAGGTCCCGGCGGGGCACCAGGCCGTCTATGAGCCTGCCGAGCAGGTACTCGGCCTCTCCGTCGCCGTACACGTCCGCGGTGTCGACGAGGGTCCCGCCCGCTTCCCAGAACGTCTTCATCAGGTCCGCGGCGTCGTGCTCGTCGGTGTCCCGCCCCCAGGTCAGGGTGCCGAGCCCGATCCGGGACACACGAAGGCCGGTGCGGCCGAGATGCCTCTGCTCCATGAACGCCGAGATTACTGGCCATGACCTACGGTGTGGGGGGCTGTGGACGACCGATTTCCGCGCGCTATGGTCTGCGGACAAGGCACGTTACTGATGGGTAAGGGGAATCGGGATGCAGCTCGGTATCAACCTCGGCTACTGGGGTGCCGGCATGGACGCGGACAATCTGGCCGTCGCCCAGGAGGCCGACCGGCTCGGATACGCCGTCTGCTGGGCCGCCGAAGCCTATGGATCCGACGCCGCCACCGTACTGACCTGGGTCGCCGCCCAGACCGAACGGATCGACGTCGGCTCCGCCATCTTCCAGATCCCGGCCCGCCAGCCCGCGATGACCGCCATGACGGCCGCCACCCTCGACTCGCTCTCCGGCGGCCGCTTCCGGCTGGGTCTCGGCGTCTCCGGCCCCCAGGTCTCCGAGGGCTGGTACGGCGTCAAGTTCGACAAGCCGCTGGCACGCACGCGTGAGTACGTCGAGATCATCCGCAAGGCCATGACGCGCGAGCGCCTGTCGTACGAGGGTCAGCACTGGACGCTGCCGCTGCCCGGCGGTCCCGGCAAGCCCATCAAGCTGACCGTGCACCCGCAGCGCGAGCACATCCCGCTCTACATCGCCGCGATCGGCCCGAAGAACCTCGAACAGACCGGCGAGATCGCCGACGGCGCCCTGCTGATCTTCCCCTCCGCCGACCACCTGGAGGACACGGCGATCCAGTACCTGCGGGCCGGCCGGGAGAAGGCGGGCAAGACCCTCGACGGCTTCGACATCTGCCCGACCCTCCCTCTGGCCGTCGGCGACGACAAGGACGTGACCACGCTCGCCGACACCTTCCGCCCCTACACCGCGCTGTACGTCGGCGGCATGGGCAGCCGCAAGCAGAACTTCTACAACCAGCTCGCCCAGCGCATGGGCTACGAGAAGGAAGCCGCCGAGATCCAGGACAAGTACCTGTCCGGCGACAAGCAGGGCGCCGCGGCCGCCGTCCCGCACGACCTGATCGACAAGACGACCCTGCTCGGTTCCGTGGAGCGCATCGCGGACCGGATGAAGGCCTACGCGGAGGCCGGCGTCACCACCCTGACCCTGGCCCCGGCGGGCTTCACGCTCGACGAGCGGCTCGCCTCCCTCCGCGCCGGCACGGAGGCCCTGGAGCGCGCCGGGCTCGCCTGACACGGCTGAGCCCGACGGAGGTTCTGCGGCCGTGGTGGGGGCTCGGGGGTCTTCCCCGCCACGGCCGTCACGCAGAACAACGCCGGAAGCCGCCGACGGTTACGTCCTCCATTTGGCGGAGTTGTCCGTCGCACCTGTTGCAGCACCGCCCCGCCCGCACTTGACTCGTTCTTTGCGGAAACTGCGGAATCCTGCAGCACGCGCTCGCGCGCGGGAGAGGTGCCCACGATGCTTTCGGCCAAGAGTCTGTTCCAGGAGATCCTCGCCAACGACGAGTCCTTCGCCCTGTTCTGCTCCATCGCCGCGAGCGGCGAGTCCCAGGGCGGCTGGGAGAACGCCCGGATCGCCGCGCTCGTCCCGGAGAGCGAGCGGGAACTCGCCCCCAAGATCACCCGCCACGGTGCCGACGAGGACAAGCACGGGCGGATCTTCAACGCCCTGCTGAAGAAGCGCGGCCTCGACCCCGTCCCGGTCCCGCCGGAGACCGACTACACGATGCTCCTGGAGAAGAACGGCATCGGCCTCGCGCACGAGCAACTGGGGCGCGACGAGCGGCTGGCGGTCCAGGACATCGTCACCTACCTCTCGCACAGCAGGGTCACCGAACAGCGCGCCTCCGAGCAGATGGACCTGCTCCGCAAGCACTTCGCGGACGACCCGGACATCGGCCGCGCGGTCAAGCAGATCTCCAACGACGAGGACAACCACCTCGCCTACTGCCACGAGGAACTGCTGCGCCTCGCCTACGCCGGGCACGGCCGTGCCATCCAGCGGACCCTGCGCGAGTGCGCGCTCGCCGAGATCCGCGTCTACCGGGACGTCAGCCTCGCGGTCATGGCGAACATGGGCCGCATCCTGGGCTGGTCGAAGGCCAAGTCGGCGGTGCTCGCGGCGGGCATCCACGCGATGTACGCCTACGAACGGCTGGGCGGCTGGCGCCGGATGGTGTCCCTGGAGATGCCCGAGCGCCGCGACGCGCTCGGCGGTCCGGCCTCCACGGCACCCGAGTTCGCCTGAGCCCGCCCGGTCTACAGCCATCCCCGGCGCTTGAACAGGCGGAACACCAGCACCTCCAGGACGACCATCAGCACGATGAGAACCGGGTAGGACCACTCCCAGCGCAGCTCGGGCATGTGCTCGAAGTTCATGCCGTAGATCCCCGCGACCATCGTGGGGATCGCGGCCATGGCCGCCCAGGCGGAGATCTTCCGCATGTCGTCGTTCTGCCGGACGCTCATCTGCGCCAGATGCGCCGAGAGGATGTCCGACACCAGCCGGTCCAGGTTCTCCACCGACTCGTTCACCCGCGTGAGGTGGTCGCCGACGTCCCGGAAGAAGGGCCGGGCCCGGTCGTCCACGAACGGCACCGTCGCACCGGACTGCGCCGTGCCCGCCAGCCGGCTCACCGGCAGGGCCAGCGGCCCGGTCGCCCGGCGGAACTCCAGGACCTGGCGCTTGAAGGCGTAGATCCGGGACGCGGTGTTCCGTGAGCCGCCGTCCAGCGGCGAGAACACCTCCGTCTCCAGCCCCTCCAGGTCGGCCTGCAGCTCGATCGCGACGTCCAGATAGTGGTCGACGGTGGCGTCCGCGATCGCGTACAGCACGGACGTGGGGCCGTTGCCCAGCAGCTCCGGCTCCTGCTCCAGCCGGTTGCGCACGGCCTTGAGCGGGGCGCCCTCGCCGTGCCGTACGGTGACCGCGAACGAGTCGCCCAGGAAGATCATGATCTCGCCCGTGGAGACGGTGTCGCTCCGCGGCTCGTACACCACCGGCTTCAGGACCACGAAGAGCGAGTCGTCGTACACCTCCAGCTTGGGCCGCTGATGGGCTTTGAGGGCGTCCTCGACGGCCAGCGGGTGCAGGCCGAACTCCCGGGCGACATGGTCGAATTCGCGCTCCGTCGGCTCATGCAGCCCGATCCAGACGAAACCTCCCGCCGTGCGGGCCTCATCCAGGGCGTCGGAGAAGTCCTCCGGCCCCTCCCTGCGGTGTCCGTCGCGGTAGACGGCACAGTCGACGATCACGAAGCGAGTCTCCCGTCACTCGAACGACACCGTACGCGCGCGTGCGCCTACGCTGGATCGCATGCCCACGTTGATCCTCGTCAGGCACGGACGATCCACCGCCAACACCGAGGGGCTGCTCGCCGGCTGGACGCCCGGTGTCGCCCTCGACGAACGCGGTGCCGCGCAGGCCGCCGCGCTGCCCGGACGGCTCGCCGAACTGCCCCTCGCCGAGATCGTCGCCAGCCCGCTCCAGCGCTGCCAGGAGACGATCAGGCCCCTGCTGGAGGCCCGGCCGGAACTGAGCCCGCACACCGACGAGCGCATCGGCGAGTGCCATTACGGCGACTGGTCCGGGCGCAAGCTCGCCGAGCTCAAGGACGAGCCCCTGATGGAGGTGGTGCAGGCGCACCCGTCGGCGGCGGCCTTCCCCGGCGGCGAGTCGATGCGGGCCATGCAGACGCGTGCCGCCGAGGCCGTGCGCGAGTGGAACGCGCGCGTGGAGCGCGACCACGGCGCCGACGCCGTCTACCTCATGTGCTCGCACGGCGACATCATCAAGTCGCTCGTCGCCGAGGCACTCGGACTTCATCTGGACCTCTTCCAGCGGATTTCCGTTGAACCGTGTTCCATCACCGCGATCCGTTACACCCGACTGCGACCGTTTCTCGTCCGCCTCGGCGACACCGGTGACCTCACGTCCCTGGTGCCGCGCGAGGAACCGCCGGGCGACGAGGCCCAAGTCGGGGGTGGTGCGGGCGCACCGTGATCGTCGGCCGCAGTAGGGTGAAGCGGTCGCAGCAGTGCCGTGGTCACACGGCCCCCACGATTCCAATGGAGACAGGACGTGTCCCGTCAGGTGTTCCTCTACGACCATCCGGAGCGTTTCGTGGCCGGTACGGTCGGGCTGCCCGGGCGTCGTTCGTTCTTCCTCCAGGCCACCGCCGGCTCCCGGGTGACCAGCGTGGCCCTGGAGAAGACCCAGGTCGCGGCGCTCGCCGAGCGCATGGACGAACTGCTCGACGAGGTCGTACGCCGTAGCGGTGGCAGCGCCTCCGTCCCCGCCGTCGCACCGACGGAGATCAACGACAGCGCTCCGCTGGAGACCCCCGTCGAGGAGGAGTTCCGGGTCGGCACCATGGCGCTCGCCTGGGACGGCGACGAGCAGCTCATGATCGTCGAGGCGCAGGCGCTCGTCGAGCTCGACGCCGACTCCGAGGAGGACCTCGCCGAGGCCGAGGAGCGGCTGCTCCAGGACGAGGAGAACGGGCCGCCGATGCTGAGGGTGCGGCTCACCGGCGCGCAGGCGAGGGCCTTCGCCAAGCGCGCCCTCGACGTCGTCAACGCCGGGCGGCCGCCGTGCCCGCTGTGCAGCCTCCCGCTCGACCCGGAAGGACACGTATGTCCGCGCCAGAACGGATACCGCCGCGGAGCGTGACACCTCCCGAGGACCCCGCCGAGCTGCTCGCCCGGGGCGAACTCACCGTACGCGGACGCATCCGTGACGCCTCCAACGCCGCCCTGTACTGCACGGTGTCGTACGACGGCCAGGAGGCGGCCTGCGTCTACAAGCCGGTCGCCGGGGAGCGGCCCCTGTGGGACTTCCCCGACGGGACGCTCGCCCAGCGCGAGGTCGCCGCGTACGAGGTCTCCGAGGCCACCGGCTGGGGCCTCGTCCCGCCCACCGTGCTGCGCGACGGCCCCTACGGCGAGGGCATGTGCCAGCTGTGGATCGAGGCGGCGCCGGACGCCGAGCTGCTCGCGCTGGTCGACGGGGAGGAACCCGAACCGGGCTGGAAGGCGATCGGGTTCGCCGAGGTCGGGGAGGGACGGACCGCGCTGCTCGTGCACGCCGACGACGAGCGGCTGCGGCGGCTCGCGGTGCTGGACGCCGTGATCAACAACGCCGACCGCAAGGGCGGGCACCTGCTGCCCACCGGCGAGGGGCGGTTGTACGGGATCGACCACGGGGTGACCTTCAACGCGGAGAACAAGCTGCGGACCCTGCTGTGGGGCTGGGCGGGGGAGCCCTTCACGCCGGAGGCCGCCGACGTCCTCGAAGGGCTCAGGAAGGGGCTGGCCGAGGGCGGCGCCCTCACCGCCCGGCTCGAACCGCTGATCACCGCCGCCGAGATCGACGCCGTACGCGCGCGTGTCGGTGCGCTGCTCGCCTCGGGGAAGCATCCCGAGCCGAGCGGCGAGTGGCCGGCGATTCCCTGGCCGCCCGTGTAGGAGCACAGAGGCCGAGATCGCGCAAGAACGCCTTCTCGGCCGTCCGGACCGCTCCCATTCGTATCTGGAACTTCAGTCCGGTTACGCTCATGACATGCATGCCTGGCCCGCTTCCGAGGTCCCCGCCCTGCCTGGTCAGGGCCGCGACCTGAGGATCCACGACACCGCGACCGGCGGCCTCGTCACCCTCGACCCCGGTCCCGTCGCCCGTATCTACGTCTGCGGCATCACCCCGTACGACGCCACCCACCTGGGACACGCGGCGACGTACAACGCGTTCGACCTCGTGCAGCGCGTGTGGCTCGACACCAAGCGGCAGGTTCACTACGTCCAGAACGTCACCGACGTCGACGACCCGCTCCTGGAGCGGGCGCAGCGCGACGGCATCGACTGGGCCGCCCTCGCCGAGAAGGAGACGGTCCTCTTCCGCGAGGACATGACGGCCCTGCGGATGCTGCCGCCGCGGCAGTACATAGGCGCCGTCGAGGCGATACCGGGCATCGTCCCGCTCGTCGAGCGGCTGCGGGACGCGGGCGCCGCGTACGAACTCGAAGGGGACGTCTACTTCTCCGTCGAGTCCGACCCGCACTTCGGCAAGGTCTCCAACCTCGACGCCGAGGCGATGCGGCTGCTGTCCGCCGAGCGCGGCGGCGACCCCGACCGGCCGGGCAAGAAGAACCCCCTCGACCCGATGCTCTGGATGGCGGCCCGCGAGGGCGAGCCCAGCTGGGACGGCGGATCGCTCGGGCGCGGACGCCCCGGCTGGCACATCGAGTGCGTGGCCATCGCCCTCGACCACCTCGGCATGGGCTTCGACATCCAGGGCGGCGGCTCCGACCTCGCCTTCCCGCACCACGAGATGGGCGCCTCGCACGCCCAGACCCTCACCGGCGAGTTCCCCATGGCCAAGGCGTATGTGCACGCCGGCATGGTCGCCCTCGACGGCGAGAAGATGTCCAAGTCCAAGGGCAACCTGGTCTTCGTCTCCAAGCTCCGGCACGACGGCGTCGACCCGGCCGCCATCCGGCTCGCGCTGCTCGCCCACCACTACCGCGCCGACTGGGAGTGGACCGACCAGGTCCTCCAGGACGCCGTCGCCCGGCTCGGCCGCTGGCGTGCCGCCGTGTCCCGGCCCGACGGCCCGCCCGCGGAGGCGCTCGTGGAGGAGATCCGCGAGGCCCTCGCGAACGATCTGGACGCCCCGGCCGCGCTCGCCGCGGTCGACCGCTGGGCCGCCCTCCAGGAGGAGAGCGGCGGTACGGACATCGGCGCGCCCGGTGTCGTCTCCCGAGCGGTGGACGCGCTGCTGGGTGTAGCGCTGTAACCCGCAGATCGAGAAGAAGGGGCGCTTCCCGGCCGGGAAGCGCCCCTTCGTGCTGTGCCTCAGTCCTCCGACGACTCCTCGTCGTCCGTGCCCGGCTTGGGCTGGGCCGAGGACTCCCCGTCGTCCGTGCCCGCCCTGGGCGGCTTCGGCGGTCGGGTGCGCCCGCTGGGGCTGTCGCGCAGGTACGACGTGCTGTCGCTGCCGTCGGCCGTCGCGTGTCCGCCGGCGGCGGTCGGTCCGCCGCCGTCCCGGCGTCTCAGATAGCGCTCGAACTCGCGCGCGATGGCCTCGCCCGAGGCCTCCGGCAGCTCGGCGGTGTCCCGGGCCTCCTCCAGCGACTGGACGTATTCGGCGACCTCGCTGTCCTCGGCGGCCAGCTGGTCCACGCCCACCTGCCAGGCGCGCGCGTCCTCGGGCAGCTCGCCCAGCGGGATGCGCACGTCGATCAGGTCCTCCAGGCGGTTCAGGAGAGCCAGTGTGGCCTTCGGGTTGGGCGGCTGCGACACGTAGTGCGGTACCGCCGCCCACAGCGAGACGGCGGGTACGCCCGCGTGTGTGCAGGCCTCCTGGAGGACGCCCACGATGCCCGTGGGGCCCTCGTACTTGGTCTCCTCCAGGTCCATCCGGCGGGCCAGGTCCGCGTCGGACGTCGTCCCGCTGATCGGGACCGGCCGGGTGTGCGGGGTGTCGCCGAGCAGGGCGCCCAGGACGACCACCAGCTCCACGCCCAGTTCGTGCGCGAAGCCCAGCAGTTCGTTGCAGAACGAGCGCCACCGCATGGACGGTTCGATGCCCCGGACGAGGACGAGATCGCGCGGCTTGTCCCCGCCGACCCGGACCACCGACAGCCGTGTCGTCGGCCAGGTGATCTTGCGGACGCCCGCTTCCATGAACACCGTGGGGCGGTTCACCTGGAAGTCGTAGTAGTCCTCGGCGTCCAGCGCCGCGAACACCTCGCCCTTCCACTCCCTGTCCAGATGCGCGACCGCGGTGGAGGCGGCGTCGCCGGCATCGTTCCAGCCCTCGAACGCGGCCACCATGACCGGGTCGACCAGCTCGGGAACCCCCTCGAGCTCGATCACCCAGTGCCTCCTTCCGACGTACCCTCGCGAACGTCCCAACCTTACGGCGTGCCAAGGGGGCGCCCGCAGCCCCCTCTGAGAGGGAGTGACCCCATCACTGCCCCGCGATCCGCCCCTGAACACCCCGGATTCATCCGAGCTGTCCGTGAGGCCACGGTCACAGCGTGGAGCGCAGCCACTGCTCCACGCTCGCGATGTGCACGGTCGCCCACGAGCGCGCCGCCTCGGCGTCCCGGTCGCGCAGGGCGGCGAGGATCGCCCGGTGCTCGCGCAGGGTGCGTGCGACGGCGTCCTCCTGGGTCAGGCCGCGCCAGATCCGCGCCCGGGTGGTGGGGCCGGACAGGCCGTCGAGCAGCGAGCACAGCACGGAGTTGCCCGAGCTGTGCACGATGCCCCGGTGGAACTCCAGGTCGCAGGCGACGAGATCCTCCACGGACGGGGTGTCGCCGAGCCTGTCCAGCTGGGCGGTGAGCGCGTCCAGCTGCTGTTCGCTGATCCGCAGCGCCGCCATGGCCGTCGCGGCCGGCTCCAGGATGCGGCGTACGGCGAGGAACTCCAGGACCGTGTCGTCGCGGTGGAAGTCCACGACGAAGCTCATCGCCTCCAGCAGGAGTTGCGGGTCGAGGCTCGTCACATAGGTGCCGTCGCCCTGCCGGACGTCCAGGATGCGGATGAGGGACAGCGCGCGCACGGCCTCCCGCAGGGAGTTGCGGGACAGGCCGAGGTCGGCGGCGAGTTCGCTCTCCTTGGGCAGCCGGTCGCCCGGGCGCAGCGCGCCGGAGACGATCATTCCCTTGATCTTCTCGATCGCCTCGTCGGTGACTGCCATGGCCGGCCTCCTGTCGCTTAAGACCTCCGACGTATCACGTCATTATGCGGCCACGGACACGAGGAAGGGGCGGCTCCGTCGGCGGGGAGCCGCCCCTTCGTGCACGGGGCCCGTATCGCGCCTACTTCTTGTCGAGCAGGTCCTGGACCTTGGCGCGGACGTCGTCCGTGGCCAGGCCGCGGATCGTCAGCGTCGTCCGGCGGCGCAGCACGTCGTCCTGCGTCTCGGCCCACTCGTGGTCCCGGGCCCAGGCGACCTGCGCCCAGATCTCCGGGGCGTCCGGGTGCACGCGCTCGGCGAGCTCCGGGTTGTCGTTGGCCATGCGGGCGATGTCGAACGCCAGCGAGCCGTAGTGGGTGGCCAGGTGCTTGGCGGTGTCGGCTCCCATGCGGGGGCCGGGCGCCGGGCGGTCGGTGAGCAGCCGGTGGGCGACCGCGCGCGGGTTGGCGATGCCGGGCAGCGGCAGCTTCTTCGGCAGCGAGCTGATCGGCTCGAAGTCGTCGCCCAGGGGGTGGCCCGGCAGCGACTCCAGCTTCTGCATGATCGTCCGGCCGATGTGCCGGAAGGTGGTCCACTTGCCGCCGGCGACGGACAGCATGCCGCCCCTGCCCTCGGTCACGACCGTCTCGCGCTTGGCCTTGGAGGTGTCGCCGGGGCCGCCCGGCAGCACCCGCAGGCCGGCGAAGGAGTAGGTGATGAGGTCGCGGCTCAGCTGCTGGTCGCGGACAGAGAAGGCGGCCTCGTCGAGGATCTGGGATATGTCCTTCTCGGTGACCGAGACATCCGCCGGGTCACCCTCGAACTCCTCGTCGGTGGTGCCGAGCAGCAGCATGTCCTCCCAGGGGAGGGCGAACGTGATGCGGTACTTGTCGATCGGGGTGGCGAGCGCGGCCTTCCAGGGGGAGGTGCGCTTCAGGACCAGGTGCGCGCCCTTCGAAAGGCGGATGGACGGCGCCGCGTTCGCGTCCTCCATCTTCCGCAGGTGGTCGACCCACGGGCCGGTCGCGTTGAGCACCAGCCGGGCGCTGACGCCGAACTCGTCGCCGGACAGCCGGTCCTTCAGCTCGGCGCCCGTGACCCGGCCCTGGGTGAAGCGCAGGCCCGTCACCTCGGCGTGGTTGAGGACGACCGCGCCCGCCTCCACGGCGCCGCGGACCGTCATCAGCGCCATGCGCGCGTCGTTCATCTGGTCGTCGCCGTAGACGGCCACGGCCTTGAGGTTCTCGGTGCGCAGCTCGGGCACGTCCTGCGCCGCCTTGGCGGGGGACAGGAGGTGCCCGACGCCGTCACCGAACGCGGAGAGCGCGGAGTAGGCGAAGACGCCCGCCCCGAGCTTCGCCGCGCCGTGCGGTCCGCCCTTGTACACCGGGAGGTAGAAGGTGAGCGGGTTCGCCAGGTGAGGGGCCACCTGGCGGGAGACCGCACGGCGCTCGAAGTGGTTCTCCGCCACCAGCTTCACCGCGCCGGTCTGCAGGTAGCGCAGACCGCCGTGGAGCAGCTTGGAGGAGGCGGAGGACGTGGCACCGGCGAAGTCGCCGGCGTCGACCAGAGCCACCCTGAGGCCGGACTGCGCGGCGTGCCAGGCGGTGGAGATGCCCAGGATGCCGCCGCCGATCACGAGAAGGTCGTACGACGCCTTGGCGAGCTGCTCCCTGGTCTCGGCTCGGCTCGGGTTCGAGCCGGAGGCCGGGTGCGTCCCCAGGGCAGGCACGGACTGCAGGGTGGACTGAGTGGTCATGCTGTTTCTTACTCCTCGTCCTCGAGCCAGCCCATGGTCCGCTCGACGGCCTTGAGCCAGCTCTTGTACTCACGGTCGCGGTGCTCCGCGTCCATGCGGGGGGTCCACTCGGCGGCCCGGCGCCAGTTGGCGCGCAGGTCGTCGGTGCTGTTCCAGAAGCCGACGGCGAGGCCGGCGGCGTAGGCGGCGCCGAGGCAGGTGGTCTCGGCGACCATCGGGCGCACCACGGGGGCGTCCGCGAAGTCCGAGAGCGTCTGCATCAGCAGGTTGTTGGAGGTCATGCCGCCGTCGACCTTGATCGCCGCGAGCTCGACGCCGGAGTCCTTCGTCATGGCGTCGGTGATCTCACGGGTCTGCCAGGCCGTGGCCTCCAGGACGGCGCGCGCGAGGTGCGCCTTGGTGACGTACCGGGTGAGGCCGGCGATCACACCGCGGGCGTCGGAGCGCCAGTACGGGGCGAACAGGCCGGAGAAGGCCGGCACGAAGTAGGCGCCGCCGTTGTCCTCGACCGAGAGCGCGAGCGTCTCGATCTCGGCGGCGGTGGAGATCAGGCCCATCTGGTCGCGCATCCACTGCACCAGCGAACCGGTGACGGCGATCGAGCCCTCCAGGGCGTAGACCGCCTTCTCGTCGCCGATCCGGTAGCCGACCGTGGTCAGCAGCCCGTTGTACGAGTTGACCGGCTTCTCACCGGTGTTCATCAGCAGGAAGGTGCCGGTGCCGTACGTCGACTTGGCCTCGCCCTCGGCGAAACAGGTCTGGCCGAACAGGGCCGCCTGCTGGTCGCCGAGCGCGGAGGCGACCGGGATGCCGCCGAGCAGGTCACCGAGCTTGCCGCCGGTGATCGCGCCGTAGACCTCGGCGGAGGAGCGGATCTCGGGCAGCATGGCCAGCGGGACGCCGATGGACTCGGCGATCTTCTCGTCCCACTGCATGGTGTGCAGGTTCATCAGCATGGTGCGGGACGCGTTGGTCACGTCGGTGACGTGCTTGCCGCCGTTGACACCGCCGGTCAGGTTCCAGATGACCCAGCTGTCCATGGTGCCGAAGAGGATGTCGCCCGCCTCGGCGCGCTCGCGCAGGCCCTCGACGTTGTCGAGGAGCCAGCGGGCCTTGGGGCCGGCGAAGTACGAGGCCAGCGGAAGGCCGGTCTCGCGGCGGAAGCGGTCCTGGCCGACGTTGCGGCCGAGCTCCTTGCAGAGGGCGTCGGTGCGGGTGTCCTGCCAGACGATGGCGTTGTGGACGGGCTCACCGGTGTTCTTGTCCCAGAGCAGAGTGGTCTCGCGCTGGTTGGTGATGCCGATGGCCTTGATGTCGTCGCGGGTGATGCCGGCCTTCGCGACGGCCCCGGCGACGACCTCCTGGACGTTGGTCCAGATCTCGGTCGCGTTGTGCTCGACCCAGCCCGGCTTCGGGAAGATCTGCTCGTGCTCCTTCTGGTCGACGGAGACGATCCGGCCGTCGCGGTCGAAGACGATGCAGCGGGAGGAGGTCGTGCCCTGGTCGATGGCGGCGATGAAGGGGCCGGCGGTGTGCGCGTCGGTCACTGTGTGCTCCTGGAAGTTCCGTGTTTATGGGGCTTTACGTACGGCGCTTGCTGAGAGTTTCGCGAGGAGGAGAGCTCTAGGCGAATGCGACGTTGTAGATGCCTGCGGCGATGGCCCCGCCGATGAGCGGACCGGCCACCGGGATCCAGGCGTAGCCCCAGTCGGAGCCGCCCTTGTTGGGCAGCGGCAGCAGGGCGTGCACGATACGCGGACCGAGGTCACGGGCCGGGTTGATCGCGTACCCCGTCGGGCCGCCCAGGGACAGGCCGATGGAGACCACCACGAGCGCGGTGATCAGGGCACCCAGGGTGCCCAGTCCGTTGCCCTTGTCGTTCAGGCCCTGGGTGAGCACGGCGAGCACCAGCACGATCGTGCCGATGATCTCCGTGGCCAGGTTCTGCCAGGCGACCCGGACCTCGGGCCCGGTGGAGAAGACGCCCAGCACGGGGCCGGCGCCCTTCTCCCGCGCCTCGACGGCCTTGGCCGTGGCGGTGTCCTGCGCACCCGGACCGCCGACGATCTCGCGGTCGGTGAGGTGGGCGTGGAACTGACCGTAGTAGGCGATCCAGACCAGGCCCGCGCCGATCATGGCGCCGAGCACCTGTCCGGCCCAGTAGACCGGGACGTTCTTCCAGTCGCCGTCCTTGATGGCGATGGCCAGCGTCACGGCCGGGTTCAGATGGGCGCCGGAGAGCGGCGCCGTGGTGTAGACCGCCGTGAGCACCGCGAAGCCCCACCCGAAGGTGATGGCGAGCCAGCCGGCGTTGCGGGCCTTGGAAGCCTTCAGTGTGACGGCGGCGCAGACGCCGCCGCCGAGGAGGATGAGTATGGCGGTACCGATGGTCTCGCCGATGAAGATGTCGGAGCTGGACACCCGCGACTCCTTTGTCCTTCGTCCAGGGGTGAAGTTCGATACCGGCCTGGCGTTGTCCCACTCTAGCGCGTATTGCCGGTAGCTGTTCGACAATGTCGACCGATGGACGGGAGTCTTGCTTCGGGGTTACGAGCACGTCAAGGGCTCTGTTGTCGAAAATACGATCGTTACTGATCGCTGCCCGTTCCGCGGATCTCCGACGCCCGTGATCGCGGACATGCCGAGGACCGGAACGCCTTACGACGCCCCGGTCCCGCTGTGTCCCGTCAGAACCGCCCGGCGCCCAGGTCCCGCGACACCGCCCGGGCACAGTCCCGGACGGCCGCGATCAGCTCCGGCCGCACCACGCCCTCCTCGTCGGGCCGGCACAGCCGCTCCACGGCGCCGGTGATGCCGACCGCGCCGACGGGCATGCGCCGCCGGTCGTGGATGGGCGCGGCCAGGGAGGCGACGCCCTCCCAGGTCTCCTCGACGTCCGCCGCGTAGCCCCGCGCGCGCGTGAGGTCGAGGAGATGCTCGAAGTCCTCCGGCTCGCACACGGTCCGGTCGGTGAAGGCCTTGCGGTCGTTCTCCAGGGCCTCGCTGTGCGCCACCGGGTCGTAGGCGGACAGCACCTTGCCCAGGGCCGTGGAGTGCAGCGGCTGCATGGCCCCGATCTCCAGGACCTGCCGGCTGTCGTCGGGCCGGAAGACGTGGTGAACGATCAGCACGCCCTGCTGGTGCAGGACGCCCAGGTAGACGCTCTCGCCGCTGGAGCGGGCCAGGTCGTCGGCCCACACCAGGGCACGCGCCCGCAGCTCGTGCACATCGAGGTAGGTGGTGCCCAGGCGCAGCAGCTCCGCGCCCAGCTGATAGCGCCCGGAGGTGTCGTCCTGCTCCACGAACCCCTCCTGCTGGAGGGTCCGCAGTATGCCGTGGGCGGTGCCTTTGGCCAGGCCCAGCGACGAGGCGATGTCCGACAGGCCGAGCCGTCGCTCGCCGCCCCCGAGCAGCCGCAGCATCGCGGCCGCCCGCTCGAGCGACTGGATGTTCCGTGCCATCGCCGTACTGCCTCCGTCCCCTTCGACCGCCGACAAGCGGCACCACAGCCCTTGTTCGGCAATGTCGAACACTACCGGTCGTTGCCGACCTCTCGCTAATGGCCGGACGCCATTTGTTGCGTCACGGGCGATCACAGGCGGCTCGGGCTCAGGTTCATGGGACGGGCGACGGCCGCCCCGGCGCCATCGGCGTCCGGCCCGTGGACGCGCTGCCCATCCATCCCGACTCCCGGTTACGCTGGCGCGGTGCGCCCTTCCCCGGATGCCCTCCGGATGTCCGGGAAGCCGCAAAGCCGACAGCCGTCGCATCCGAGGGAGCCCTTTACATGGCCTCGTTGCCGCTGACCCCTTCCGCAGACAGCCGGACCCGTGTGTCCGCGCTCCGAGAGGCCCTGGCCACCCGAGTGGTGGTGGCCGACGGAGCCATGGGCACCATGCTCCAGGCGCAGGACCCGACCCTTGAGGACTTCGAGAATCTCGAGGGCTGCAACGAGATCCTGAACCTGACGCGGCCGGACATCGTCCGTTCGGTCCATGACGCGTACTTCGCGGTGGGTGTGGACTGCGTCGAGACCAATACCTTCGGCGCCAACCACACGGCCGCGGCGGAGTACGAGATCTCCGACCGTGTGCACGAGCTGTCCGAGGCGGGTGCCCGGATCGCCCGCGAGGTGGCCGACGAGTACGCGGCCCGGGACGGCCGGCCGCGCTGGGTGCTCGGCTCCGTCGGCCCCGGCACCAAGCTGCCCACGCTCGGTCACGTCGCCTACGCCACCATCCGCGACGGCTACCAGGCCAACGCCGAGGGCATGCTCGCCGGCGGCGCGGACGCGCTGCTGGTGGAGACCACGCAGGACCTGCTCCAGACGAAGGCGTCCATCCTGGGCGCCCGCCGGGCCATGGAGGCCACCGGCGTCGATGTGCCCCTGCTGTGTTCGATGGCCTTCGAGACGACCGGCACCATGCTGCTCGGCTCCGAGATCGGCGCGGCGCTGACCGCGCTGGAGCCCCTGGGTATCGACATGATCGGGCTGAACTGCTCGACCGGTCCGGCCGAGATGAGCGAGCATCTGCGCTATCTGACGCGCCACTCGCGCATTCCGCTGTTGTGCATGCCGAACGCGGGTCTGCCGATCCTGACCAAGGACGGCGCGCACTTCCCGCTCGACGCCGAGGGCCTGGCCGACGCCCAGCAGAACTTCGTCCAGGACTACGGGCTGTCCCTGGTGGGTGGCTGCTGCGGCACCACCCCCGAGCACCTGCGCCAGCTGGTGGAGCGCGTCCGCGACATCACCCCGGGCGAGCGCAGCCCGCAGCCCGAGCCGGGCGCCGCCTCCCTCTACCAGAGTGTGCCGTTCCGGCAGGACACCTCCTACCTGGCCATCGGCGAGCGCACCAACGCCAACGGGTCGAAGAAGTTCCGCGAGGCCATGCTGGACGCCCGCTGGGACGACTGCGTGGAGATCGCCCGGGAGCAGATCCGCGAGGGCGCGCACATGCTCGACCTGTGCGTCGACTACGTCGGCCGGGACGGCGCCGCCGACATGGAGGAACTGGCCGGCCGCTTCGCCACCGCCTCCACCCTGCCGATCGTGCTGGACTCCACCGAGATCGACGTCATCCAGGCCGGCCTGGAGAAGCTCGGCGGCCGCGCGGTGATCAACTCGGTGAACTACGAGGACGGCGACGGCCCCGAGTCCCGCTTCGCGAAGGTCACGGCCCTTGCCAAGGAGCACGGGGCCGCCCTCATCGCGCTGACCATCGACGAGGAGGGCCAGGCCCGCACCGCGGAGAAGAAGGTCGAGATCGCCGAACGGCTCATCGACGACCTGACCGGGAACTGGGGCATCCACGAGGAGGACATCCTCGTCGACTGCCTGACCTTCACCATCTGCACCGGCCAGGAGGAGTCCCGCAAGGACGGTATCGCCACCATCGAGGGCATCCGCGAGCTGAAGCGGCGCCACCCGAAGGTGCAGACCACCCTGGGCCTGTCCAACATCTCCTTCGGTCTCAACCCGGCCGCCCGGATCCTGCTCAACTCCGTCTTCCTCGACGAGTGCGTCAAGGCCGGCCTGGACTCGGCGATCGTGCACGCCTCGAAGATTCTGCCGATCGCCCGCTTCAGCGAGGAAGAGGTCGCCACGGCCCTGGACCTCATCCACGACCGCCGCGCCGAGGGCTACGACCCCCTCCAGAAGCTCATGCAGCTCTTCGAGGGCGCCACCGCCAAGTCCCTCAAGGCCGGCAAGGCCGAGGAGCTGGCGGCCCTGCCGCTGGACGAGCGCCTCAAGCGGCGCATCATCGACGGCGAGCGCAACGGCCTGGAAGCGGACCTGGACGACGCTCTCCAGGAGCGCTCCGCGCTCGACATCGTCAACGCGACCCTGCTGGACGGCATGAAGGTCGTCGGTGAGCTGTTCGGCTCCGGGCAGATGCAGCTGCCTTTCGTCCTGCAGTCGGCCGAGGTGATGAAGACGGCCGTCGCCCACCTCGAACCGCACATGGAGAAGAGCGACGAGGCAGGCAAGGGCACCATCGTCCTGGCCACCGTGCGCGGCGACGTGCACGACATCGGCAAGAACCTCGTCGACATCATCCTGTCCAACAACGGCTACAACGTCGTCAACCTCGGCATCAAGCAGCCGGTCTCCGCGATCCTGGACGCCGCCGAGGAGCACAAGGCCGACGTCATCGGCATGTCCGGCCTCCTGGTCAAATCCACCGTGATCATGAAGGAGAACCTGGAGGAGCTGAACACGCGCGGCATGGCGGCCGACTACCCCGTCATCCTCGGCGGCGCCGCCCTCACCCGCGCCTACGTCGAGCAGGACCTGCACGAGATCTACCAGGGCGAGGTCCGCTACGCCCGCGACGCCTTCGAGGGCCTGCGCCTGATGGACGCCCTGATCGGCGTCAAACGAGGCGTACCCGGGGCGAAGCTGCCCGAACTCAAGCAACGCCGCGTCCGGGCCGGCGCCGCGGCCGTGGTCGAGGAGCGCCCGGAGGAGGGGCACGTCCGCTCCGACGTCGCCACCGACAACCCCGTCCCCGAGCCGCCCTTCCGGGGCACCCGCGTGATCAAGGGCATCCAGCTCAAGGAGTACGCGAGCTGGCTCGACGAGGGCGCCCTGTTCAAGGGCCAGTGGGGCCTGAAGCAGAACCGCGCCGGCGACGGCCCCTCGTACGAGGAACTCGTCGAGACCGAGGGCCGGCCCCGGCTGCGCGGCCTGCTGGACCGGCTCCAGACGGAGAACCTGCTGGAGGCGGCCGTGGTGTACGGCTACTTCCCGTGCGTCTCCAAGGACGACGACCTGATCCTCCTGGACGACCGGGGCAACGAGCGCACCCGCTTCACCTTCCCCCGCCAGCGCCGGGGCCGCCGCCTGTGCCTGGCCGACTTCTTCCGCCCGGAGGAGTCCGGCGAGACCGACGTCGTGGGCCTTCAGATCGTCACCGTCGGCTCGCGCATCGGCGAGGAGACCGCCCGGATGTTCGAGGCCAACGCCTACCGCGACTACCTCGAACTGCACGGGCTGTCCGTGCAGCTGGCCGAGGCCCTGGCCGAGTACTGGCACGCGCGCGTGCGTTCCGAACTCGGCTACGCCGGCGAGGACCCGGACGAGATGCAGGGCATGTTCGAGCTGAAGTACCGGGGCGCCCGCTTCTCCCTCGGCTACGGCGCCTGCCCCAACCTGGAGGACCGCGCCAAGATCGCCGAACTGCTCCAGCCGGAGCGCATCGGCGTCCACCTGTCCGAGGAGTTCCAGCTGCACCCCGAGCAGTCCACGGACGCCATCGTGATCCACCACCCGGAGGCGAAGTACTTCAACGCCCGATGAGCCGGGTCACACCGGTTCAACGAGCGTTTCCACCACGCACGACGTAGACTGGTCGGTCCACCGCAGGCCGGCTCCCTCGTGGGAGCCGGCCTGATCGTCCCTCAAGGAGGTACGTGGATGACCAGTACGGTCCCCGCACTCGGCGCCCGCACGGCCGACGGATCGGCCCTGCAGGCCGTGCTCCTCGACATGGACGGCACCCTGGTGGACACCGAGGGCTTCTGGTGGGACGTCGAGTGCGAGGTCTTCGCCTCCCTCGGCCACACCCTCGACGAGACCTGGCGCCATGTCGTGGTCGGCGGCCCCATGACCCGCAGCGCGGGCTTCCTGATCGAGGCCACCGGCGCCGACATCACCCTCGACGAGCTCACCGTCCTGCTCAACGACGGCTTCGAGGACCGCATCGACCGCGCCCTGCCGCTGATGCCGGGCGCCGGCCGGCTGCTGGCCGAGTTGTACGAGTACGAGATCCCGACGGCCCTGGTCTCCGCCTCGCACCGGCGCATCATCGACCGGGTGCTGACCTCGCTGGGCGCGCACCACTTCCGGCTGACGGTGGCCGGGGACGAGGTGCCGCGCACCAAGCCCCACCCCGACCCGTACCTGGCTGCCGCCGCCGGACTCGGCGCGGAACCGGCCCGGTGCGCCGTCATCGAGGACACCGCGACCGGGGTCGCCGCTGCCGAGGCCGCGGGCTGCCACGTCGTGGCGGTGCCCTCCGTCGCCCCCATCACCCCGGCCCTCCGCCGGACGGTCGTCACCTCCCTCGAAGAGGTCGACCTGACATTTCTGCACGGGCTGATGACGGAAATGCGCTAGCTGTTCACCCAGCGTGCAGTGCGGTTAAGGCGGTAATTCCACAGCTGAATTCGACCACCTCCCGGATGATCTCCGGGCGTTCTCCGGTCCGTCGAATTACCGTACTCCGGAACCCATTTGCAGTGTGACGTTCCCCACGCAGCCGGGGGTCGACAGCGGCTCCCGCGTGTGCTTTGAGGGGCTGCTGACGTGCCCTTGTGTCCTGATTGATGAACCGCTGTACCAAAGCTTCCGCCATCGGGTTTTCGGTGTGTCCACGCCCGGTTCCGCAGCGTGATGAGGGCTCAACTCCGGTCGCTGCGAACCTTCCTGTCGGCCCCGACTAACCTCGTCGCGAGAACATCGCCCCACCCCCGTGATCCGCTGCGCCACCCCTGCATGCCGGGTACACGGAGTAGACAGCTCTGGAGAAACTCGAGCATGAACCGCAAGACTTTGGTGCTGCCGGCCGTCATCGGCCTGCTCGCGCCGGTGCTCGCCGCCTGTGGCGGGTCCGACAGCGGGAGCGACGACGGCGGCGCGATCGTCGTCGGCACCACGGACCGGTTCACCGCCTCGAAGGACGCCCCCGCGCCCCTGGACCCCGCGTACGCCTACGACGTCGGCACCTGGAACATCCTGCGTCAGACCGTGCAGACCCTGATGATCCAGCCGCGCGGCGAGGGCGAGCCGGTACCGGAGGCCGCCGAGAGGTGCGGCTTCACCGACACCGGCAACGAGCGCTACGCCTGCACCCTGCGCGACGGCCTGAAGTTCGCGAACGGCGACCCCGTCACCGCGTCCGACGTGAAGTACTCCATCGACCGCGCCCGCTCCCTCAAGGCCGACAGCGGCGTGTTCGCGCTGCTGTCCACCATCGACACCGTCGAGACGCAGGGCGAACACGACGTCGTCTTCCACCTGAAGACCGCCGACGCCACCTTCCCGTACAAGCTGTCGACCCCGGTCGCCGGCATCGTCGACCCCGACGACTACCCGAAGAACAAGCTGCGCGACGGCTTCGACCTCGAAGGCTCCGGCCCGTACACCCTCAAGGCCGACGTCGAGAACAACGAACTGGTCAGGGCCGAGTTCACCCGGAACCCCGACTACCAGGGGAACCTGAAGGTGAACAACGACAAGATCGACATGGTGTCCTTCAAGGACGCCGACGCCATGGGCGAGGCGCTCGACAAGGGCGACATCGACCTGATGACCCGCGCCATGTCGCCGGACCAGATCCGCAAGCTCTCGGGCGACGCGGACACCGGCATCGACCTCGTCGAGATGCCCGGCCTGGAAATCCGCTACCTGGGCTTCAACACCGATGCCCCGACCGTCGAGTCCAAGGCCGTGCGCCAGGCGATGGCCCAGGTCGTCAACCGCAGCGCGCTGGTCTCCAAGGTCTACGGCTCCCAGGCCGAGCCGCTGTACTCGCTGGTCCCGGCCAGCGTCACGGGCCACTCCAACTCGTTCTTCAACAAGTACGGCGACGCGAACGTCACCAAGGCCCGCTCCCTGCTGAACCAGGCGAACATCACCACGCCGGTGAAGCTGACGCTGCACTACACGACCGACCACTACGGTCCGGCCACCAAGAAGGAGTTCGAGGTCCTGCGCGACCAGCTGAACTCCAGCGGCCTGTTCGACGTAGCTATCAAGGGAACGCCGTGGGACACCTTCCGCCCGGCCGAGAAGAAGGGTGAGTACGACGTCTACGGCATGGGCTGGTTCCCGGACTTCCCGGACGCCGACAACTTCCTCGCGCCGTTCCTCGACCGGGACAACACCCTTGGCTCGCCCTATGACAACAGGCAGATCCGCAACACCCTCATCCCGGAGTCCCGCCGCGAGGCGGACCGGTTGTCCGCCTCCACCAGCCTGACGGACATTCAGGACATCGTCGCCTCCGACGTGCCGGTGCTGCCGCTGTGGCAGGGCAAGCAGTACGTCGCCGCGCGCGACGACATCACGGGTACCGCCTACGCGCTCAACTCCGCGTCGACGCTCCAGCTGTGGGAGCTCGGGCGGGGCGTGAGCGGCTGACGTACCCGCTGGAACCCCGGGGCCTGTGACCGCGGCCGCCGGGGAGCCGTGCCCCGGAGCCAGGGACATGCTCCGGGTGTTCTCGAGAACCGACGACAAGGCACACACGTGAACATACGCAACCAGTGGCCGGTCCTGCCGATCGTGGCGGGGCTCGCCTCCGGCCTGCTGACCGGCTGCGGCACGGAGAGCGGGGACTCCGGCGGGGAAGGCTCCAACGTGGTGGTGGGGATGTCCGACGACGTCCTGGCCACCGACCCGGCCTCCGGCTACGACCCCGGCTCCTGGCTGTTGTTCAACAACGTCTTCCAGTCGCTGCTCAGCTTCCCCAAGGGCGCCACGGAACCGCAGCCCGAGGCCGCCGAGAGCTGCGCCTTCACCGACACGCAGAGCTCGGTCTACCGGTGCACGCTGAAGGACGGCCTCAAGTTCAGCAACGGTGACGCCCTCACCTCGGAGGACGTCAAGTTCTCCTTCGAGCGGATGCTGAAGATCAACGACCCCGACGGGCCCGCGATCATGTTCCCCACGCTGGACGAGGTGGAGACCCCGGACGAGACGACGGTCGTCTTCCACCTCAACACGTCCGACGCCACCTTCCCCAGCAAGATCGCCTCCGGCGCCGGCTCCATCGTCAACCACGACGAGTACGACGCGGGCAAGCTGCGCAAGGACGGCGAGGCCGTCGGCTCCGGCCCCTACAAGCTCGACTCGTTCGACGAGGGCCAGGCCGTCTTCTCCGTCAACGAGAACTACAAGGGCACCGCCAAGGTGAGCAACACCGGCGTGACGCTCAAGTTCTTCGACGGCGACCAGGCGGCTCTCAAGCAGGCTATCCAGAAGGAGGAAGTCGACATCGCCTACCGCGGACTCACCGCGGGCGACATCGCCGACATGGAGAAGGCCGACGACGGCACCGGCACCGAGGTCGTCGAGGGCAGCAGCGCCGAGGTCCAGCACCTGGTGTTCAACATGGACGACCCGGTCGCCGGAAAGCTCGGCGTACGCAAGGCCATCGCCCACCTGCTCGACCGCGAAGCCCTCATCAGGGACGTCTACCAGGGCACGGCGAGCCCGCTGTACTCGATCATCCCGGCCGGTGTCGCGGGCCACAACACGGCCTTCTTCGACACCTACGGCGCCCGTCCCTCCCGGTCCAAGGCGGCCGACGCGCTGCGTGCCGACGGCATCACCGGCAAGGTGAAGCTGACCCTCTGGTCGACCCCGTCCCGCTACGGCCCCGCCACCGACCAGGAGCTGACGGCCATCGCCGGGCAGCTCAACGCCAGCGGCCTGTTCGACGCGGATGTCAAGTCGGTCTCCTTCGCCCAGTACGAGAAGGACATCGCGGCCGGCAAGTACGGCGTCTACGTGAAGGGCTGGGTGCCCGACTACCCGGACGCCGACAACTTCACGGCCCCCTTCTTCGGCAAGGGCAACGTGCTGGGCAACAACTACGAGAACGACGCCATCACGGGCAGCCTCATCCCGAGCACCGCGGCCCTGACCAACCGCGCCGCCACCGACAAGGAGTTCGGGGAGCTGCAGGACATCGTCGCCGACGAACTCCCCGTCCTGCCGGTGTGGCAGGCCAAGCAGTACGCGGTCGCGCGCGAAGGCGTCTACGGACTGGAGTACTGCCTCGACGCGTCCACCGTGTTCCGCTTCTGGGAGCTGAGCAAGGACGCGTGACCGACGCACCCATGTGAAGGGCGCCCCCGGCCTCGGCCGGGGGCGCCCTTCACATGTCCGCCGGCCCGGGGTTACTGCGCGCCGGGGCGCACCAGCCCGCTCTCGTACGCGTACACCGCGGCCTGCACCCGGTCGCGCAGACCCAGCTTGGTCAGCACGTGCCCGACGTGCGTCTTGACCGTGGTCTCGCTGACGAACAGGTCGGCGGCGATCTCGGCGTTGGACAGTCCGCGCGCCACCAGCTTCAGCACCTCGACCTCGCGGTCGGTGAGCGTGTGCAGCGTGTCCGGCACCGGCTCGTCACCGGAGGGCAGATGCGTGGCGTACTTGTCGAGCAGCCGGCGTGTGATGCTCGGCGCGAGCATCGCCTCGCCCGCGGCCACGACCCGGATCGCCTGCACCAGCTCGTTGGCCGGGGCGTCCTTGAGCAGGAAGCCGCTGGCGCCGGCGCGCAGCGCCTCCACCACGTACTCGTCGAGGTCGAAGGTGGTCAGCACCAGCACCTTCGCCGGGCCGTCCCGCTCGGGGCCCGTGATCTGCCGGGTCGCCTCCACACCGTCCATCCGCGGCATGCGGATGTCCATCAGGACCACGTCGGGCTGCAGGGCCCGCACCTGGTCGAGCGCCTGGAGGCCGTCTCCGGCCTCGCCGACGACCGCGATGTCCTGCTCGGCCTCCAGAATCATCCGGAAGCCCGTGCGGAGCAGCGGCTGGTCGTCGACCAGTAGGACACGGATGGCCACGTAAGTCTCCTTCGCTAGTCCGGCCCCATTCTGCCCTGCGCGGGCCCGCCGGACTCCGCCGCCCTCACCGGCAACGGGTACGGCGGGGGAGTACCGCCGAACTCCGGGCAGTGGGCCTGGTGGTCGCACCAGCCGCACAGCTTCGTGGGGCGTGGCCGCCAGTCGCCCGTCTCCGTCGCCAGCCGGATCGCCTCCCACAGCGCCAGCAGCTTGCGCTCGACCCGCTCCAGGTCGGCGAGGACCGGGTCGTACGTCAGCACCTGACCGCTGCCCAGATACACCAGCTGGAGCCGCCGCGGCACCACGTTCTTCAGTCGCCAGACCACGAGGGCGTAGAACTTCATCTGGAACAGGGCGCCCTCGGAGTACTCGGGCCTCGGGGCCTTCCCCGTCTTGTAGTCGACGATCCGGACCTCGCCCGTCGGGGCGACATCGACCCGGTCGATGATCCCGCGCAGCCGCAGCCCGGAGTCCAGCTCGGTCTCGACGAACAGCTCCCGCTCGGCCGGCTCCAGCCGGCTGGGGTCCTCCAGGGAGAACCAGCGCTCGACGAGCTGCTCCGCCTCGCCCAGCCAGCGCGCCAGCCGCTCGCCCCGCGGATCGTCCGCGAACAGCTCCACGACCTCCGGCCGCGACTCGCGCAGCCGGTCCCACTGGCCCGGGATCAGCGACTTCGCACGGGGCGCCGTGCGCTCGGCCGCCGGGGCGTCGAAGAGCCGCTCCAGCACCGCGTGCACCAGCGTGCCCCGGGTCGCCGCCTCGCTGGGCTTCTCCGGCAGCCGGTCGATGACCCGGAAGCGGTAGAGCAGCGGGCACTGCATGAAGTCGCTCGCACGCGAGGGGGACAGTGCCGAGGGCGGTATGGCGGTGGGCGCGTCCCCGGTCGCCGTCTCCACCGTCGTCTCGATGACCGCCTCCACGGACCCGGCCGGGACCGGCGGATCCACCGCCGCGGCAGGGCTGCTGTCGGGCTGCGCGGCGCCCTCGGTGCTCGTCTCCATGCCCCAGACCATACGGGCCGCCACTGACAGTGACCCAGCCGCGGTCGGGCCGCGTACGGGGCGGGGAGCGGGGAAGGGGCGGGACGGACGGGAAACACAGGGGTGCCGGGGCGGAAGGCACCTCGGCGGACGCATACCATCGACTCGGGACCCTCCCGGCCGGCAGGCGCGGGAGACGCTTCGAATGAGGGGACACCGGTGGACGAGAGCGGCGGGCGCGGGCAGCCGCGGTCCGGCAACGACGAGTCGGCCGAGGGCCACGCGGGGGCTCCGGCCCCGGCCACCGACCCGACCGCCGCCGACGAACAGCCCACGGACGGACGGCGTTTCCCCTCCGAGCAGCACGACGACGCCCCGGAGGCAGGACCCACGGCGACACCGCCGGCAGGACCGGACGGGCCCGAGGACGACGCCGGCGCGGACCAGGGCTCCCGCGCGTCCGAGGGGGATGGTCCGTCGTCGCGGCGGCTTGGCCCGGCGGGCGGGGGCAACTCCGCAGCGGGCCGGGACTCCGGCGCAACCGAAGGGGACCGTCCCTCGTTGCGGAAGCCCGGCCCGGCAGCTGACTCCGCGACCGACCGGAACGCTGGTGCGTCCCCCTCCCAGGACCGCGGCGCCCAGGACCCCGGGCAGCAGCCCTCCACCCCCGACCCGGACGGCCGCACCGAGCCCGCCGCGCCCGGCACCGGCGAGCGTCCCCTCGCGCACTCCGCCGACGGCAAGGGGCCCGCCCCCCAGCGGCCCCCCGAGCCCCGGGGCGGCCTGCTCATGGGACGGCCCTTCGGGGTGCCCGTGTACGTCGCGCCCAGCTGGTTCCTCGTCGCCGCGCTGATCACCTGGGTGTTCGGCGGGCAGCTGGAGCGCGTCCTGCCCGAGCTCGGCGCCGCCCGCTACCTGGTCTCCCTGTTCTTCGCGGTCGCCTTCTACGCCTCCGTGCTCGTCCACGAACTGGCCCACACCGTCGCCGCCCTCCGCTTCAAGCTCCCGGTCCGCCGCATCCAGCTCCAGTTCTTCGGCGGCGTCTCCGAGATCGAGAAGGAGGCCGAGACCCCCGGCCGGGAGTTCTGGCTCGCCTTCGTCGGGCCCCTGCTCTCCCTCGCCCTCGCCGGCGTCTTCTACGCCGCCATGCAGACCGTGGACCCGGGCACCGTCCCGGGCGTCCTGCTGGCCGGCCTGATGATCTCCAACCTCATCGTGGCCGCGTTCAACCTCCTGCCCGGCCTGCCCCTCGACGGCGGCCGGATGCTGCGCGCCGTCGTCTGGAAGATCACCGGCAAGCCGATGGCCGGCACCGTCGCCGCCGCCTGGATCGGCCGCGCGCTCGCCGTCTCGGTCCTCATCGGCCTGCCGCTGCTCACCCAGTCCGGCGCCCTCGGCTCCGACGCCGTCGACAACGTCGGCATGGACACCGTCCTGGACGCCCTGCTCGCCGCCATCCTCGCCGCGATCATCTGGACCGGTGCCGGCAACAGCCTGCGCATGGCCCGGCTGCGCGAGCACCTCCCCGAGCTGCGCGCCCGCGCGCTCACCCGCCGGGCCGTGCCCGTCGAGACCCACACCCCGCTCTCGGAGGCCCTGCGCCGCGCCAACAGCGCCGGAGCACGCGCCCTGGTCGTCGTCGACGCCGACGGCAAGCCCCTCTCGCTGGTCCGCGAGGCCGCGATCGTCGGCGTACCCGAACACCGCCGCCCCTGGGTCGCGGTCAGCGGCCTCGCCCAGGACCTCACCGACGGCATGCGCGTCTCGGCGGAACTGTCGGGGGAGGAACTGCTCGACGCCCTCAGGGCGACGCCCGCCACCGAATACCTCGTCGTCGAGGAGACCGGCGAGATCTACGGCGTCCTGTCGGCGGCCGACGTGGAGCGGGCCTTCGTGAAGGCCATGGCGAGGCCCAGCTGAGGTGGTCGGCGCCCCCTCCGGGGACCGGTAGGCTGGTCACATGTCCGAACCGACCGGTGCCGCCCGCAGGCGCGGGCCCTTCAAGGTCGGGGACCAGGTTCAGCTGACCGACCCCAAGGGCCGCCACTACACGTTCACGCTCGAGGCCGGGAAGAACTTCCACACCCACAAGGGTTCCTTCCCCCACGACGAACTGATCGGCGCACCCGAGGGCAGCGTTGTCCGCACCACCGGTAACGTCGCCTATCTCGCGCTGCGCCCCCTGCTCCCCGACTACGTCCTGTCCATGCCCCGCGGGGCAGCCGTCGTCTACCCGAAGGACGCGGGGCAGATCCTCGCCTTCGCCGACATCTTCCCCGGCGCACGCGTCGTCGAGGCCGGCGTGGGCTCCGGCTCGCTCAGCAGCTTCCTGCTGCGCGTCATCGGCGACCAGGGCATGCTGCACAGCTACGAGCGCCGCGCCGACTTCGCCGAGATCGCCCAGGCGAACGTGGAGCGCTACTTCGGCGGCCCGCACCCCGCCTGGCAGCTCACCGTCGGTGACCTCCAGGACAACCTGTCCGACGCCGACGTGGACCGCGTCATCCTCGACATGCTCGCCCCCTGGGAGTGCCTGGAGGCCGTCTCCAAGGCGCTCGTCCCCGGCGGCATCCTGTGCTGCTACGTGGCGACCACCACCCAGCTCGCCCGGACCGTCGAGTCCATCCGTGAGATCGGCTGCTTCAACGAGCCGAGCGCCTGGGAGTCGATGATCCGCAACTGGCACATCGAGGGCCTGGCCGTGCGCCCGGACCACCGGATGATCGGCCACACCGGCTTCCTGCTCACCGCCCGCCGCCTCGCCGACGGCGTCGAGCCGCCCATGCGCCGCCGCCGCCCCGCCAAGGGCGCCTACGGCGAGGACTACGCCGGACCCAACGCCGACGGCGGCTCCGGCCGCTGAGGCGGCCCCGCTGCCGCATCCAACGCACAGGCGCCGTGGCGGAGTTCCCGGATCCACTTCGGGAACTCCGCCACGGCGCCCTTTTGTTGTCCCTGACGGCCGCAGCGGGTGAACCACGGCGCTTATCGGTTGACCTGACAGAACACATCCAGGGTCCGCCCCACCGCCGCGATGCGGGGAGGCGGCGGCCCGTGCGCGAGCGGGCCCGCTGACACAGCGGCAGGAACCGCAACTCTTCTGACTTCCCCGGCACAGGACGTGCACACCCCGCCGTTCCCACGTGGTGTGACGTGTGGCACCATCTTGGCCATCCCCCCCTTGGCCAACCCACCGGCACAGCCCTCAGGAGACACTCCTAGTGCAGCCTTCCGCCGTCCCGGAGCTCGCCCACACCCACGCCCGCCCCATCCACTGGCTCGCCACCGCCACGGCCGTCGCGGGCGTCATGGCCCTCTCCTCGTTCCTGCAGCCGGGTGCGGCGACGGCGGCCCAGGCGGCCGCCCCCGAGACGCGCAGCGCCCCGGCGGCCCTCGCCCCACCCGACCCGGCAGCGGTGACGTTCCCGATCGAGTGCGGCCCGGTGAAGGCCGTGGTGAAGAAGCGGGCTTCCGGAGACCTCGACGGCGACGGCTCGCCCGAGACGGTGGCCGTGGTCCACTGCGACTCCCCGATGGGCACCCCGCCGGACGGTGTCTACGTCCTCACCCGGGACCCCGACGGCGGCAAGCCGCGCGTGGTGGCGACCCTGCTCGACCCCAAGGACGGCAACACCGTCAGCGACTTCGCCGTACGTCAGGGCGCCGTCACGGCCACGCTCTTCGGCTACTCGTCGGCCGACGTGCCGCGTTGCTGCCCCGACGTGAAGAGCGACGTGAAATGGCGTTGGCAGAACGGCGCGTTCGTCCGCTCCACACCGTCCGGCGCCCGCAGCGTGTGAGGCGTGCGCGCCGGTGCGTGTGAGATATCAGACAGGAGTGACGGAGTGTACGGAAGGAGTCACTCCGCGTCCGGTCCGTAGACCTCGGCCCTGTCCGAAACTCGACGTACGTGGATGCACTCGCCCGGACACTCCTTCGCGGAGTCGACCACGTCCGTGAGAAGCGGCAGCGGTACGGGCGTTGCGGCGCCCTTGTCCTGGAGCAGCTCGTCGTCGGCGCTCTTCACATAGGCCAGACCGTCGATGTCCAGCTCGAACACCTCCGGCGCGTACTGGGCGCAGATGCCGTCGCCGGTACACAGGTCCTGGTCGATCCAGACCTCCAGAGCCTCGCCGTCGACCCCGGCTTCCTGCTGCACGCTCATGTCTCCTGCCGTTTCATGCGTCGAGCCGTATCGGGAATCCGGCCAGCTCTGACGGGTGTTGAACGCTTCGACCCTACCTCCGGCTGGGTTCCATTCATGTTCGGTGGGTATTCCCCTGGCGTGAGGGAGAGCGCAAGGGTGAAGATCGGACACACCCCGACCGTCTTTGTGATCTAGGGGTTTCAATCGACACCCGCCCAGGTAGGGTCTGGAAGCGTCCAGCTCCCCTTGGAGGAGGTGAGGACCGTGGCAGCCCACGACGACGACATGAACCGCGGCATCCGCCCGGGACGCGGGTCCGACGACCCGGCCGGGCAGATCGCCTACCTTGAGCAGGAGATCGCCGTCCTGCGGCGCAAGCTCGCCGACTCTCCGCGGCACACGAGGATTCTCGAAGAGCGGATCGTCGAGCTGCAGACCAATCTGGCCGGCGTGTCCGCGCAGAACGAGCGGCTCGCCAACACGCTCCGTGAGGCCCGTGACCAGATCGTGGCCCTCAAGGAGGAGGTCGACCGGCTCGCGCAGCCGCCGGCCGGCTTCGGGGTCTTCCTGCAGGCGAACGAGGACGGTACCGCCGACATCTTCACCGGCGGCCGCAAGCTCAGGGTGAACGTCAGCCCCAGCGTCGAGCTCGACGAGCTCCGGCGCGGCCAGGAATTGATGCTCAACGAAGCGCTCAACGTGGTCGAGGCCATGGAGTACGAGAGCGTCGGAGACATCGTCACCCTCAAGGAGATCCTCGAGGACGGCGAGCGGGCCCTGGTGCTCGGGCACACCGACGAGGAGCGGGTGGTGCGGCTCGCCGAGCCGCTGCTGGACGTCACCATCCGTCCCGGCGACGCCCTCCTGCTCGAACCCCGCTCCGGCTACGTCTACGAGGTCGTGCCGAAGAGCGAGGTCGAGGAGCTCGTCCTCGAAGAGGTCCCCGACATCGGCTACGAGCAGATCGGCGGTCTCGGGGGCCAGATCGAGGCCATCCGCGACGCGGTCGAGCTCCCGTATCTCTACCCCGACCTGTTCAAGGAGCACGAACTGCGGCCGCCGAAGGGTGTCCTGCTGTACGGGCCTCCCGGTTGCGGTAAGACCCTGATCGCCAAGGCCGTGGCCAATTCGCTGGCCAAGAAGGTCGCCGAGGTGACCGGCCAGGCCCAGGGCAAGAGCTTCTTCCTCAACATCAAGGGCCCCGAGCTCCTGAACAAGTACGTCGGTGAGACGGAGCGGCAGATCCGCCTCGTCTTCCAGCGGGCCCGTGAGAAGGCCAGCGAGGGTACCCCCGTCATCGTCTTCTTCGACGAGATGGAGTCCCTCTTCCGCACCCGTGGCTCCGGTGTCAGCTCGGACGTGGAGAACACCATCGTCCCGCAGCTGCTCGCCGAGATCGACGGCGTGGAGGGCCTGCAGAACGTGGTCGTGATCGGCGCCTCCAACCGTGAGGACATGATCGACCCCGCCATCCTGCGGCCCGGCCGGCTCGACGTGAAGATCAAGATCGAGCGTCCGGACGCCGAGGCGGCCAAGGACATCTTCGGCAAGTACCTCACCGAGCGCCTCCCGCTGCACGGCGACGACCTCGCCGAGCACGGAGACTCCAAGGCGTCCACCGTCCAGAGCATGATCCAGACGGCTGTGGAACAGATGTACGCCGAGTCCGAGGAGAACCGCTTCCTGGAGGTCACCTACGCCAATGGTGACAAGGAAGTCCTCTACTTCAAGGACTTCAATTCCGGCGCCATGATCGAGAACATCGTGGGCCGTGCCAAGAAGATGGCGATCAAGGACTTCCTCGAGAAGAACCAGAAGGGTCTGCGCGTCTCCCACCTCCTCCAGGCCTGCGTGGACGAGTTCAAGGAGAACGAGGACCTGCCCAACACAACGAACCCGGACGACTGGGCCCGGATCTCCGGAAAGAAGGGCGAGCGGATCGTGTACATCCGTACGCTCATCACCGGAAAGCAGGGCGCGGACACCGGACGCTCCATCGACACGGTGGCGAACACCGGTCAGTACCTGTAAAAGGCAGGGCGGCTGCGGGTGCCCTCGGCGGGTACCCGCAGCCGACTGTTTTTCAGGCCACGGCTGGAGCAACGCAATGACGCAAATGATCTCCCCACCAGCGCAAAGGCGTTCTAGGCTCTTCCGTACCGCCGAGTCGCGCAGTGCGGGGACGGGCACCGCACACGCAACCGAGCGCCAGCGGTATCTGAGTGGCGCCCACGACCGAGGGTGCCGCCGGGCAAGGAGGGCCGCATGACCGTACGGCGAGTAATGGGCATCGAGACGGAGTACGGGATCTCCGTCCCCGGCCACCCCAACGCCAATGCCATGCTCACCTCGTCCCAGATCGTGAACGCCTACGCGGCTGCGATGCACCGGGCCCGCCGGGCTCGCTGGGACTTCGAGGAGGAGAACCCGCTGCGGGACGCGCGAGGCTTCGACCTCGCCCGCGAGGCCGCCGACTCCAGCCAGCTCACCGACGAGGACATCGGCCTGGCCAACGTGATCCTCACCAACGGTGCGCGGCTCTACGTCGACCACGCGCACCCCGAGTACAGCGCCCCCGAGGTGACCAACCCCCGGGACGCCGTCCTCTGGGACAAGGCCGGCGAGCGGATCATGGCCGAGGCCGCGGAGCGGGCCGCACAGCTGCCCGGTGCCCAGCCGATCCACCTGTACAAGAACAACACCGACAACAAGGGCGCGTCCTACGGCACGCACGAGAACTACCTGATGAAGCGGGAGACCCCCTTCTCGGACATCGTGCGCCATCTGACGCCGTTCTTCGTCTCCCGGCAGGTCTTCACCGGGGCGGGCCGTGTCGGCATCGGCCAGGACGGGCACGAGCACGGCTTCCAGCTCAGTCAGCGGGCGGACTACTTCGAGGTGGAGGTCGGCCTCGAGACGACGCTCAAGCGCCCGATCATCAACACCCGCGACGAGCCGCACGCGGACGCCGAGAAGTACCGCCGCCTGCATGTGATCATCGGTGACGCGAACCTCTCGGAGATCTCGACGTATCTGAAGCTGGGTACGACGGCTCTCGTCCTGTCGATGATCGAGGACGGCTTCATCGCGGTGGACCTCGCCGTCGACCAGCCGGTTCGTACGCTGCACCAGGTCTCGCACGACCCGTCGCTCAAGCGGCTGGTCACACTCCGCAGCGGCCGGACGCTCACCGCGGTCCAGCTGCAGATGGAGTACTACGAGCTCGCCCGCAAGTACGTGGAGGAGCGGTTCGGGGCCGACGCCGACGACCAGACCAAGGACGTCCTGTCGCGGTGGGAGGACACCCTCACCCGTCTGGAGCACGACCCGATGAGCCTGGCCGGCGAGCTGGACTGGGTCGCCAAGCGGGAGCTCATGGAGGGCTACCGGCGCCGGGACAGCCTCGACTGGGACGCGGCGCGGCTGCACCTGGTCGACCTCCAGTACGCCGACGTGCGGCCCGAGAAGGGCCTGTACAACCGCCTGGTGGCCCGCGGGCGCATGAAGCGGCTGCTGACCGAGGCGGACATCGAGCGGGCCCGTACGGCGCCGCCTGAGGACACGCGCGCGTACTTCCGCGGGCGCTGCCTGGAGCAGTACGCGGACGACGTCGCGGCGGCTTCCTGGGACTCGGTGATCTTCGATCTGCCGGGCCGCGACTCCCTGCAGCGGGTTCCAACCCTGGAACCGCTTCGCGGAACGCGTAATCACGTCAAGGAGCTCCTGGACCGCTGCCGCACGGCGGAAGACCTGGTCAGGGTCCTGTCCGGCGGATGATCGCGTTCAGTGGGTACTCGGGAGGAGGCGGCCGGACAGGGTGGAAAATCCCAGGTCCGGGAATCATCGAGGTGGCCCCCGTACGTTGGAGCAACTGCGGGGCCATTGTCAGACCCGGCGAGTAGGGTCTGATCTTGACCGAGCAACTGTGTCGGGCGAACCGAGCGGGGTGAGGGATATGGCGACCAAGGACACCGGCGGCGGACAGCAGAAGGCCACCCGGTCCACCGAGGAGGTCGAGGAGCAGGCGGCGGAGACGCAGGCTTCGGAGGACCTCAAGGAGCGTCAGGAGAAGCTGAGCGACGACGTGGACTCGGTTCTGGACGAGATCGACGACGTCCTCGAGGAGAACGCCGAGGACTTCGTGCGCTCCTTCGTTCAAAAGGGTGGCCAGTAAGGTGCCTTTGCCTTCATTTCGAAGGTGAGCGGGTCTGGGTGACGGACGGGCGGAGCGCGGAGCGCTGTGCGCGGGGCAGGGAATGACGCGATGCCTCCGTGTGCGGCGCTCCGGGCGTCGGTGGCGTCGCAAGTGCGGCGTCGATCCGGTGGAGTTGGTGCCGCCGGACATGTGGATCACCGCCGAAGGACGGGTAGGGTCCGAGGCATACCGTGCCCCCGGTCGCAACCGGACCGGGGTTGTTCCAAAGGATCGGCCCGACGTCACAGGGCGGGCTGTCGCATACGTGGAAGGAATCGCGTGGAAGCCAACACTCGTAGCACCGGGCGTCTACCAGCTGCCTTCCTGACGCCAGGGTCCTCCTCCTTCATGGACTTCCTCTCCGAGCACCAGCCGGAGATCCTGCCCGGCAACCGGCAACTGCCTCCCACCCAGGGGGTGATCGAGGCACCGCACGGGACCACCATCGTCGCCGTGACGTTCCCCGGGGGCGTCGTGCTGGCCGGTGACCGCAGGGCGACGATGGGCAACGTCATCGCGCAGCGGGACATCGAGAAGGTCTTCCCGGCCGACGAGTACTCCGCGGTGGGCATCGCCGGCACGGCGGGTCTGGCCGTGGAGATGGTGAAGCTGTTCCAGCTCGAGCTGGAGCACTTCGAGAAGGTCGAGGGTGCGCAGCTGTCCCTGGAGGGCAAGGCGAACCGGCTGTCGACGATGATCCGCTCCAACCTCGGCATGGCCATGCAGGGCTTGGCCGTGGTGCCGCTGTTCGCGGGGTACGACGTGGGCCGCGACAGTGGCCGGATCTTCTCGTACGACGTGACGGGCGGCCGCTCCGAGGAGACGAACTTCGCGGCCACCGGGTCGGGCTCGATCTTCGCGCGCGGCGCCATGAAGAAGCTCTTCCGTGACGACCTGAGCGAGGAAGAGGCCACGACCCTCGTCGTCCAGGCCCTGTACGACGCGGCCGACGACGACTCGGCGACGGGCGGTCCCGATGTCGCCCGCCGGATCTACCCGATCGTCACCGTGATCACCGAGGACGGCTTCCGCCGGCTCACCGATGAGGAGTCCTCCGAGATCGCCCGCTCGGTCCTGGCGCGACGCCTGGAGCAGCCGGACGGTCCGCGGGCCTCGCTGCTGTAGACAGCGGCCGTTTCTTGTCAAGGTGATCCAGTGACATCCACAGAAAGGGACGGATAACCGGTGTCGACGCCGTTCTATGTTTCACCCCAGCAGCAGATGGCCGACCGGGCGGAGTACGCCCGCAAGGGCATCGCCCGTGGCCGCAGCCTGGTCGTGCTGCAGTTTGCCGACGGCATCGTGTTCGTCGGCGAGAACCCGTCCCGTGCGCTGCACAAGTTCAGCGAGATCTACGACCGGATCGGTTTCGCGGCCGCCGGCAAGTACAACGAGTACGAGAACCTGCGGATCGGTGGGGTGCGGTACGCCGACCTGCGGGGGTACACCTACGACCGCGACGACGTCACGGCCCGTGGCCTGGCCAACGTCTACGCGCAGACCCTGGGCACGATCTTCTCCTCCGCGGGCGAGAAGCCGTACGAGGTGGAGCTGGTGGTCGCCGAGGTGGGGGAGAGCCCGGAAGGTGACCAGCTCTACCGTCTCCCGCACGACGGCTCGATCGTGGACGAGCACGGCTCGGTCGCGGTGGGGGGCAACGCGGAGCAGATCAGCAGCTACCTGGACCAGCGCCACCGGGACGGTATGACGCTGGCGGAGGCCCTGAAGCTGGCGGTGCAGGCGCTGTCGCGCGACACCAACGGCAGCGAGCGGGAGATTCCCGCGGAGCGGCTGGAGGTGGCGGTGCTGGACCGTACGCGGCCGCAGAAGCGCAAGTTCAAGCGGATCGGGGGGCGTCAGCTGTCTCGGCTGCTGGGCGCGGCGGAAGGGGACGGGGGCGGGGGCGCGGAGGACACGGCGTCCGAGGACGCCGAGGACGCCGGGTAGCTCGGCCCGATCGTCACGTCGCGCGTCCTGGTTGCTGTGGCGGCCGGGGCGCGCGGTTTTGCATGCCTGCGGCGGCCTGGGGGGCTTGGTAGGGGTGCGCGTCGCGCCATCTCGCGGGTGGTGGGTCGGGGCCGCGTCGGGGAGTGTCCGTCCTCGGAACGTCGCGATGGGGTCGGATACCGACTGACTGTCCGTTGACGCGACAACCGCTGCGGGCGGACACCCCCCGACACGGCCCCTTCTCGCCGTACGCGAGTGCGGGCGCGTCCCGCCCCAGCTGCGGGCAATCGTGCCGCTAAGGGCGGCACGGGTGGGCGCAGCGGCACCCCGCTCCGCCGGGTTGCGGACCCCACCCGGCCTCAGCATCGGCGCCGAGCGGTTACGGCAGCCCCGGCGGCGCCGTGGAGCCTCGTACTACGAGCTGCACCGGAATGTCCCCGCCCTCGGGTGCCCGGCCCTCCAGGACGGCCAGCAGGGCCCGCATGCCCCGCTCCCCGAAGAGCTCCGCGTCCAGGCGGACCGTCGTCAGCTCCGGGTCGATGGCCGTGGCCAGGGCGAGATCGTCCAGGCCGGTGACCGAGACGTCGTCCGGGACGCGCAGGCCGAGACGGCGGATCGCCTTGTACGCACCCGCGGCCAGTTTGTCGTCGTCGCAGACAACCGCGGTGGGGCGCGGCCCGGGGAGCGAGAGGGCGGCCTCCGTGGCTGTCACGGCGCCCTCGATGGAGATCGGCGCGCGGGTCGTGCGGACCGACGTACCGGGGACTTCACTCAGCCGGCTCGCCAGTTCCCGGGCCCGCACCTCGAAGGTCCAGGACGGTACGTCCGCCGCCAGATGGAGGAAGCGGCGGTGGCCCAGAGAGAGCAGGTGCTCCGCGACCTGGCGGACACCGTCGGAGATGTCCAGGTTCACCGTCGCCGCACCCAGGCTCCCTGCCGGATCGCTGTCCAGCATCACCAGCGGGAGCTGGTCCCCGCGGATCGCGGTGAGCGCGTCGGCGGCCATGGAGGAGGCGATCACGCCGTCCAGGGCGGCCTGGGCGGAGGCGAAGGGGTCGCGGGCGGGGCCGACGCCCTCGGGGGAGGGGTAGAGGACGACGCCGAATCCGTGGTCGGCGGCGACGCGGGCGGCGCCCGTGTAGACACCCGCGAAGAACTCCGTGGTGAGGGCCGGGACCACCAGGAGGACCGTGCGGGTTCGGCCCAGGCGCAGGTTGCGGGCCGCGAGGTTCGGGCGGTAGCCGAGGTCGCGGGCGGCCTCGCGGACCCGCTGCGCCGTCGTCTCCGAGACGCGTCCGCGCCACTTGTCGCCCAGGACCAGGGAGACCGCCGCCTGGGAGACGCCCGCGGCCTGGGCGACGTCCCGGCTCGTGGGGCGGGTGCTGCCTCGTGCCACCGTCGGGCCGCTCCTTCGTCTGGACTGTCGAACAGCGGACATGGTACGTATGACTCGTTGACGTTATACGTAAAACCTAGGGCGGGGACATGGCTACGGGATACCTGGAGATCCTTCGGGCGCGGCACGCCGCCCGGCTGCTCGTCGGCACACTCGTGGGCCGGCTGCCCAATGCCACCGGCGCCATCGCGATCCTGCTGTTCGTGCGGGCGGAGGGCGGTTCGTACAGCCTGGCGGGGGCGCTGGCGGGTGTGTACGGCGTCGCCAATGCCGTGGGGCAGCCGGTGCTGGGCAGGCTCGTGGATCTGCGGGGGCAGCCGCGGGTGCAGTTGCCTGCGGCCGTGCTGTCGGGGCTCGCCATGGCCGTGTTCGCCTTCGCCGGGATCGGGTCGCCGGCGGTCGCGTATGCCGCCGTCGCGGCCGCGGGGCTCTTCACACCCCCCTTGGAGGGCGGGCTGCGGGCCCTGTGGTCGTCGGTGCTCCGGAAGGAGGACCAGGTGCACACGGCGTACGCCATGGACGCCGTGGCCCAGGAGGTGATGTTCACCGTCGGGCCGCTGCTCGTGACGCTGTGCGTGTCCCTGTGGTCGGCCCAGGTCGCGCTGCTGGTGCTGAACGTGGTCGGGGTGCTGGGCGCGCTGTCCGTGGTCGTCTCGCCGCCCTCGCGTGCCTGGCGGTCGGCGCCGCGGGAGGCGCACTGGCTGGGCGCGCTGCGTTCGGCGGGGCTGCTGGCGTTGCTGGCCGCGTTCCTGTTCATCGGTATGGCGCTCGGGTCCATCACCGTCGCCTCGGTGCCTTACGCGGACGCGCACGGCGGTGACGCCGTGTACGGCTGGCTGATGGCGGCCCTGGGGTTCGGGGCGCTGGTCGGCGGCACCGTCTACGGGGCCCGGCAGTGGGCCGGTGAGCCCGCGCGGCGACTCCAGGTGCTGGTGGCCCTTCTGGTGGTGTGTTACCTGCCGCTGCTCCTCATGCCGGACGCGGTGCCCATGGTGGCGCTTACCGCGCTCGCCGGTGTCTTCCTCGCGCCCGCCATCGCCTGCGCGTTCGTCCTGGTCGACCGTCATGCCCCGCGCGGCACGGTCACCGAGGCGTTCTCCTGGCTGGTGACGACGTTCACCGTGGGCCACTCGGTCGGAGCGGGCGTCGCCGGGCCCGTCGTGGAGACGGGCGGGGCCCTGTGGGGCTTCGCCGTGCCGGGTGCCGCGGGTGGCGTGTCCCTGCTGGTTTTGGCGGCCACGGGACGGGTACTCGCAGCTCCCGGCGGGGGAGCGGTTGTTGTGTCCGGTTCGGAAAATGATCCAAACCGTGCCCCCGAACCCCGTTTCAGTTCAGGGGATCGGGCGTAATGTTCCCTCATGGACCGCCGCATTTTCGGGCTGGAGAACGAGTACGGCGTCACGTGCACGTTCAGGGGACAGCGCCGCCTGTCTCCTGACGAGGTGGCGCGGTACCTCTTCCGCCGTGTCGTGTCATGGGGCCGCAGCAGCAATGTCTTTCTGCGAAACGGCGCCCGCCTCTATCTCGACGTGGGCTCACATCCGGAATACGCCACACCGGAATGTGACAACGTGACCGAACTGGTCACCCACGACAAAGCGGGCGAGCGCATTCTCGAGGGACTCCTGGTGGACGCCGAACGACGCCTGCACGAGGAGGGAATCGCGGGCGACGTCTACCTCTTCAAGAACAACACCGATTCGGCGGGCAACTCCTACGGCTGCCACGAGAACTATCTGGTCGCCCGGCACGGGGAGTTCTCCCGGCTCGCGGACATTCTCATTCCGTTTCTGGTGACGAGGCAGCTGCTGTGCGGTGCCGGCAAGGTGCTGCAGACGCCGCGCGGGGCCGTCTACTGCGTCAGCCAGCGGGCCGAGCACATCTGGGAGGGCGTCTCCTCGGCGACGACCCGCTCCCGGCCGATCATCAACACGCGCGACGAGCCGCACGCCGACGCCGAGCGCTACCGCCGCCTGCACGTCATCGTGGGCGACTCCAACATGTCCGAGACGACCATGCTCCTCAAGGTCGGCGCCACCGACCTGGTGCTGCGCATGATCGAGGCGGGCACCGTGATGCGCGACCTGACCCTGGAGAACCCGATCCGGGCGATCCGCGAGGTCAGCCACGACATCACCGGCCGGCGCAAGGTGCGCCTGGCCAGCGGCCGCGAGGCCTCCGCCCTGGAGGTGCAGCGCGAGTACTACGAGAAGGCCGTGGACTTCTGCGAGCGCCGCGGCATCCGCACCGGCACCGTCGAGCAGGTCCTGGAGCTGTGGGGCCGCACACTGGACGCGATCGAGGCCGAGGACCTCGACCGTATCGGCACCGAGATCGACTGGGTCATGAAGTACAAGCTCATCGAGCGGTACCGCGCCAAGAACAACATGACCATGTCGCACCCGCGGGTCGCGCAGATAGACCTCGCCTACCACGACATCCACCGCCGTCGTGGCCTGTACTACCTGCTCGAGAAGAAGGGCCAGGCGGCACGCATCTGCAACGACTTGAAGATCTTCGAGGGCAAGTCGGTTCCGCCGCAGACCACTCGGGCCCGGCTGCGCGGCGACTTCATCCGGCGCGCCCAGGAACAGCGCCGTGACTTCACGGTCGACTGGGTTCACCTCAAGCTCAACGACCAGGCTCAGCGCACGGTCTTGTGCAAGGACCCGTTCCGTTCCGTGGACGACCGGGTGGAGAAGCTGATCGCCGGAATGTGAGGAAATGCTCCGGCGGATATTCAGCCGGAACGCCACACGGGCGCCGTACGTTACAAGTACGGCGCCCTGCTCACGCCGTAGAGTTGCGCGCACGCCATCAACGAGATCGATCGATTACGAGGCCCCCACAGTGCGCCGACGCTCACTTCTCATCTCTGTTCCCGCAGGACTGGCCACACTCGCCGCGTGCGGCGACGACAAGTCGGATTCGAGCAAGGCCAGCGACAGCCCCTCGCCCTCTCCCTCGGCATCGGCCCCGTCCTCGGCGCCGCCGCCGAAGATCGTGGACGGTCCGCTGCCGGCGGTCACCGCGGGCACCAAGTTCGACGAGAAGCCGACGGTCGCCAAGGGCAGCGGAGAGCCGTCGAAGCAGCTCGCGGTGAAGACGCTGATCGCGGGCAGCGGCAAGAGCATCGCGGAGAACGACTTCGTCGTCGCGAACTACCTGGGCCAGGTCTGGAGCACCGCCAAGGTCTTCGACAACTCCTACGACCGCAAGACCCGCCTGGCCATCCAGCTCACCCAGGGCCAGATCATCGACGGCTGGCGGTACGCGCTGGCCGGCAAGAAGGCCGGCAGCCGTGTCGAGATGGCCGTCCCGCCCACCTGGGGCTACGGCTCGCAGGGCAACCCGCAGGCGGGCATCAAGGGCACCGACACGCTGGTCTTCGTCGTCGACGTGCTGGACACGTTCAACGCCAAGAGCTCCGCCGACGGCGAGAAGGTCGCCCAGGACGACGCGGACCTGCCCAAGGTCGGCACCAACACCGACGGCAAGGCGCCCTCCATCGAGGTGCCCAAGGCGGCCGCCCCGAAGAAGCTCGTCGCCGAGTACGTCCTGGAGGGCGACGGCGAGAAGGTCGCCGCCGACGACAGCGTCCTCGTGCAGTACAAGGGCGTGCTGTGGGACGGCGGCAAGGAGTTCGACTCCTCGTACGCCAACAAGCAGCTGGTGTCGTTCTCGCTCCAGCAGGTCGTCAAGGGCTGGGCGCAGGGCCTGACCGGCAAGAAGGTCGGCAGCCGGGTCCTCATCGTCATCCCGCCGAAGCTGGGCTACGGCGACAACCCGCCGCAGGGCAGCGGCATCAAGAAGGACTCCACGCTGGTCTTTTCGGTGGACATCCTCGCGAAGCTCTGACGTGCGGGGGATGTAAGACTGTGCGTGTTCGCCTTTTCGCAGACAAGCAGGAGCCTAAGACGTGAGCATCGACAAGCCCGAGATCGACTTCCCGGGCGGCGAGCCCCCGGCGGACCTCGAGATCAAGGACATCTGGGAGGGCGACGGCCCGGTCGCGCAGGCCGGCCAGACCGTCACCGTCCACTACGTCGGAGTCGCCTTCAGCACCGGCGAGGAGTTCGACGCCAGCTGGAACCGCGGCACCCCGTTCCGCTTCCCGCTGGGCGGCGGCCGGGTCATCCAGGGCTGGGACCAGGGCGTGCAGGGCATGAAGGTCGGCGGCCGCCGTCAGCTGACCATCCCCGCGCACCTCGCCTACGGCAACCAGAGCCCGAGCCCGCTCATCAAGCCCGGCGAGACGCTGATCTTCGTGGTCGACCTGCTCGGGGTCTGAGCAAGGTCCGACAGACTCGATCACCTGGGGCCCATGCCTGTTCGGGCATGGGCCCTCGGCTTTGCCGGGACACCGCGGGGCGGTACGGTCATCGGTCGTAAGCACCATAGGGAGGCGAAGGGCGTCGATGGCCATTGCCAAGGCCGAGCGGCTGATGAACCTGGCGCTGTGTCTGCTCGGGACGCGGCGGCCGCTCAGCAAGCGTGAGCTGCGCGACTCCATCGAGGCATACGTCGAGGCCTTCGGACCGGGGAACGGCGCCGGCGGATCCGACGACTCCTTCAACCGCATGTTCGAGCGCGACAAGGACGACCTGCGCGAGCTCGGACTGGTCATCGAGACGGTCGAGAGCCTCGACGGCGACATCGGTTATCTGGCCCGGCGCGACAGCAACCGCCTTCCTCCGATCACGCTGGACGCCGAGGAGGCCGCGGCCCTCGGGGTCGCCGCCAAGGTGTGGCAGCAGGCCCGGCTCGCCGGCGCGGCCAGCGGTGCCCTGCAGAAGCTGCGCGCGGCGGGCCTCCCCGAGGACGTCGACCCCTACGGGCCGCACGGCGCGCTGGAGCCGCGGATCCCCGTGCACGAGGCGGCGTTCGAGCCGCTGATGCTCGCCTGCCGGGACCGCCGCCCCGTCGTCTTCGACTACCGCAAGGCCACCGCCGCCCACCCCGAGCAGCGGCACGTGGAGCCGTGGGCGCTCGAGTGCTGGCGCGGCCACTGGTACCTCGCGGGCTGGGACCGCGACCGGGGCGCCGAGCGGGTCTTCCGGCTCTCCCGGATCACCGGCAAGGTCCGCTCACGCGGCGGCCGGTACACAGGGGACGTGCCGGACGTCGTCACCGTCCGTGAGACCGTCGCGGGCTGGGCCGGGGAGATCGCCGACCGCTCCGCCCGGATCCGGCTGCGCTCCGGCGCGGGGTACCCCCTTCGGGCGAAGGCCACCGCCGTACGGGAACTCGGCGACGGCTGGGACGAGTTGGAGATTCCGTACGGCCACGGGCTGGACGCCTGGCTGGTGGAGTTCGGGCCGGACGTGGTCGTCCTGGAGCCCGCCGAGCTGCGGGCCGACGTGGTGGACCGGCTGCGGGCCGTGGCCAAGGGCTGAGGGGGAGCGGAGCAGAACAGTGGCAGGCAAACCGGTCAGGCCCGTGAACGCCATCGACCAGACCCGGCGGATGCTCTCGCTGGTGACGTATCTGAAGGAGCGTCCCGGCGCCCGGGTCGAGGACGTCGCGCGCGCCTTCGGCATCACCGAGGACGAGCTGGTCTCCGACCTGGACGTGCTGCCCATGTGCGGCACCAGCTTCCGGGGCGGCGATCTGCTCGACATCGACACCGACGGCGAGCGCATCTGGTGGCACAACCCCGATGATGTCGCCGAGCCGCTGAGACTCGCCGCCGACGAGGCCACCGCCCTGCTGGTCGCCGCCCGGGCCGTGGCCACGCTGCCCGGACTGCGTGAGAGCGACCGCCAGGCGCTGCTGCGGGCCACGGCCAAGGTGGAGACCGCGGCCGGCGAGACCGCGGGCGCCAGCTCGCGGCTGTCGGTGACCTTCGAGTCCGAGGGCGGCGTCTTCGCGGACGTCGACCGCGCGATCGCGGAGCGCCGCCGCCTGTGGATCCGCTACTACTCGCCCGCGCGCGACGAGGTCACCGAGCGGGAGATCGACCCCATCCGTCTGGTCAGCGTCGGGCACACCTATGTCGAGGCCTGGTGCCGGCGCTCCGAGGCGCGCCGCACGTTCCGGCTCGACCGGGTCGCCGAGATCAAGATCCTGGACGAGCCGTCGGCGCCGCCGGAGATCGAGCTGCGTGACCTGTCGCAGGCCCTGGTGCAGCCCGCGGCCGAGGACCCGGAGGTCGTGGTCGAGGTCGGGCCCGGCGGCCGCTGGGTCGCCGAGTACTACCCGCACGACAGCGCGGACGAGCTGCCGGACGGCGGGCTGCGTATCACGCTGCGGACCCCCGACCCCGCGTCGCTGCGGCGCCTGGCGCTGCGGCTCGGGCGGGACGGCCGGATCGTGTCGCCGCCGGAGCTGGCAGACAGCGCCCGGCAGGCGGCCCGCGAGGCGCTTGCCGCCTACGACGGGATCGAGCCGGGCCCCGCGGCGGACACCGCCCAGGTGCCAGGGCCGCAGCCGGTGCCCGCGGCACCCACGGGCCCGGACGGGCCGGACGGCGGACGCGCGTGAGCCATCGCGGCCTGCGGTACCGGCGGGCGCCCGGACAGGGGCCCGCGGTCTGCCGCGCAGGCGGACGGCCTCGGCCCCGCCGGGGACGGGACGCACCCGCGTACTCCCGGGCGTTTCCACCCCGGGCAGGGGCGGAGCGAGCCGCGACACCGGCCGCATCCCGCCCTGCCGCCCCGGTAGGCGAACGACCACAGGAAGAGGAGCGAGGGCTGTGAGCGAGTCGGCGACGTCCGGTGCGCGGGGCATGACGGTGGAGTCCGCGTTCGCCGGGATGAGAAGCGTGGCTCCCGTGGTGTTCCGGGCGGGTTGCCCGGACTGCCGGGAGCGCTTCGAGCTCACCGCCGGAGCCCTGCGCCTCGCCATCGGCGCCACCAGCCGCACCACCTTCTACTCCTTCACCTGCCCGGAGTGCGGCGCGTCCGTCCGCAAGCCCGCGGGGGAGCGGATCGTGGAGCTGCTCACCGGCGGCGGCGTGCGGACCCTGCGACTCGCTCCGACCCTCTGAGGGTCCGGGCGTCCGCCCCTCCCGGAGGGTCTAGGCTCGACGGCATGTTCTGGCCGATGTTCGCGGTAGCCGTGGGGTTCGTGGGTCTCGCCGTGCTCGGGGTGCTCGCCGTCCGGGTCTTCGTGGAGGCACAGCGCCTGGGCAGGCAGGTCACCGATTCCGCGCGCCGTATCAACCGGGCCGCCGAGGATCTGGAGCGGGCCGCGGGGAGCGCGGCCCGGTCCGTGGACGCCCTGTGAGCCGTTCAGCAGGCGGCTGTGAGTTGCGCTTTGGGCCACTTCGCCCTGTCACCTCCGTGGTTCGGACAGGTACGCTGCTGGTCGCGGCCCGGTTAACGAGGCACTGGCCGCGGACGGGAGTACGTACAGGGGATGCAGAGGGATTGCCTCACGTTTACCCCTGAGCGTTACGATCGCTGTCAACACGACCGTTCGGACATATGTCCGACCGGTCGGACAGCACCCCACCCCAGCCGCCTCGGTGAGAAGGTAAAGACTTATGTTCGGAAGGCTCGGAGCCCCCGAGATCATTCTCATCCTCGTCGTCATCATCCTGCTGTTCGGCGCGAAGAAGCTTCCGGACATGGCTCGGTCGCTCGGCAAGTCCGCCCGCATCCTCAAGAGCGAGGCCAAGGCGATGAAGGACGAGAGCAAGTCGTCCACGACCCCGGCCGGCCCGCCCAACAACGACGAGCAGCCCTCGCACCGCACCATCCAGGCAGCGCCCGGTGACGTGACCAGCTCGCGTCCGGTCAACGAGCCGACGGACACGACGAAGCGCTGAAGCCGGGCCGGTGACCTCCGGCCCGCCGCACGAGATGGGAACGTGGGTTGCTGAAGTCTGCCCGCAAGCAGGAGAAGGATCCCGAGGGGCGGATGCCCCTCGCGGAGCACCTTCGCGAGCTCCGCAACCGGCTCGCCAAGGCGATGCTGGCGATCGTCGTCATCACGGTCGTCGCCGCCTTCTTCTACAACGACATCATCAACTTGATCACCAAGCCGATCCTCGACTCGGTCGGCTGTGACAAGACCTTCGAGGAACTGGCCAGGTCGCGGCAGTCCTCCAAGCCGTGTGCGCAGATCACCATCAACGGTCTGATCACTCCCTTCACGCTGGCGCTGAAGGTGTCCCTGATGGCCGGTGTCGTACTGGCCTCGCCGGTCTGGCTCTACCAGCTGTGGGCCTTCATCGCGCCGGGCCTGCACCGGCACGAGCGGAAGTACGCGTACGCCTTCGTCGGCACGGGCGCCCCGCTGTTCATCATCGGCGCCTACTTCGCCTACACGGTGCTTCCCACCACGGCGAAGGTGCTCCTCGAATTCACTCCGGGCGGCACGTCCAACCTCCTCCCGCTGGACGATCTGCTCGACCTGGTCATGCGGATGGTGCTTGTCTTCGGCCTCTCGTTCGAGCTGCCCCTGCTGCTGGTCATGCTGAACCTCACCGGAGCACTCACCGGCAAGCGCATGCTCGGCTGGTGGCGCGGCATGATCATGGGCATCACGGTCTTCGCGGCCATCGCCACACCCAGCACCGACCCGCTGACCATGCTGATGCTCGCCGGGCCGATCTGGGTCCTGTACTTCGCGGCCGTCGCCTTCTCCCTGCTCAACGACCGCCGTCGCAGCCGTCGTGACGCCCTGGGCCCCGCCGACGACGAGGCCTCCGAGCTGGATCTCACCCCCGACGACATCGGCGAGATCGAACCCGTGACCACGGGCCGGGCCGCCCTGCCCGAGCAGGCGAGTTCGGAACGCTCGGACCGGGTCAACGGTTATGACGACGTGACCTGAAGATCGCCAGGCAGCTCATAGGGTCGGTCGCGTGACCAGCGAGATCACCCTCTTCGTCAACCCCACCGCGGGCCGCGGCCGGGGCGCCCGCGCGGCGCAGCCGGCCGCTTCCGCGTTGCGGGCGGCCGGCTTCTCGGTGCGTACGGTGCTCGGCGAGGACGCCGCGGACGCCCTCATCCGCGCCCGTGCCGCCGTCGAGGGCGGCACCGGAGCGCTGATCGCCGTCGGCGGTGACGGCATGGCCAACCTCGCGCTGCGGGCGGTCGCGGGCACCCGCACCCCGCTCGGCCTGGTCGCCGTCGGCACCGGAAACGACTTCGCCCGCGCCCTCGGCCTGCCCGTGCGCGAGCCGGCGGCCGCGGGCCGCATGATCGCCGACGCCCTCAAGTGCGGCCGGATCCGCGACATCGACCTCGGGCAGGTGGGCGACCGCTGGTTCGGCACGGTCCTCGCCTCCGGCTTCGACTCCCGTGTCAACGACCGCGGCAACCGCATGCGGTTGCCCGCCGGTCGCTTCAAGTACGACCTGGCGATGATCGCCGAACTGGCCGCGTTCCGGCCCGTCCCGTACCGGATCCGGCTCGACGACGGCGAGGTCCGTGAGGTCGAGGCGACCCTGGTGGCCGTCGGCAACGGCTCGTCGTACGGCGGCGGCATGCGGATCTGCCCCGGCGCCGACCTCACCGACGGGCTGTTCGACATCACCGTGGTCGGGGACTGCAGCCGTACGACGCTGCTGCGGGTGTTTCCGAGGGTGTACCGGGGGACCCACGCCGGGCATCCGGCGGTGACCGTGCTGCGGGCGGCCCGGGTCGAGATCGCCGCCGAGGGGATCACCGGGTACGCGGACGGGGAGCCGCTCGGCCCGCTGCCGCTGAGCGTGCGCTGCGTGCGCGGGGGCGTGCGGGTCGTCGGCCCCTGAACTGCGCCGATCCCCGGTTTCACAGGAATGGATCCGGATAATGATCGTCCTGTTGTCAGTGCGGCCCGGTACGCTCGAAAGCACGATGACAGAGGACCTCTCACCGGCCGAGCGGTACGCGGCAGCCCGCAAGCGTGCTGTCGAGCAGGCCACCGCGCTCGTCTCCTTCCGCGAGATGTACGACTTCGGTCTCGACCCCTTCCAGATCGAGGCCTGCCAGGCGCTCGAAGCGGGCAAGGGTGTCCTGGTCGCCGCGCCCACCGGCTCGGGCAAGACGATCGTGGGCGAGTTCGCCGTCCACCTCGCTCTCCAGCAGGGCAAGAAGTGCTTCTACACGACACCCATCAAGGCGCTGTCGAACCAGAAGTACGCCGACCTGTGCCGCCGCTACGGCACGGACAAGGTGGGCCTGCTCACCGGCGACAACAGCGTCAACTCCGACGCCCCGGTGGTCGTGATGACCACCGAGGTGCTGCGGAACATGCTGTACGCCGGTTCGCAGACCCTCCTGGGCCTGGGCTACGTGGTCATGGACGAGGTGCACTACCTCTCCGACCGGTTCCGGGGCGCCGTATGGGAAGAAGTGATCATCCACCTTCCCGAGTCGGTCACACTGGTGTCGCTGTCGGCGACCGTGTCGAACGCCGAGGAGTTCGGCGACTGGCTCGACACCGTCCGCGGTGACACCGAGGTGATCGTCTCCGAGCACCGGCCCGTGCCGCTCTTCCAGCATGTGCTCGCCGGGCGGCGGATGTACGACCTGTTCGAGGAGGGCGAGGGCCACAAGAAGGCCGTCAACCCCGACCTCACGCGCATGGCGCGCATGGAGGCGAGCCGGCCGTCGTACCAGGACCGCCGGCGCGGCCGGTCCATGCGCGAGGCCGACCGCGAGCGCGACCGCAGACAGCGCTCCCGGGTGTGGACACCGAGCCGGCCCGAGGTCATCGAACGGCTCGACGCCGAGGGGCTGCTGCCCGCCATCACCTTCATCTTCAGCCGCGCCGCCTGCGAGGCCGCCGTCCAGCAGTGCCTGTACGCGGGCCTCCGGCTCAACGACGACGAGGCCCGCGGGCGGGTCCGCGCGCTCGTCGAGGAGCGCACGTCGTCCATCCCGACCGAGGACCTGCACGTCCTTGGCTACTACGAGTGGCTGGAAGGCCTGGAGCGAGGCATCGCGGCCCACCACGCGGGCATGCTGCCGACCTTCAAGGAGGTCGTCGAGGAACTGTTCGTACGCGGCCTGGTCAAGGCCGTGTTCGCGACCGAGACCCTCGCCCTCGGCATCAACATGCCCGCCCGCTCGGTGGTGCTGGAGAAGCTCGTCAAGTGGAACGGCGAGCAGCACGCGGACATCACCCCGGGCGAGTACACGCAGTTGACGGGGCGTGCGGGGCGGCGCGGCATCGACGTCGAGGGCCACGCCGTGGTGCTGTGGCAGCGCGGCTCCAGCCCCGAGCACCTGGCGGGCCTGGCCGGCACGCGCACGTACCCACTGCGCTCCAGCTTCAGGCCGTCGTACAACATGGCGGTCAACCTGGTCGAGCAGTTCGGCCGGCACCGTTCGCGCGAGCTGCTGGAGACGTCCTTCGCGCAGTTCCAGGCGGACAAGTCGGTGGTCGGCATCTCCCGCCAGGTGCAGCGCAACGAGGAGGGGCTCGAGGGCTACAAGGCCTCCATGACCTGCCACCTCGGCGACTTCGAGGAGTACGCGCGGCTGCGCCGCGAGCTGAAGGACCGTGAGAACGACCTGGCCCGGCAGGGCGCGGCACAGCGGCGCGCCGAGGCCGCCGTCGCGCTGGAGAAGCTGAAGCCCGGAGACGTCATCCACGTGCCCACCGGCAAGTACGCGGGCCTGGCACTGGTGCTGGACCCGGGCCTGCCCGCAGGCCGTTCGAACGGCCACCGGGGCTTCGAGCACCACGACGGTCCGCGCCCGCTGGTGCTGACCGCCGAGCGGCAGGTGAAGCGGCTGGCGTCCATCGACTTCCCGGTTCCGGTCGAGCCGCTGGAGCGGATGCGGATCCCGAAGTCCTTCAACCCCCGTTCCCCGCAGTCCCGTCGGGACCTCGCCTCCGCGTTGCGCACCAAGGCCGGGCACATCCCGGCCGACCGGCACCGCAAGCGGCGCTCCCAGGCGGCCGACGACCGCGAGATCGCCCGGCTGCGGACCGAACTGCGCGCGCACCCCTGCCACGGGTGCGACGACCGTGAGGACCATGCCCGTTGGGCCGAGCGCTACCACCGGCTGCTGCGGGACACCTCGCAGCTGGAGCGACGGATCGAGGGCCGTACGAACACGATCGCGCGGACCTTCGACCGTATCGTGGCGCTGCTGACCGAGCTCGACTATCTGCGCGGAGACGAGGTCACCGAGCACGGCAAGCGGCTCGCCCGGCTCTACGGCGAGCTGGACCTGCTCGCCAGCGAGTGCCTGCGCGAGGGCGTCTGGGAGGGGCTCGGCCCGGCCGAACTGGCGGGCTGTGTCTCGGCGTTGGTGTACGAGGCGCGTGCGGCGGACGACGCGATGGCGCCGAAGCTGCCGTCGGGGAAGGCCAAGGCCGCGCTGGGGGAGATGGTGCGGATCTGGGGGCGGCTGGACGCGCTGGAGGAGGAGTTCCGGATCACCCAGACCGAGGGTGTCGGACAGCGTGAGCCCGATCTGGGGTTCGCCTGGGCCGCGTACATGTGGGCCTCCGGGGCGGGGCTGGACGAGGTGCTGCGCGAGGCGGAGATGCCGGCGGGGGACTTCGTGCGGTGGTGCAAGCAGGTCATCGATGTGCTGGGGCAGATCGCGGCGGCGGCGCCGCAGGGGTCTTCGGTGGTCAAGAACGCGCGTAAGGCTGTTGATCTGTTGCTGCGGGGAGTTGTCGCCTACTCGTCGGTGGGGTGATCGTTTGCTGCGCGGGTGTCCGCCCGGATGTGGTTGCTCGCGCAGTTCCCCGCGCCCCTGAAGGGGCGTTGTCCTGAGGCCACTCACCCGTCACGGTGAGTGGCATTCGTATGCACGTACGCCGTTACGCACGGCGTTCGAACGGTGTCGCAGCGTGTAAACGACCGAGCGTACTATCCCTTCGCGTCCGGTTTCCGGTGGATGCCGAATATGACACGGCGATGATCCGGTCGGACTAAGCTCGCCCGCAGCGCACCGGCTTGAGATGAATTCGTGCGCTTGTTCCCCAATTGTGTGGAACTCCAGCCGACTCCTGTCAGAAGGCCTACATGGTGAGTGTTCAATCCCCTCCCGTTCGCCGTGAACTTCCCTACGCGCGCGTGCTGTTGCTGCCGGCCATAGCGATGGCCGCGGCATCCGGAGCCGCCGTCGCCCTGGTGACGGAGTCGGCCCGGCTCGCCGTCGGCTGGTGCGGCGGCATCGCCACCGCGCTGGTGATCGCGACGGCAGCCGAGGCGGTCCGCCGCGGCCGTGCACTGCGGAACCAGCGTGCCGAGCACGCCCGTCACAGCGCGTATCTGGAGCAGCGGATCGCCGGCCACGAGCACGAGTTGGTCCGCTTCACAAGGGAGGTCGTCCCCGCCGCGCTCGACCTGCTGCGCACCGGAGAGTCCCCCAGGGAGGTGATTCGCAAGCTCGGAGTGGCCAACCCCGCCTACCGCGACCTCCCCGCGCCGGAGGTCGAGACACTCCTGACGGTGCTCAGGATCGTCGACCACGAAGTGACCATGCGCGACGCCGCCGCTCGCTCCTTCGTCACGGTCGCCCGCCGCGTCCAGGCGATCGCCCACCAGCAGGCCGAGGAGCTCCGGGAGATGGAGGAGGACCACGGCCGCAACCCCGAGGTCTTCGACGACCTGCTGCGCATCGACCACGGCAACGCGCTGATCGGCCGTCTCGCCGACTCCGTCTCCGTCCTCGGCGGCGGCCGCCCCGGCCGGCAGTGGCCCGAGCCGGTGTCCCTGTACAGCACGCTGCGCGGCGCCATGTCCCGCATCCTGGAGTACCGGCGCATCCAGCTGTCCTCCATCGCCAAGGTCAGCGTCAAGGGCATCTACGTCGAGCCCGTCATCCACGCCGCCGCCGAACTCCTCGACAACGCCACGCGCTACTCGCCGCCCCAGACCAAGGTGCACGTCACCGCGACCGAGGTGCAGACCGGCGTCTGCATCGAGATCGAGGACGGCGGCGTCAACCTCAACGAGGAGGCGCGGGCCCGGATCGAGGGCATGCTGGAGGCCGCCAAGGCGGGCGTCGACCTCCAGGACATCGGAGAGCACCCGCGTCTGGGCCTGGCCGTCGTCGGCCGCCTCTGCACGGCGTACAACATGCAGGTCTCGCTGCGGGCCTCGGCGTACGGCGGCGTCCGCGCCATCCTCATCGTGCCGAGCGAGATGATCACCCATGAGCCGGGCGTCGGACTCGCCCACGGCATCGGCGCCACCGGCATCCCCATGAAGGTCGGCATTCCCGAGGGCCCGAAGCGCGCTCCCAAGAGGCGGCGCCCCACCATGCCGAAGATCCCCGCGACGGTCTCCCTGGAGGACGACGACGTCCCCGAGGTCACCGAGTGGACGACGAACGGTCTGCCGCAGCGCCGCAGCCGGGTGAAGATGCCGCTCGCCGAGCGGCTCGCCCAGCAGGCCGCCAACGAGAAGGCCGACCGGGAGGCCGCCGAACGGGGCGAGTACAACCCTTGGACAGCCGTCGCGGAGCCCGAGACGAAGCCCCTGCGCGACATGTCGGCCCCCGACGCCCCCGGCAAGGGCCTCGAGGCCTTCTGGGAGGGACTCAAGCAGGGCATCGAACCCGGCACCCACCCGACCGACTTCATCAGGAACCCGACCAAGTACCTGCATCTGATCAACGACCCGGCCCCCAGCGAGGCCGACGAGGAGGGGGACCTCAAGTGATTCAGCAGCGAGGCAACTTCGACTGGATGCTCAAGCAACTCGCCGACGGCGTACCGGGCATTCAGATGATCGTGGTGCTCTCGGCCGACGGACTGCGCATCGCCCGCCACGGCGGCGAGCCCGACGCGGCAGACCGGGTCGCCGCCGCCTGCGCCGGCCTGCAGTCCCTCGCGGGCAGCATCTGCCAGGAACTCACGGTCGGCGACGGCGAGATGAAGCTCGTCATGATCGAGATCGACCGCGGCTACTTCTATCTGATGAACGCCGGGGCCAACGCCTTCCTCGCGGTGCTCTCCGACGTGCGGTGCGAACCCGGCCGGATGAGCGCGATGATGCGTGACCTCGTCGTCCGGATCGGCGGCCATCTGACCAGTCCGCCCCGGCGCAACGGGCAGATCGTATGACGCCTCCGCAACGCCAGAGGCGCGACCCCGCCCCGGAACCGCCCCCGTCCCAGGAGGGCGAGGGCAAACCCAGGAACCCGGAGCGGATGTACGTGGTGGCCGGCCCGGACGGTGAACGGGCCGAGCTCGATCTGGTCACGTTAATCGTGGCGCGTGCCGAAGACCCGCCGCCTTCCGCCTCCCCCGAGCAGGCGGCGCTGCTCCGGCTCTGCGCCGCCCCCCTGTCCGTGGCCGAGCTGTCGGCCTACCTCAACCTGCCGTTCAGCGCGATGGGCGTGCTGCTCACCGAGCTGCTGACGGCGGAACTGGTGCAGGCGCGCGCCCCGGTCGTCCGCCAGTCACGCACCGACCGTTCCCTCCTCGAAGCGGTGATGAATGGACTTCAAAGGCTCTGACACCATCCCGGGCCCCCGGGCCGAGGACCAGTTGCCCCACACGGCACAGTCCGCGGCCAAGATCGTGATCGTGGGTGGCTTCGGCGTCGGCAAGACCACCATGGTCGGCTCGGTCAGCGAGATCACACCGCTGACCACCGAGGAGACCATGACGCAGGCCGGCATCGGTGTCGACGACAACTTCGGCTCCGCGTCCAAGACGGCCACCACCGTCGCCATGGACTTCGGCCGCATCAGCATCACCGACCAGCTGGTGCTCTATCTCTTCGGCACACCGGGCCAGCAGCGCTTCTGGTTCCTGTGGAACGGCCTGTTCGAGGGCGCGCTCGGCGCGGTGGTGCTGGTCGACACCCGTCGGCTGGAGGTCAGTTTCGATGTCATGGGGCGCCTGGAGGAGCGCGGTGTGCCGTTCGTGGTGGCGGTCAACTCCTTCCCGGACGCGCCCCGTTACGACCTCGAGGAGCTGCGCACGGCCCTCGACCTCACCCCGGACATCCCGATCATGGAGTGCGACGTACGCCGCCGGGCCTCCAGCCGTGACGTCCTGATGACCCTCATGCGCTTTCTGCACTCGCTCGCCATGACGGGCGCACGCCGCTGATCCCGCGTCCTGCCCGCCCCACCCCCACTCTCCCCAACCCGCTTTCCCCCACCAGACACCTGGATTCACTTCAGTTTCGGAGCGACCACTGTGACGCCTGAATCCCATGCCCCGGCCGATACGGACGCCTCCCGGCTCGGCCCGCCCCCCGGCTGCCCCGCACACGGCCTCGGGCCCGGCGGACTGCACCGGCTGCACGAGTCGGAGGATCTGGGAGCGCTGTACGAGCAGCTGCGGAAGGACCACGGCCCCGTGGCGCCCGTGCTGCTCCACGACGACGTACCGATCTGGATCGTCCTCGGACATGCCGAGAACCTGCACATGGTGCGCTCGCCCTCGCAGTTCTGCCGGGACAGCCGTATCTGGACCCCGCTGAGGGACGGCCTGGTCAAGCCCGACCACCCGCTGATGCCGCACATCGCCTGGCAGCCCATCGCCTCGCACGCCGAGGGAGACGAGCACAAGCGGCTGCGCGGCGCGGTTCAGGGCGCCATCTCGACCATCGACTTCCGCAGCCTGCGCCGCTACATCAACCGCAGCACGCAGGCCATCGTCAACCGCTTCTGCGAGGAGGGCGAGGCCGACCTCGTCGGCCAGTTCGCCGAGCATCTGCCGATGGCCGTGATGTGCGAGATCCTCGGCATGGCCGACGAGTACAGCGACCGTCTCGTCGAGGCAGCCCGCGACGCGCTCAAGGGCACCGAGACCGCGATCGCCAGCCACTCCTACGTCATGGACGCCCTGAGCCGGCTCACCGCACGGCGCCGCGCCCAGCCGGAGGAGGACTTCGCCAGCTACCTGATCACCCACCCGGCCCGGCTGACCGACGACGAGGTCAGGGAGCACCTGCGCCTGGTGCTCTTCGCCGCCTACGAGGCCACCACCAATCTGCTGTCCAACGTGCTGCTCACGGTGCTGATCGACCCGCGCTTCCGGGCCCAGCTCAACGGCGGTCAGATGACCGTGCCGGAGGCGGTGGAGCAGTCCCTGTGGAACGAGCCGCCGTTCAGTACGGTCTTCGCCTACTTCGCCAAGCAGGAGACCGAGCTCGGCGGTCAGCGCATCCGCCGGGGCGACGGACTGCTCTTCGCCCCGGCCCCGGCCAACGTCGACCCGCGGGTACGGCCCGACCTGGCCGCCAGCATGCAGGGCAACCGCTCCCACCTCGCGTTCGGCGGGGGCCCGCACGAGTGCCCAGGGCAGGACATCGGCCGCTCCATCGCCGATGTCGGCGTCGACGCGCTGCTGATGCGGCTGCCCGACGTCGAGCTCGACTGCGACGAGGAGGAGCTGCGCTGGACGGCGTCCATCGCCTCCCGGCACCTGGTGGCGATGCCGGTGCAGTTCTCGCCCAAGCCGCCGCAGGACGTGACGGAGCCGCCGAGCCACAAGCAGGTCCCGGCGCAGCGCTCCGACTGGCAGATCGGCAGCGCGCAGCCGCAGGCCGCACCGATCGCCGCGCAGCCCGCGGCACCGGCCGCCGTACAGCCGCAGCCGGCCCCGGCGCAGCCCCAGCCGGCCCCGGTGTACCCACAGGTTCAGCCGGCGGCGCAGGAACCGGCCCGCCGCAGGGGCGCCTGGCAGCGCTTCCTGAGCTGGTGGCGCGGCTACTGACCGGCTGACGGGCCGTCGTACGTCCCGGCGGCCCACCGGTCGTACGACGCCCACGCGGCGAGCTCGCGGCCGCTGCGGAACCGGTGTTCCTCGCCCGTGACCGGATCGGTGAACGCAAGGGCCCGTGCCAGCAGTTGGAGCGGGCGCCGGAAGTCACCGGCCGGTACGGGGCCGGTCACCTCCGGGTAGAGCGGGTCGCCGAGGATCGGCACGCCCAGCGCGGTCATGTGCACCCGCAGCTGGTGGGTCTGCCCGGTGCCGGGCACCAGCCGGTACCGGGCGAGTCCGCCCACGCCTTCCGGGCGTTGCCCGAGGAGTTCGACCCGGCTCACGGCGTTCGGCTCGCCCGTCACCTCCCGGGCCTGGAGCACTCCGCGCTCCTTCACGATCCGGCTGCGTACGGTCCGGGGCAGGGAGAGGGCGGGGTCGTACGAGGCGACTGCCTCGTATTCCTTGAGGACCCGGCGGTCGCTGAACAGCGTCTGATAGGCGCCGCGTTCCTCGGGGCGCACGGTGAACAGCACGAGCCCCGCGGTGAGCCGGTCCAGGCGGTGCGCGGGACCGAGCGCGGGGATGTCCAGCTCCCGGCGCAGCCTGGCCAGCGCGGTCTCGGTGACATGGCTGCCGCGCGGGGTGGTGGCGAGGAAGTGGGGTTTGTCGACGACGACGATGTGCTCGTCCCGGTGCACGACCTCCAGCGGGAAGGGCACCGGCACCTCCTCGGGCAGCTCCCGGTGGAACCACACGAACATCCCCGGCACGTACGGCGCGTCCGCCGCCACGGCCCGTCCGTCCGCCCCGACGATCTGCCCCGTGTCGAACATACCGTCGACGACACCGGCACCCGCCCCGCTCAGTCGCTCCACCAGGTGCTCACGCACCGTGGGCCACGACCCCGCGACGGGCAGCCGCACCCGCACCGGATCCACGCCGTGGCGCTGCGGCAGGGGAGAGGGCGGGATGCGGGGCTTGCGTCTCATCGCGGCCCAGCGTACGAGGCCCGGTGCGCCGGACGGAAAACCACTGGGACCGACCCTCGTGTCCTTGCCAGGATGCGGGGCATGCCGTACCTCACCAGCCCGGTCCTGACCGCCGGGACGCTTGCCCACCGCCCGCAGCCCACCCTCGCCACCGGCGACGGGCTCCTGCTGCGCCCCTGGCGGGCCGCGGACGCGCCCGCCGTGTGCGAGGTCTTCCAGGATTCCGTGATGCACCAGTGGCACGCCCGGGCAGCCGGCTCCGAGGAGGAGGTCGCCGACTGGATCGGCGACTGGCACCGGGCGTGGGAGGAGGAACGGGAGGCGCACTGGGCGGTCACCGACGCGGACTCCGGCTCGCTGCTGGGGCGGGTCGCGCTGCGCGAGATACGGCTCGACGACGGTGGGGCGGAGGTGGCGTACTGGACCGTCCCGGCGGCCCGGGGCCGGGGCGTCGCCGTGCGTGCCACGACCGCGCTGACCCGCTGGGCCCTCGACGAGACCGGCTTCCACCGCCTGGAACTCCTGCACGCCGTACGCAACGAGGTGTCCTGCCGCGTCGCGTCCAGGACGGGCTTCGCCCTGGAGGGCACGAAGCGCGGTGCCGCCCTGCATCCGGACGGCTGGCACGACATGCATCTGCACGCTCGCGTGCGGGGGGAGTGAGGGGCGGCCGCGCTCGCGTCGCTCAGGCGGCCGGGCTGCTCTTCTCTTCCGCCTCGATACGCGCGTTCCACTCCCGCTTCGAGGCCTGCCAGCCGTCCTCGTTGTGGCCGCGCCGCCAGTAGCCGGAGATCGACAGGTCCTCGCGCGCGATCTGGCGCTCGACCCGGAGCAGATGGCGCAGCTCCTTCACGAAGTGCGCCTCGCCGTGCACGAAGGCGTGCACCCGGCCCTCGGGGAACTCCAGGTTCCGCACCGCCTCGACCAGTGCCTCGCCGAGGGGCCGGTCGCCGCGGTGCAGCCATACGACGTCCACGTCCGAGTCGATCTTCTGCTCCTCCTCGGGGCCGGAGATCTCCACGAAGGCGCAGGCCTTGGCGCCGCGCGGCAGGGCCTCCAGGGCGCAGGCGATCGCGGGCAGCGCGCTCTCGTCACCGACGAGCAGATGCCAGTCGGCGTCGGCGTCGGGCGCGTACGCCCCGCCCGGACCCATGAAGCGCACGATCTCGCCCGGCTGGACGCGCACCGCCCACGGGCCGGCCAGGCCCTCGTCGCCGTGGATGACGAAGTCCAGGGTCAGCTCGCGGTGCTCGGCGTCCCACTGGCGCACCGTGTACGTCCGGGTCACCGGCCACTGTTCGCGGGGGAACTCGTCGCGGATGCGCTGCACGTCGAAGGGCTCCGGGTAGGTCACGCCTTCGGGTGCGAACAGCAGCTTCACATAGTGGTCGGTGCACGTACCCGCCGCGAAGTCGGCGAGGCCCTCGCCGCCGAGCACCACACGCTGCATGTGCGGAGTCAGCCGTTCGGTGCGGACGACCTGAGCGGAATGCGGCTTGCGCGGCTGACGTCCGGGTCGCTCTGCCATGAGGACCTCCCTGTCTCGCATAGTTAGGGTTACCTAAGTTAGCATCTCGCCCCCACTTAACACCTCTCGAGTAAGAGGTTCATGAACATCTCCGGCCTCCGGAAGGTCGTCGGCCCGCCTCCTCACACCGCCAGTGTGGTCAGAAGTCGCTCCAGTGAGCCGCCCAGTCCCCAGCGGGCCGCCAGCGCTTGAAGCTCCGCCGGGTCGCGGGGGGACCGGGGCAGCGCCGTGGTGACATCGGGCAGCGGCACGTCGTCCGCGACCCGGACCACCTTCGGCGCGACCGCGAGATAGGGGCGCGACTCGTCCAGCCGCCTGCGCTGTGCCGGCGTGATCTTCGACCGCCGGTCCTCGACCGCCGCCATGATCCCGGCCAGGTCCCCGTACTCGGCCAGCAGCTTGGCGGCCGTCTTCTCTCCGATGCCCGGCACGCCCGGCAGGCCGTCGCTGGGGTCGCCGCGCAGCAGGGCCAGCTCCGCGTACCCGCTCCCGTCCACCCCATACTTCCCGCGGAGCCATGCCTCATCGGTGAGCTGCAGCGTGCCCACGCCCTTCAGCGGGTACAGCACGCGCACCCCGCGCGCGTCGTCCACCAGCTGGTACAGATCGCGGTCGCCCGTCACGATGTCGACCGGGCCCTTCGCCCGCGCGGTGAACGTGCCGATCACGTCGTCCGCCTCGTACCCGGCGACGCCCACGCGCGCGATGCCCACCGCGTCCAGCACCGCCTCGATGACCGGCACCTGCGGCGACAGTGTGTCGGGCACCTCCTCCTCGTCCGGCCCGGCCGCGCGCTCCTCGGCGACGCGGTGCGCCTTGTACGAGGGGATCAGCTCCACCCGCCAGTGCGGCCGCCAGTCGGCGTCCATGCAGGCCACGAGCTGGTCGGGCCGGTGGTCCTTGACGAGGCGGTCGATGAAGTCGAGCAGCCCGCGCACGGCGTTCACCGGCGTGCCGTCCGGGGCCCTGACCGAGTCCGGGACGCCGAAGTAGGCGCGGAAGTACAGGGAGGCGGTGTCGAGGAGCATCAGTCGTCCGGTCACGCCACGCATCATGCCGTACGCCACTGACAGCCACTCGCCGCCGCACAGCGCGTTGTGGTGTGTGCGTTCTGTGTGAGGCGCCCCACTTGTGGGTTTGCTTTCCGGGATCCGGGGGAGGCGCGGCCGCAGAGCGAGGCTGGTTGCGCAATTCAACTGTTTGCGGCCCTGTCCTCGCTCTGTTCTATTGCCGTCGAGATTGAGGTGCACGTGTCAGCGAGGCTTCAGGCAGAGAGCCTGTACAAAGTGTTCGGCAGAAGACCGGACCGAGCGGTCGAGCGGCTCCGTGACGGAGCCGACCGGGAGGAACTGCGCGCCGAGGGCACGACCGCCGCCGTGATCGACGCGTCCTTCACCGTGGAGCCCGGCCAGATCTTCGTCGTCATGGGGCTGTCCGGATCCGGCAAGTCCACCCTGCTGCGCATGCTGAACGGCCTGCTCGAGCCGACCGCCGGGCACGTCCGCTTCGACGGCCAGGACCTGACCACACTCGGCGACCGGGAACTGCGCAAGGTCCGCTCGCAGAAGATCAGCATGGTGTTCCAGCACTTCGCGCTCTTCCCGCACCGCAGCGTGCGCGACAACGCCGCCTACGGCCTGGAAGTGCAGGGCGTGCCCCGCGCCGAGCGCGTACGCCGCGCCGACGAGGCGCTCGCCCTGTGCGGCCTGGCCGGCTGGGAGAAGTCCTGGCCCGACGAGCTGTCCGGCGGCATGCAGCAGCGCGTCGGTCTCGCCCGCGCGCTCGCCACCGACGCCGACCTGCTGCTGATGGACGAGTCCTTCAGCGCCCTGGACCCGCTGATCCGCCGCGACATGCAGGACCAGCTCCTGGAGCTCCAGCAGAAGCTCAAGAAGACGATCGTCTTCATCACCCACGACCTCAACGAGGCCATGCGGCTGGGTGACCGCATCGCCGTCATGCGCGACGGCAGGATCGTCCAGATCGGCACCGCCCAGGACATCCTGCTGCGGCCGGAGAACGACTACGTCGCCTCCTTCACCCAGGACGTCGACCGCTCCCGCGTCCTGACCGCGGGCGAGCTCATGGATGCCTCGGTCACCGCCGACGCCCCCGGCTGCCGGTGCCGGACCGCCACGGCCGACACCCCCTTCACGGAGCTGTGCGCGATCAGCGCCGGGCTCTCCCACCCCGTCTCGGTCGTGGACCAGGACAACAAGCAGATCGGCGTCGTCCCCCGGCAGCGCCTGATCGGCTTCCTCGGAGACGAGCAGGACGCCACCCCGCAGCCCTGCGACTCCCCGCGGGACAAGGGCGGAGAGAAGGTGACCGCCCGTGCCTAGGATCGAGCTCGGCAGCTGGGTCAACGACGGAGTCGACTGGCTCACCACGCACATGGCGTGGCTGTTCGACTTCTGCAAGACCGTCTTCCTCGGCCTCTACGACGGCATCAACGCCGTCCTCCAGGCCCCCGAACCACTGCTCCTCGCGGGCATCTTCGCCGTGATCGCCTTCTGGCTGCGCGGCACGCTCGCCGGTGTCCTCACGTTCGCCGGATTCGCGTTCATCGACTCCCTGGAACTGTGGGAGAACGCGATGATCACCCTGGCGCTCGTCCTCGTGGCGACCGTCATCGCGCTCGTGATCTCCATACCCGTCGGCATCTGGGCGGCCCGCTCGGACCGCGTCAGCGGCCTGGTCCGGCCCGTCCTGGACTTCATGCAGACGCTGCCCGCGATGATCTACCTCATCCCGGCGATCCTGTTCTTCGGCACCGGCGCCCCCGCCGGTATCGTCGCCACGCTGATCTTCGCGCTCGCCCCGGGCGTGCGCATGACCGAGCTGGGCATCCGGCAGGTCGACAAGGAACTGGTCGAGGCCGCCGACGCGTTCGGCACCACGCCCCGCAGCATCCTGCTGCGCGTCCAGCTTCCGCTCGCCCTGCCCACCGTCATGGCCGGCATCAACCAGGTCATCATGCTCGGCCTGTCCATGGCCGCGATCGCCGGCATGGTCGGCACCGGCGGCCTCGGCGGCGACGTCAACGAGGCCATCGGCCAGCTCAACGTGGGCCTGGGCTCCGAGGCCGGTGTGGCCATCGTGATCCTCGCGATCTACCTGGACCGCATGACCAGCGCCCTGGGCACCCAGGTCTCCCCGCTCGGCCGCCGCGCCGCCGCCAAGGTGCGCGCCGCCCAGGGGCTGAAGATCTGGTCCTACCGGCCCCGCCCGGTCGTCGCCGTGATCGGCGTCGTCGTCCTCGCGCTCGCCGCGGGCGGCATGGGTGTCTTCGGTAAGAGCACCGACTCCGCCACCGTGGCGGGCGGCGAGAACGTCGGCCAGGGCAAGAAGATCAGCATCGGCTACATCCCCTGGGACGAGGGCGTCGCCTCCACCTTCCTGTGGAAGGAGGTCCTGGAGCAGCGCGGCTACGAGGTCGAGGCCAAGCAGTTCGACGCGGGCCCGCTGTACACGTCGCTCTCCCAGGGCGACGTCGACTTCCAGACGGACTCCTGGCTGCCCACCACCCACGCCCAGTACTGGAAGAAGTACGGCAAGCAGCTCGACGACCTCGGCGCCTGGTACGACAAGACGTCCCTGGAGCTCACCGTGCCCGCCTACATGAAGGGCATCGACTCCCTGGCGGACCTCAAGGGCAAGGCCTCCGAGTTCGGCGGCAAGATCACCGGCATCGAGTCCAGCGCCGGCGAGATGGCCCTGCTGAAGAGCAAGGTCCTCAAGGAGTACGGCCTGGACAAGGAGTACAAGGTCGTCGACAGCTCCACGCCGGCGATGCTGGCCGAGCTGAAGCGCGCCTACGCCCAGAAGAAGCCGATCGTCACCACGCTCTGGTCGCCGCACTGGGCGTACAACGACTACGACCTCAAGAAGCTCAAGGACCCCAAGGGCGCCTGGGGCGAGGGCGACGGCGTGCACACCCTGTCCCGCAAGGGCTTCGCGGACGACGACCCGACGGTCGCCGAGTGGCTGAAGAACTTCAAGATGAACGAGAAGCAGCTCACCAGCCTCGAAGCCGAGATCAACAAGGCGGGCAAGGGCAACCAGCAGGAGGCCGTGCGCGCCTGGCTGAAGCAGAACCCGGGCTTCGCCGACAAGATGGCCCCGGTCGAGAACGCCGGCGGCAGCACGCCCGCCGAGGCGAAGCAGCCCCTGGACGTGGCCTGGTTCCCCTGGGACGAGGACATCGCCGTCACCTACCTGTGGAAGAACGTCCTGGAGCGGCGCGGCTACAAGCTGAACCTGAAGCAGATGGACGTGGGCCCCGTCTACACGGGCCTGGCCTCGGGCGACATCGACCTCAACTTCGACGCCTGGCTGCCCTACGCCCAGAAGAACTACTGGGACAAGAACAAGGACCGGCTCAAGGACCTCGGCACCTGGTACGAACCGACTTCTCTGGAGATCGCCGTACCGTCCTACGTGAAGGGCGTCGACTCCCTGGAGGACCTCAAGGGCAAGTCCGGCACCTTCAAGGGGAAGATCATCGGCATCGAGCCGGGCACCGGCGAGATGGACCTGGCGAAGAACAAGGTCCTGCCCGCCTACGGCCTGGACAAGGAGTACGAGGTCGTCGACGGCTCCACGCCCGCGATGCTGGCGGAGCTGAAGCGCGCGTACGCCAAGAAGGAGCCGATCGCCGTCACGCTCTGGTCGCCGCACTGGGCGTACAGCGACTACGAGCTGACCAAGCTGAAGGACCCGAAGAAGGCCTTCGGTGAGGGCAACACGATCCGCACCATCTCCAACGAGAAGTTCCCCGAGGAGTACCCGCAGCTCACGAAGTGGATCAAGAACTTCAAGATGACCGAGGACGAGCTCGGCACCCTGGAGAGCGAGATCAAGAACCGCGGTCAGGGCCATGAGGAAGAGGCCGTCGCCGCGTGGCTGAAGGAGCACCCCGACATGGTGGGGCGCATGACGCCGCAGTGATGTCGCGGTGAGGCCGGATGCGGGGCGGGACGCGGTACGAGCGTCCCGCCCCGCGCCCGTGTCGCGTCCCGCCCCGCACCACTGCCCACGAGCGGGATCCGGACAACCACAGAGCGCGACGCCATGCCCCCGAGCCCCTCTCGACTCCCTGTTCCTCCCGTAGGAGGAATCCACACGCCGCCCTCGGGGGCGGCGGATCCCCTGGCGCGAAGTGACAGGTCGCGCATCGCCCTGTATGACGGCGATGTGACGGGCGCATGAAACGGTTTGCCGAACATGCGTAGGGTGCAGACAACTCAACAGGAGCGGTGCGCCGGGACACCGGCGCACGGGGACCGGATCGACGGGCGAAGGAGGGAGCCGGATGGGCGACCACAAAGAGCAGTCCCTTCGGGTGGGCGCGGCCGTGCGCCGCCGGCGCCGCGCGCTGGAGCTCACCCTCGCCGCCGTGGCCGAGCGCAGCGGCCTGTCGGTCCCGTTCCTGAGCCAGATCGAGAACGACCGGGCGCGCCCCAGCCGAAGCTCGCTGGAGAAGGTCGCCGACGCCCTGCGCACCACCGCCGTGGAACTCCTCGCCGCGGCCGACCCGGCGTGCAGCGTGGACGTCGTCCGCGCCGAGGACGGCGAACCGCTGCCCCGGCCCCGGACCCGGTCGCTGGTGCGCGGCCACCATCAGATGCACGCCTCCGAGTTCCTCGGCGACCATGACGCGGGCCGTGAATTCCAGTACCGCAACGACCAGTTGATGTACGTCGCGGACGGCGCGGTGGAGATCGAGGCCGAGGGCCGCGCCTATCGCCTCGGCCGCGGCGACACGCTGTACCTCACCGGCGGTGTACGGCACCGCTGGCGGGCCACGGAGTCGGACACCCGCGTGATCGTCGTCGCCGTGGCGGAGCACATCGAGGCGGTCCGGGACCGGCCACGCCGGTGAGCGCTCCGATGAGGGTCGTCTCGCTGGTCCCCTCGCTGACCGAGGCCGTCGCCCGGTCCGCGCCCGGCGCCCTGGTCGGAGCCACCGACTGGTGCACCCATCCGCCCGGCCTGGACGTCCTACGCGTCGGCGGCACGAAGAACCCGAAGCCCGACCGGATCGTCTCCCTCGCCCCCGACCTGGTGATCGCCAACGAGGAGGAGAACCGCGAGCCCGACCTCGCGGCCCTGCGCGCGGCGGGGGCCGAGGTCCTCGTCACGGAGATCCGCGATGTGCCGGGGGCCTTCCGGGAACTGGCCCGGGTCCTGGACGCCTGCGGGGTGGCGGCGCGCCCGCGCTGGCTGGACGACGCGGAGCAGACCTGGTCGTCCCTGCCGCGGCCGGAGACCCGCGTGACGGCGGTCGTGCCGATCTGGCGCCGCCCGTGGATGGTCTTGGGCCGTGACACCTTCGCGGGCGACGTCCTGGCCCGCCTCGGCATCGACCACCTGTACGCGGCGCACCCCGACCGCTACCCCCGCGTCCCGCTGGAGGAGTTGCGGGCATCGGCGCCGGACGTCGTGATCCTCCCGGACGAGCCCTACCGCTTCACCGCCGACGACGGCCCCGAGGCCTTCCCCGGCCTGCCCTGCGCGCTCGTCAGCGGACGGCACCTCACGTGGTACGGGCCGTCACTGGCCGAGGCGCCACGGGTGCTGGAGCGGGCCCTGCGAGCAGCTCGCCCCTGAGCAGCCCGCGTACGGTGCCCGCGGCGGCGGTGCCCCACGCGACGACCAGCACCGCGTACAGCACGACCGCCGGCCCTTCGTAGGCCACGAGCCCGGTGTGCCGCCCCAGGGCCTCGGCGCCCGTGACACAGGTGCCGACCGGGAAGGTGAACGACCACCACGTCATCGCGAACCGCATCCCGTGCCGCCGGGCGCGCAGCACATGGACGGTGGCCAGGCAGAACCACAGCAGCGCGAACCCCATCACGGGCACGCCGTAGAGCACGGCCAGCACACCGAAGCCCTGGCTGTACGGCGCCGGTACGACTCCGGGGGCGATGTCCGCGAACGCGCCGACGGCGGTCGTCGACTGGCCGAGTGGTCCCAGCACCAGGAACAGCGTCGGGGTGAGGGCGAGAGGCAGCGGCCCGCCGGTGAGCAGCCGCCCGAAGACCAGCGGCAGCATCACGAGCGTCGCGAGCAGACTGAGCCCGAACAGCGCGAAGCAGCCCAGCAGCAGCGTCTCCCGGGCCTGCCCGGGAGGCAGATGGGGAACCAGCGGCGGCCCGACGGCGGCCGACACCATGGGCGCGACCAGCGGCAGCAGCCAGACGGGGGTGGCCTGCCCCGGCTCGACCCGGTGCCGTACGGCCATCAGATACGGCACGGCGACGGCGGCGGCCAGCCCGAGGGCCGTACCGGCGACGAACAGCACGGCGTCGAGCGCTACGGCCGCCCGTACGCCGATCACGTCCCGGCCCACGGTGAGCGCACCGCCGCCCACGGCGAGCAGGGCCATGGCGAGACAGCCGTAGAAGGGGGCCGTCGCCGCGTCGAGGAGATGGGCGCGGGCCTGGTCCCGGTGGCGGGCCCAGTGCAGCGCCCGGGCCCCGAGCAGGGTCAGGAGCAGGACCGACGCGAGGGCCCAGACACCGGCGAGCACGGGGCGCAGCCCGGGGAGGTGCGACGGCAGGGCGGCTCCGGCGGTGGCGACGACGGCGGTGCCCATGACGGTGGCGTACCAGTTGGGCCCGAGATGACGGACCGACAGTGGGTACGCGAGGGGCTGGGCTGCGGTGACCATGACCCAACGGTCCTGCCGCCGGGGCCGTACCACCAGGGAGTATGCCTCTATGGCGACATAAGCTGGGTTTATGAGCAGGATGGATGAGCAGGCCGGTCCGTCGATCGCCGGTTCTCTGGCGCATCGGGTGCCGGATCTCGGCGCCTTGGAGCTGCTGTTGGCGGTGGCGCGGCTCGGCAGTCTCGGCGGGGCCGCGCGGGAACTCGGCATCACCCAGCCCGCGGCGAGCAGCCGCATCCGGTCGATGGAGCGGCAGCTCGGCGTGGCACTGGTGGACCGATCGCCCCGCGGGTCCCGGCTGACGGACGCCGGTGCGCTGGTGACGGACTGGGCGCGGCGGATCGTCGAGGCGGCGGAGGCGTTCGACGTGGGGGCGCAGGCGCTGCGCGACCGCCGTGACTCGCGGTTGCGGGTGGCGGCGAGCATGACGATCGCCGAGTACCTGCTGCCGGGGTGGCTGCTCGCGCTGCGCGCCCAGCGGCCCGACACGGCGGTGTCGCTGCACGCCGGGAACTCGACGGTGGTGGCGGAGCGCCTGCTGTCGGACGAGGCGGATCTGGGCTTCGTGGAGGGGCTGTCGGTCCCGACGGGGCTGGACTCGGTGGTCATCGCCCATGACCGGCTGATAGTGGTCACGGCACCGGGGCATCCCTGGGCCCGCCGTCGACGGCCGCTGGCCGCGGGGGAGTTGGCGTCCACGCCGCTGATCCTGCGGGAGAAGGGTTCCGGGACGCGGCAGGTGCTGGACGCGGCGCTCGGGGGACTGGCCCGGCCGCTGATCGAGTTGTCCTCGACGACGGCGGTCAAGGCGGCGGCGGTGAGTGGGGCGGGGCCGTCGGTGCTGAGTGAACTGGCGGTGGGGGAGGAGCTGGCGATGCGGCGGCTGGTGAGTGTGCCGGTGGAGGGGGTGGCGCTGGCGCGGGATCTGCGGGCGGTGTGGCCGACGGGGCATCGACCGACCGGTCCGGCCCGGGATCTGCTGTCGCTGACGCGGGGGTAGTTTCTTCGCCCCCGCCGCCCCTACCCGTCCCATACTTCAGGGGGCTCCGCCCCCTGAACCCCCGTTCGGCCTGAACGGCCTCGTCCTCAAACGCCGGACGGGCTGGGTGGGGCTCGGCTCGGTATGTCGAGTCCGGCTTCTCGGCCGACCGATCCGGGTGGTGGGTGGGCATAGGCCGGGGGTCCAGGGGGCGGAGCCCCCCTGGTCAGCTCGTTGTCGCCGCCTCCACCAGCGCCCGCATCACCCGCACGTCATCCCCCATCTCCGGATGCCACTGCACCCCCAGCACCCACCCCGGGTGCGTCGGCAGTTCCAGCGCCTCGATCGTCCCGTCCGCCGCGTACGCCGACGGGACCAGGCCCTCGCCCAGCCGGTCCACGGCCTGGTGGTGATACGTCGGTACGAACGTCTCCTCCGGTACGACACCGCCGTAGAGACTCCCCGGCACCGGCTTGACGGTGTGGCCGCCGAAGACGCCCACCTGCTCCGCGTGCCCGTCGATGTGCTGCACCAGCGTCCCGCCGAGAGCCACGTTCAGCAGCTGCATGCCCCGGCAGATGCCCAGCAACGGCACCCCCGCCGCCAGCGCCGCGTCGATCAAAGCCAGCTCCCACGCGTCCCGCTCCCGCGCCGGCGGCCCGGTCCGCGGCTCGCGCTCCGCTCCGTAGCGGACCGGCTCGACGTCCGGCCCGCCCGCGATGACCACCCCGTCCAGCCGGGCCACGACATCGGCCGCGTGCAGCGGGTCGTCCGGCGGAAGCATCGCGGCCAGGCCGCCGGCCTCACGCACCAGCCGCGGGTAGCCGGCCGGCAGCAGTGCCGCCTCCAGCTCCCACACTCCCCAGCGCGCACCGGACTCCAGATATGTGCTGACCCCGATCAACGGCCTGGACACGGAAACTCCCTCACAGCCGACGCCTCGCTCCACCTCAGTCCCGTGACAACTCTGCCTCGGCCGCGGCCAGTGCCGCGAACTCCTCCTCCGGCGCCTTCGCCACCAGCCGCTTCCTGCTGTACAGGCCGAAGTACCCGATGGCCACGACGTACACCACCAGCGCGATGACCGCCGCCGTCACATCCACCAGGAACGTGGCCACCAGCGCCGCACAGGCCAGCACCAGGGCGACCGAGGAGGTCAGCACCCCGCCCGGCGTGCGGTACGGCCGCGGCAGCTCCGGCTCGCGGCGGCGCAGCACGATGTGCGACAGGGACATCAGCGCGTAGGAGATGGTCGCGCCGAAGACGGCGATGTTCAGCATGCGGGCGCCGTTGCCCGACAGCGCCGCCAGCAGGAAGCCGATCGTGCCGGGCACCAGCAGGCCGAGGTACGGCGCCTTGCGGCGGCTGGTGAGGGAGAGGAAGCGGGGCAGGTAACCCGCGCGGGACAGGGCGAAGAGCTGGCGCGAGCCCGCGTAGATCAGGGAGAAGAACGAGGCCACCAGGCCGGCCAGGCCCGCGTAGTTCACGATCCGGCTCAGTGTCGTCGCCTCGCCGCCCGGCTGCAGCGCCTCCACCAGCGGGTTGCCCGCCTCCTGGATCGCGGCGGAACCGCGTGCTCCGGCCGCCGCGAAGAACGTGACCACCGCCAGCACCACCAGGATGCCCATCGACCAGCGGATCGCCTTCGGCAGCGTACGGGCGGGGTCCTTGGTCTCCTCGGCCGCCAGCGGCACGCCCTCGACGCCGAGGAAGAACCACATACCGAACGGGAACGCCGCCCAGATCCCGAGCAGACCGAACGGCAGCCAGGAGTTCGAGCCCGCCGCCGAGGCGTCGACCGGGATGTCGTCCAGCGACGCGAAGGAGAAGTCGGGCAGTGCCGCCAGCACGAACACGAGCAGGGCGGCGACCGCGATGCCGGTGACGACGAAGCTGAACCGCAGCGCCTCGCCCACGCCCCACAGATGGATGCCCAGGAAGATCGCGAAGCAGACCAGGTACATCGGCCAGCCGGACTCCAGGCCGAACAGGCCGAGCGACTCGACGTAGTCCCCGATGAAGATGACGATCGCGGCGGGCGCCAGGACGTACTCGATGAGGATCGCCGTACCGGTCAGGAAGCCGCCCCAGGGGCCCAGCGCCCGCCGGGCGAAGCCGTAGCCGCCGCCCGCCGTCGGCAGGATCGAGGACAGCTCGGCGAGCGCGAAGACCATGCAGGCGTACATGGCGCCCATGAGCACCATGGCGATCGCCAGGCCGCCGAAGCCGCCCTCGGCCAGGCCGAAGTTCCAGCCCGAGTAGTCGCCGGAGACGACGTAGGCGACGCCGAGGCCGGTCAGCAGCACCCAGCCGGCACTGCCGCGGCGGAGCGCTCGGCGCTCCAGATAGTCGTCCGCCTCCGAGGCGGCGGGTGGTGTGCTGGTTGGTTCCAGGGGCATGGGCCGACTCCCTCAATGGAAAGGATCCATACCATTGCGGGGACGGACGGGTGATGGCAAGACCCGTGCGTTAATCGCCCGTAAATCCTCACCGCGCCACCGCGCCGGAACACGGCTTGGCTCAGCCGAGGAACCCCCGCAGCAGCGCCGCCGTGCCGCCGCAGTGCTCGCGCATGATCTCCCGTGCCTGGTCCGCGTCGCCCTCGATCACGGCCTCCACCAGGGCGGTGTGCTGCCGCTGGGAATGCTCAAGGTTGCGCACGAGGAGCGGGATGCAGTCGAGCAGGTCGTTGACGCTCGCTCGGACCCCGGCGTACTGGGCCGTGAGGGTGGGGGAGCCGGACAGCTCGGCGATCGTGAGGTGCAGCAGCGTGTCCAGGCGGCGGTAGTCGGAGAGCGGGGCGTCGTGCGTGCGGGCCAAGGCCTCACGGAGCCGCTCCGCCTGCTTCCCGTCCAGCCCGTGCGCCGCGCACAGCCCGGCCGCGCCCACCTCCAGCACCTCCCGGAAGCGCAGCACGTCCTCTATGTCGACCTCGGCGATCCGCCGCCGCAACTCGTCCTCGCCGCCCGCGTCCGTGCGCGGCAGCACGAACGTGCCGCCGTAGCGGCCGCGCCGGGACTCGACGAGACCCTGGTCCTGGAGCACCTTCAGTACCTCGCGCAGCGTCACCCGGCTGATCCCCAGCCGCTCCGCCAGCTCCCGCTCGGCCGGCAGCCGCTCGCCCCCCGCCACCAGGCCAAGCCGTACGACCTGGAGGATCTGTTCCAGCGCCTCCTCGAAGCCGTTGCCCGCGCGCACCGGGCGCAGCACCGGCGTCAGCCCGTCCCGCACCTCGCCCCCAGCTTCCTCCGGCATGTGGCCGTACCCCCTTCCCAAGCAATGGTTCTCCGCAATACCTTATGGCTCCCGGCGGATCCAAGGCAGCGGATCCAAGGAGCCTAGGAGGCCTTCCCGTGGCAGACCGCACACCCCCGCTCAGCGTCGAGGAGCTGCACGCCCTCGTCGCGGGCGGTGAGATCGACACTGTCGTCCTGGCCTTCCCCGACATGCAGGGGCGGCTCCAGGGCAAGCGGTTCGCCGCCCGCTTCTTCCTCGACGAGGTGCTCCAGCACGGCACCGAGGGCTGCAACTACCTGCTCGCCGTCGACACCGAGATGAACACCGTCGACGGGTACGCGATGTCCTCCTGGGACCGCGGCTACGGCGACTTCGCGATGCACCCGGACCTGAGCACCCTGCGCCGCGTCCCCTGGAACGAGGGCACGGCCATGCTCCACGCAGACCTCGCCTGGAGCGACGGCTCCCCGGTGGTCGCCGCGCCCCGCCAGATACTGCGCCGCCAGCTGGAGCGCCTGGCCGAGCTCGGCTACACCGCCCAGGTCGGCACCGAGCTGGAGTTCATCGTCTTCAAGGACACCTACGAACAGGCCTGGGACGCCGGCTACAGAGACCTGACCCCGGCCAACCAGTACAACATCGACTACTCGGTCCTCGGCACCGGCCGCATCGAGCCGCTGCTGCGCCGGATCCGCAACGAGATGGCGGCGGCCGGCCTCACCGTCGAGTCCGCCAAGGGCGAGTGCAACCCCGGCCAGCACGAGATCGCCTTCCGCTACGACGAGGCCCTGGTCACCTGCGACCAGCACTCCGTCTACAAGACCGGCGCCAAGGAGATCGCCGCCCAGGAGGGCATGTCGATCACCTTCATGGCCAAGTACAACGGGCGCGAGGGCAACTCCTGCCACATCCACCTCTCGCTCGCGGACGCGCACGGCGGCAACGCCATGGCCGGTGACGGCGAGGGCGGCATGTCGGACGTCATGCGCCACTTCCTCGCCGGGCAGCTCGCCGCCCTGCGCGACTTCTCCCTGCTCTACGCCCCCCACATCAACTCCTACAAGCGGTTCCAGCCCGGCTCCTTCGCCCCGACCGCCGTCGCCTGGGGCCACGACAACCGGACCTGCGCCCTGCGCGTGGTCGGCCACGGCCGCTCCCTGCGCTTCGAGAACCGGCTGCCCGGCGGCGACGTCAACCCCTACCTCGCCGTCGCCGGACTCGTCGCGGCCGGGCTGCACGGCATCGAGCAGAAGCTGGAGCTGCCCGAACCCTGCCCCGGCAACGCCTACACCGCCGACTTCGCCCACGTCCCCACCACCCTGCGCGAGGCAGCCGAGCTCTGGGAGAACAGCGCGATCGCCAAGGCCGCCTTCGGGGACGAGGTGGTCGCGCACTACCGCAACATGGCGCGGGTCGAACTGGACGCCTTCGACGCCGCGGTGACCGACTGGGAGCTGCGCCGCTCCTTCGAACGCATGTGAGGCCCCTCTTGTCTTCCGAGCCCCTCCTGGAAGTACTGAACCCCGCGACCGAGGAGGTCGTCGCCGCCATCGCGGCGGCCGGCCCGGCCGACGTCGACGCGGCGGTCACCCTGGCCACCCGGGCCCAGACCGTCTGGTCCGCCCTCGCGCCCGGTGACCGCGCCCGGCTGCTGCGCCGCTTCGCGGCCACCGTCGACGAGCACCTGGAGGAACTGGCCCGCCTGGAGGTCCGCGAGGCCGGCCACCTCATCGGCAACGCCCGCTGGGAGGCCGGCAACGTCCGTGACCTGCTGGACTACGCGGCCGGGGGAGTCGAGCGGCTCACCGGCCGGCAGATCCCGGTGCCCGGCGGCCTGAACGTGACGATCCTCGAACCGCTCGGCGTCGTCGGCGTGATCGCGCCCTGGAACTTCCCCATGCCGATCGCCGCCTGGGGCACCGCCCCCGCCCTCGCGGCCGGCAACGCGGTCATCCTCAAGCCCGCCGAGACCACCCCCCTCACCGCCCTGCGCCTCGCCGAACTCGCCCTGGAGGCGGGCCTCCCGGAGCACCTCTTCCAGGTCCTGCCGGGGCACGGCGCCGTCGCGGGCGAGGCACTCGTCCGCCACCCCGGTGTCGCCAAGGTCGTCTTCACCGGCTCCACCCGCACCGGGACGCGCGTCGCCGCGCTCGGCGCCGAGCAGGTCAAGCCGGTCACTCTCGAACTCGGCGGCAAGAGCCCCAACATCGTCTTCGCCGACGCCGACCTCAAGACCGCCGTCGACCCCTTCTCCTTCCTCGACAACTCCGGCCAGGACTGCTGCGCCCGCACCCGCATCCTGGTCCAGGAGCCGGTGTACGACGAGGTTCGGGCACTGCTCGCCGAGGCCCTGGCGGCCGTGGTGGTGGGCGACCCGGCCGACGAGAAGACGCAGATGGGCCCGCTGATCTCCCGGCAGCAGCTCGACCGCGTCCGGGGTTACGTGCGCGACGACGCCCCGGCCCTGCGCGGCAGCGCGCCCGGGGGGCCCGGCTTCTGGTTCCCGCCGACCGTGCTCACCGGCGAGAGCCCCGACTCGCCCGCGGCCTGCGAGGAGATCTTCGGTCCCGTCGCCGTACTCCTTCCCTTCACCGACGAGGCGGACGCCATCCGCCTGGCCAACGACACCCCGTACGGCCTCTCCGGCTCCATCTGGACCCGTGACGTCGGCCGCGCCCTGCGCGTCTCCCAGGCCGTCCGCGCCGGCAACCTGTCCGTCAACTCCCATGCCAGCGTCCGCTACTGGACCCCGTTCGGCGGTTACAAGCAGTCGGGCGTGGGACGCGAGCTCGGCCCCGAGGCCCTGGCCGCCTTCACCGAAACCAAGAACGTCTACATCAGCACGGAAGGCCCCGCACAGTGACCCAGGCTCAGGAGAACATCTGCCGCCGACTGGTCGGCCGTACGGCCGTCGTCACCGGAGCCGGCAGCGGCATCGGCCTCGCCGCCGCACTCCGGCTCGCCTCCGAGGGCGCCCACGTCGTCTGCGGCGACGTCGACGAGGTACGCGGCAAGGCCGCCGCCGAGGAGACCGGCGGCACCTTCGTCAAGGTCGACGTCACCGACCCCGAGCAGGTCGAGGCCCTCTTCAAGGCCGCCTACGACACCTACGGCAGCGTCGACATCGCCTTCAACAACGCCGGCATCTCCCCGCCCGACGACGACTCCATCCTGGAGACCGGCCTGGAGGCATGGAAGCGCGTCCAGGAGGTCAACCTCACCTCCGTCTACCTGTGCTGCAAGGCCGCCATCCCGTACATGCGGCAGCAGGGCAAGGGTTCCATCATCAACACGGCGTCCTTCGTGGCCAGGTTGGGCGCAGCCACCAGCCAGATCTCGTACACGGCCTCCAAGGGCGGCGTCCTCGCCATGTCCCGCGAACTGGGCGTCCAGTTCGCCCGCGAGGGCATCCGGGTCAACGCCCTCTGCCCGGGCCCGGTCAACACCCCCCTCCTCCAGGAGCTGTTCGCCAAGGACCCGGAGCGCGCCGCGCGCCGCCTGGTGCACGTCCCGGTCGGCCGCTTCGCCGAGGCCGAGGAGATCGCCGCCGCCGTCGCCTTCCTGGCCAGCGACGACTCCTCCTTCGTGAACGCCACCGACTTCCTGGTGGACGGCGGGATCGCGGGGGCGTACGTGACACCCCTGTAGACCCCTGGCTCTAGAGTGCCGGGATGAGCATGACGCCTCCGCCCGGCTGGTATCCCGACCCGCACGGCCCCCATCTGGAACGCTGGTGGGACGGCACGGCCTGGACCGAGCACCGCCGTGCGCCCGGGGGCGGCACCGGCCCGGTGCCCCCGCCCCCGGGCGGCGGCACCGGGCGCGCGAAGGCGGTCGCCCTCGTCGCCGCCGGGGCGGTCCTGGTCGCGGCGATCGTCACCGGGGCCCTGGTCCTCACCGGCGGCGACGACAGCGGCGCTGAGACGAGGACGGCTCCGACGCCCTCCGCCCCCATCGCGTCGGATTCCTCGGAGCCGACACCCGACACGACCTCCTCCGAGCCCTCCGCCGACGACCCGGCCGTCGTCGAGGACCAGCTCAACGGCGTCACCTTCCCGCTGCTCGACGGCTGGGTCCGTCCGCAGCACGTCGCCGAGGACGACGTGGTGATGACGACCGACGGCACATACGACTGCCCCGGCGACGGCACTGTCTGCCGCCACGGCCTCGTCATCTCCCGCACGGTCACCGCCAACGACGAGAAGTCCCCCGAGGCCCTGGCCAAGGCCGACATCTCCGAGGCGGCCGAAGAGGCCTACGACCGTGACCGGATCGGCCGCAAGCCGCACGGGGGCATGGAATCCCACGAGGTCGTCGAGTCCGGGCCGGTCGCGGTGGCGGGCCGTGCCGGGTACTTCGTGCGCTGGCGCGTCCACACCGCCAAGGGACCCGGCGGCTACGTCCAGTCGCTGGTCTTCCCCTCCAGCGTCGGCACGGAGTCACCCGTCCTGGTCCGGTACGTCTTCGACGCGGGCGAGGACGGACCGCCGCTCGCCGACATGGACCGCGTCACCAAGGGCATCCGCCCGGTCGGCGACGCGGACACGGGCGGCGGCGTCGGCAGCAGCATCGGCCCCTCGGACTGACCCGGTTACAGGAACGTGTGCCCCTCGCCGCGGTAGGTCGGCACCGTCGCCGTCACCGCGTCGCCCTCGATCAGCTGCAGCGCGTCGAACCGCTCGCACAGCTCACCGGCCTTCGCGTGCCGGAACCAGACCTTGTCACCGATCAGCAGATCGTCGGCGGGCGAGCCCAGCAGCGGCGTCTGCACCTCACCGGCCCCCTCCTGGGGGTCGTAACGCAGCCCCTCGGGCAGGTACGGCACGGGCGACCGGTCGGCCCCCGCGGCCCCGGAAGCGGGATACCCGCCACCGAGCACGGTCACCACGCCCACCCCCGGCCGCCGCACGACCGGCTGGGCGAACAGGGCCGCCGGACGGCCGCTGAACGACGTGTAGTTGTCGAACAACCGCGGCTGGTACAGCCCGGAACCGGCGGCGATCTCGGTCACCGAGTCCTCCGCCGCCGTGTGCTGCACCGAGCCGGTGCCGCCGCCGTTGACGAACTCCAGCCCCGGCACGACGGCCCGCACCGCGCGCACCACCTCCGCACGCCGCTCGGCGAGTTCACGCTTGGCGGCGGCCTGCATCAGCCGGATGGCACGCGACCGCAGCGGACGCCCGGCCACGGCGTCCCCGACACCGGCGACATGCCCCTCGTACGCCATGATCCCCACGACCTCGAAGCCGGGCCGCCGGGCCACCGACCTGGCCACGTCCGCGACCTGTGCGGGGGAGTGCAGCGGCGAACGCCGGGCCCCGACCCGGACGCGCCCGCCGAGCAGCCGCAGGGACGTGTCCAACTCCAGGCACACCCGCACCACTTCACGACCGCCGCCCCGCGAGGCGTCGATCAGATCGAGCTGGGCCACGTCGTCGACCATGACGGTGACGGCGGCGGCGAGCTTGGGATCACCGGCGAGCTCGGCGAACGCGGCACGGTCCGCCGACGGGTAGGCGAGCAGGACGTCCTCGAACCCCGACCTGGCCAGCCACAGCGACTCGGCGAGCGTGAAGGACATGATCCCGGCGAAACCGTCCCGGGCCAGAACGCGTTCCAGCAGCGCCCGGCACCGCACGGACTTGCTGGCGACCCGGACGGGCTTGCCCCCGGCGCGGCGGACCAGATCGGCGGCGTTGGCGTCGAAGGCCTCCAGGTCCACGATCGCGAGAGGGGCGTCGAGATGGGCTGTGGCCCGGTCGTAACGGGCCCGGTCGGCGGCGCGCGCAGTCATGAACGCAGCCTGCCAGACTGGATTACCGCAGGGTAGGGGGACGTTCCGGGCAGATGCCCCGGGGTCGTGGACTGGTTCCCGTTCGCGCAGGAACAAGCCGTAGAGTGACGCGCACGTACGGCGGAACGCGCCGGCCGGGGATCCGCGCCGGGATGACGCTCCGTCCGTACGGGTATGTGTGCCCGGGACGATTCGGTGCCGGGCCTCGGGCAGGACGCCACCGGCCCGCGCGGAACGCAGCGGCCCGGGCACGAGGAAACGGGGGGTGCATGAGCACGGAAGCGCGGCGTGCCTCCTTCCCCCCACGCCCCACCAGCCCACCGCGTCCCCCGCACCCCCCGGCGAACACGACAGCCACCCCCTCCGACGCAGCCACGGACGACGCCGCGCCGCGTGCGGACGGGCGCGAGTCTTCTGACACCGGCCGGTCGACCACGACGTGGCGCGAGGACTCGACGGCGGCTTCATCGCGGCCGTCCCCGGCACGGAACACCGACCAGGTCGGGCCCGCCACCGGGCGTGTGTCGCCGGGGGGCGGAGGCGCCGTTGGCTCGGCGTCGCGGCCGTCCGCCGAGCGGGACGCCGACCGGGCCGGGGCTGCTGCCGTCGGGACGCGTGCGCCCGACGGGCGTGTATCGCCGGGTGACGGTGTTTCGGGGCCGCGTGCGTCGGCCGGGGCGCAGACGGACGGGCGCGGGCGCTCCGGTGCCGGTGGTCCGACGCCGGGGTCGTCGTGGCCGTCCGCCGAGCGGGGCGCCGACCGGGCCGGGTCTTCCGTTGCCGGAGCACGGGGGGTGCCGGACGGGCGTGGATTCTTCGGTGCCGGTGACCTGACGACCGATGCGCGGCGGCCCTCCTCGGCGCGCGAGTCGACCTCGACCGGCTCTGTCGCCGAGGACCGGGACTCGTCCCGCGGGCGCTTCGGCACGGGTGGCTCGTCGCCGGAGGACGGCACCGGCCCCGGAACGACGGCTCGGCGCGGCGGCCCGGCTGGTCCCGTGCCCTCCGGCTCCGGTTCCGGCGGCGGGTCGAACGGGCACCCCCGCTTTCCGAGCCTCGGTGCCACCGCGCCCGCGCGCACCGAGTCCACGACACCGCCCCCGCCGCCCGCCTCCGCCCGCTTCCCGGACACGCCACCCGGCGTCCGCCCCGAGACCCGGCCCGCGTCCGACAGGCGGCCCACGCCGCCCGCCACCCCTCCGCGACCGCGTCACCTGCCGGGCTCCTCCGGCCGGCCCGGGCCGCTCCCCACACCACGCCGCACCGGCGCCCCCGCCGAGAACACGGCGGAGACCACCCGACGCCTGCGGCCGATCCCCGCGGACCCGCCACCCGCCGAGACCGCCGCAACCTCCGGCCGTCCCGGTCCCGCACGCCCCGGCACCCCGCCGCGCCCCGCCCATGAGCCGCAGGCCGGCGCGGGCCCGCTCGCCGGAGCCGATGCCGGTTCCGGCGCCATGCCCGCCATGCGCATGCCGCCCGCGCCCACCCGGCGCCCCCGCCCCGCCACCCCGGCCTCTCCGCCCCCGGAGTCCGCCCGCGTCTCTCCCGACCCGGCCTTCTCCTGGAGCGCGAGCGCCCCCCTGACCCCCGGCGGGACACTCACCGGCGCCCGGCCTGTCGTGTCGTTCGGTGAGCCGGAGGGATACGACGGTGACGCCCGGCCCCGCCTGCTCGGCCGGCGCGGCGCGTCGCAGGCCGCCGCGGCCGCCGCCTGTCTCGTGCTCGGGCTGGGACTCATCTCCGGTGCCGTCACCGGCAGCTGGCTGGTCGGGGACTCCGGCGAGGACGGCTCGCGCAGCACCTTCGCCACGGCCGGAAGCCTCTGGCACAGCGTCCCCGTCGACCAGCTGTTCCCGCCCACCGTGCAGGGCCGGGGCGCCGGCCCAGGCGGCGCCGACCGCACCTGGACCCGTATCGCCGTCGCCCCGGACAGCGGCTGCGAGGACGCCTTCGACCCCCTGCTGCGCAAGGCCCTCGCCCCCGTCGGCTGCGAGCGGCTCCTGCGCGCCACCTACACCGACGCCACCCAGAGCTACGTGACCACCGTCGGCCTGCTCTTCACCACGGCCGACGCCCCGGGCATGACCTCCCTCGCGAACCGTTTCCGCAAGGAGCGCCTGGACCGCCGCAGCGACCTGATGCCCCTGCCGTACGCCGCGAAGAACACCCCCGCCGCCGATTTCGGCAGGGGACAGCGCGCCGCCTGGACCGTCTCCGTGCTCACCGAGGCCCCGGTCGTCGTCTACGCCGTCTCCGGCTGGGCCGACGGCCGCACCGTCGACGACCCGCAGCCCGCCGAGGACGCCATGGAGCGGAACGCCACCACCGCCCCGGCCCAGGCCGGCCTCGGCAACGAGGCGCGGGGCCTCGCCGACCGCGTCGAACGCGGCCTCCGCAAGAACGTCCGCTCGGCCACGGAGCAGCCGTCGTGAAAGCCGCACGCCGCCCGGCCGGGCGAGCCCTCGTGCCCCGGCGGGCCTCCGTGCCAAGGCGGGCTGTCGCACCCCGGCGGGCCGGAGCCCTCGGCGTCCTGCTCGCCGCGGGCCTCGTCCTGCTCCCCGCCCCCGCCGCCCACGCCGACAGCATCCGCGCCCAGCAGTGGGCCCTGGAGGCCATGCACACCCAGGAGGCCTGGCAGACCACCAAGGGCGACGGCGTCACCGTCGCCGTCCTGGACACCGGCGTCGAGGCAGACCACCCCGACCTGACCGGCAACGTCCTCACCGGCAAGGACCTGGTCGGCTTCGGAGCCGAGCCGGGCGAGCGCGCCTGGGCCCGGCACGGCACCGCCATGGCCGGCATCATCGCCGGCCACGGACACGGCCCGGGCAACGCCGACGGCGTCCTCGGCATCGCCCCCGAGGCGAAGATCCTCCCCGTCCGCGTGATCCTGGAGGACGGCGACCCCTCCCGCGCCAAGGCCCGCAGCACCCGCGGCAACGCCCTGGCCCAGGGCATCCGCTGGGCCGCCGACCACGGCGCCGACGTCATCAACCTCTCCCTCGGCGACGACTCGGCCTCCGCGCACCCGGAACCCACCGAGGACTCGGCCATCCAGTACGCCCTGAAGAAGGGCGTGGTCGTCGTCGCCTCCTCGGGCAACGGCGGTGAGAAGGGCGACCACATCTCCTACCCGGCCGCCTATCCGGGCGTCATCGCGGCCACCGCCGTCGACCGCGCCGGAACCCGCGCCTCCTTCTCCACCCGCCGCTGGTACGCCACCGTCAGCGCCCCCGGCGTCGACGTCGTCATCGCCGACCCCGACCACAAGTACTACGAGGGCTGGGGCACCAGTGCCGCCGCCGCCTTCGTCTCCGGCGCCGCCGCCCTGGTCAAGGCGGCCCACCCCGACCTCACCCCCGCCCAGATCAAGTCGCTCCTCGAGGACACCGCCCGCAACGCCCCCGTCGGGGGCCGCGACGACTCCCGGGGCTTCGGCTTCATCGACCCGGCCGCCGCCATCAAGGCCGCCGACGGGATCGAGCCGCAGGGCCTGCGCGCGGCGTCGCACGGCGAGAAGTACTTCGGCAGCGGCCCGGACGACGCGGCCTCCGGCGACGACACCGCCGCCTGGGCCGCACCGCTCGCGGGCAGCGCGGGCGGCGTGCTGCTGGTGGCGGCCGTGGTCCTGTGGCGCGGCCGCCGTACGCACCGCGACGACTTCTAGCAGCCCGCCGTCAGAACCGCTGCCGAAGCGGCGGCACCCGGCCGATAGGGTCGGTGACCGTGGCGAACAAGAACATCCCCGACTCCGGCTTCTCCGACGACGACGGCTCCGCCGACCCCCGGCTGAGCGCGGCACTCGCCGCCTGGTCGGAGGACCGCGGCGCGGTCGGCCCGGTCCTCGACGCCCTCAAGGGCGCCCGGCTTCTCGTCCCCGTCGTGGCCGTGCTCGGCGAGGTCGAGGAGGACGAGCGGGGACTGCGCCACGAGAAGACCAGCGACATGGCCGTACCGACCCTGAAGGCCGGAAACCGCACAGCCCTCCCCGCCTTCACGTCCACGGACTCCCTCGCCCGCTGGGACCCGGCGGCCCGCCCCGTCGCCGTCCCCCTGCACCAGGCCCTCCAGGCCGCCGCCCACGAGAAGGCGGACACGGTCGTACTGGACATGGCGGGGCCCGTGCCCTTCGAGCTGACGGGATCCGCCCTGCTGTCGCTCGCCGAGGGCCGGACCACCACGGACCCGCTCGCCGACCCGGCGGTCGTGGCCGCGGTGCGTGCCGTGGTCGCCGACGTGCGCGCGGTGGTGCGTGCCTACCTCGGCCCCGGCCGGGCCGACGGCACCCTCGCCCTGGTCTTCGAGCCGGCCGTGCCGCACGACGCCGGCGTCCACGCGGTCGCACGCCGCCTCGCCGCCGACGAGACACTGAGGGCCCGCCTGGTGCGCGGCCTCGACCTGGCAGTCCTGCCGGCCGAGGCGACGCCACCGGGCGAGCCCTTGTACGTACGCGGATGAACTAGCCGTAGACGGGACCCGTGTACTTCTCGCCCGGCCCCTGGCCCGGCTCGTCCGGGCGGAGCGAGGCCTCGCGGAACGCCAGCTGCAGCGACTTCAGGCCGTCGCGCAGGGGCGACGCGTGGAAGGAGCTGATCTCGGTCGCGGAGGCGTCCAGCAGGCCGGCCAGGGCGTGCACCAGCTTGCGGGCCTCGTCCAGGTCCTTGTGCTTGTCGCCCTCCTCGGTCAGACCGAGCTTCACCGCGGCGGCGCTCATCAGGTTGACGGCGACCGTCACGATCACCTCGACCGCAGGGACCTCGGCGATGTCGCGGGCCATGGCGTCGAAGTCGGGGGACTCAGGAGGGGTCTCACTCATGCCCCACACGATAGGCGCAGGGCGGCCCCGTGCCGCACCAGGCCCCACGGCGTTCCAATTAGCCGTTCCTGGCCATTGCTGGTAACCTCGTGTAACGACCGGTCGGACCCGTATGCCTCACGGCCCGCGAGCCCGGCCCACAAGTGGAGGCTTTCGAACTCCCACCTGACCGCCCCCAGGGCGGCGGGTCACCGGTCAGACGATCCCGCCCCAGTGGCGGCGATCCGTCCGAAAGCGCGCCCCGCGGTCACCGCGGCGGTGCTCCGGTAGTTCGAGGAGCCCCGCCTGGGATCGTCCGGGGCATTTTTTCTGCTTCGGCGCGGTTAGGTCTATCGAATAGAGACGTTACGCGGCCGTCCGCCAGACCGTCGCGTGGTGCTACCGAGGAGGATCCATCAGCGCCGAGCCCCGCATCAACGACCGGATTCGCGTTCCCGAGGTGCGACTTGTCGGTCCCAGTGGCGAGCAGGTGGGCATCGTCCCCCTGGCCAAGGCACTGGAGCTTGCGCAGGAGTACGACCTGGACCTGGTCGAGGTCGCGGCGAATGCCCGTCCGCCCGTGTGCAAGCTCATGGACTACGGGAAGTTCAAGTACGAGTCGGCCATGAAGGCCCGTGAGGCGCGCAAGAACCAGGCGCACACGGTCATCAAGGAGATGAAGCTCCGGCCGAAGATCGACCCGCACGACTATGACACCAAGAAGGGTCACGTCGTCCGGTTCCTCAAGCAGGGCGACAAGGTCAAGATCACGATCATGTTCCGTGGTCGCGAGCAGTCCCGGCCCGAGCTGGGCTACCGACTGCTGCAGCGTCTCGCGGAGGACGTCCAGGACCTCGGTTTCGTCGAGTCGAACCCGAAGCAGGACGGCCGGAACATGATCATGGTCCTCGGTCCGCACAAGAAGAAGACCGAGGCGATGGCCGAGGCTCGCCAGGCGCAGGAGGCCCGCAAGGCGGAGGCGAAGGCCAACCCCGGCCGCTCGCAGAACGCCGCGGAAGCCGACGCGGACGTCGAGGCGCCGGCCGAGGAGCCCGCCGAGGCGTGACCCCTGGGGACGCGAGTCCCGAGGAAGCAATCGAAACAAGACGACGCTCCACCGTGCCCGGTTTCACGACCGGGCACCGGAGCGCCACCGACGAGGAGAGTACGGCGCTATGCCGAAGAACAAGTCGCACAGCGGGTCCAGCAAGCGCTTCAAGGTCACCGGCTCCGGCAAGGTGCTCCGCGAGCGTGCCGGCAAGCGCCACCTGCTCGAGCACAAGTCGTCCCGTGTGACGCGTCGCCTCACCGGCAACGCCGAGATGGCCCCGGGCGACGCCAAGAAGATCAAGAAGCTTCTCGGCAAGTGACGCTTCGGCGCGCGAGCGCCGTACGTCAGGACCGGGACCCAATCGATTTCGGGCCGTGTGAGTACGACCGCGGCCCCGCTACAAGGAGTTAAAAAGTGGCACGCGTCAAGCGGGCAGTGAACGCCCACAAGAAGCGCCGGGCGATCCTCGAGCAGGCTTCCGGCTACCGCGGTCAGCGTTCGCGCCTGTACCGCAAGGCCAAGGAGCAGGTCACCCACTCGCTGGTCTACAACTACAACGACCGCAAGAAGCGCAAGGGTGACTTCCGCCAGCTGTGGATCCAGCGCATCAACGCCGCTGCCCGCGCCAACGGCATCACGTACAACCGCTTCATCCAGGGTCTGAAGGCCGCGAACGTCGAGGTCGACCGCAAGATCCTGGCCGAGCTGGCCGTCAACGACGCCGGTGCGTTCGCCGCGCTCGTCGAGGTCGCTCAGAAGGCGCTGCCGAGCGACGTCAACGCGCCCAAGGCTGCGTGACGCCGCGCCGGCCCCAAGCCGACGTGATTCCAGGACCCGCAGGCCGAACGGCCTGCGGGTCCTGCTGTGCAGCTAGCAGAAAGTGAACAGGATGTCCCCCGCCACGCCCGAGCTCATCTCCCCCCGCTCACCCCGCGTCCTGGCCGCGCGGCGGCTGGCCAAGCGGAACTTCCGGGGGAAGGAGCGGCTGTTCCTCGCTGAGGGGCCGCAGGCCGTGCGCGAGGCGGCCGGGCACCGGGCCGGGGAGACGGCCACGCTCGTGGAACTGTTCGCGACGCTGGAGGCGGCCGATCGGTACGCCGACATCCTGGGGGCGGTCCGGGACGCGGGCGCCCGGGTGCACCTCGCCTCCGAGCAGGTCATCGCCGACATCTCCACCACCGTCACCCCGCAGGGACTCGTCGGCGTCTGCCGGTTCCTGGACACGCCCTTCGAGGAGATCCTCGACGCGCGCCCCCGGCTCGTCGCCCTCCTCGCGAACGTCCGCGACCCCGGCAACGCCGGGACCGTGCTGCGCTGCGCCGACGCCGCCGGTGCCGAGGCCGTCGTCCTGACCGACGCCTCCGTCGACGTGTACAACCCCAAGGCCGTCCGCGCCTCCGTCGGTTCCCTGTTCCACCTGCCCGTCGCCGTCGGCGTCCCCGTGGAGCGGGCGGTCGACCGGCTGCGGACCGCCGGTGTCCGGGTCCTCGCCGCCGACGGGGCGGGCGACCGCGACCTCGACGACGAGCTCGACAAGGGCACCATGGGCGGGCCGACCGCCTGGGTCTTCGGGAACGAGGCCTGGGGCCTCCCGGAGGAGACCCGCGCCCTCACCGACGCCGTCGTGCGCGTCCCGATCCACGGGAAGGCCGAGAGCCTGAACCTCGCCACCGCCGCCGCCGTATGTCTCTATGCGTCCGCGCGTGCACAGCGCGCCGCCGGAGGGTGCCGTTCCGTCACCGGGAACTAGTAGGGTGACCAGCTCAGGGACCCCTCTGTGGAGCGTTAGAGGTGGGGAGCGGGGATGAGCGTCGGCACGAGCAGCGCACCGGGAGCCCAGGACGCCGGGAACCCGCCCGCCGCGTTCGGGCCGCCCGGTGATCTCGCCGGCCTCGGCATAGACCCCGACCAGCTCCCCGACGGACTCGTCGTCGCCGACGAGCAGGGCCGTGTCATCTGCTTCAACGCCGCCGCCCAGCGCATCACCGCCGTCACCGCCCGGGACGCCCTCGGGCAGCGGCTGGAGAAGGCCCTGCCGTTAGAGGACCTGGAGGGCCGCCGCTGGTGGCAGCTGACCGACCCGTACGGCGGCCTCGCCATCCGTGTCGGACAGCCCGAGCGCAACCTCCTGCTCCCCGGCGGCCGTGAAGTGCTCGTCTCCGCGCGCTACGTCCGCAGCCGGCCCAGCGGGCCCGTCCGGCGCCTCGTCGTCACCCTGCGCGACACCGAGGCCCGGCGCCGCACCGAGCGCAGCCACGCCGAGCTGATCGCCACCGTCGCCCACGAGCTGCGCTCCCCGCTCACCTCGGTCAAGGGCTTCACCGCCACCCTGCTCGCCAAGTGGGAACGCTTCACCGACGACCAGAAGCGGCTGATGCTGGAGACCGTCGACGCCGACGCGGACCGGGTCACCCGGCTCATCGCCGAGCTGCTCGACATCTCGCGGATCGACTCCGGCCGGCTGGAATTGCGTCGCCAGCCCGTCGACATCGGCGCGGCCGTCGGACGGCACATCCAGGCCTACGTCGCCGCCGGGCAGGCGGCCGACCGGTTCCTGCTGCGTCTCCAGCAACCGCTGCCCGACCTGTGGGCCGACCCCGACAAGATCGACCAGGTGCTCAGCAACCTCCTGGAAAATGCCGTGCGGCACGGCGAGGGAACTGTCACGATCGACGTCACGGCCACGGCGTCCCTCCGCGAGGGCGAGTACGCCGAGAACGCAGCCACGTCGGTCACGGTGAGCGACGAGGGGCCCGGCATCCCGGAGGAGTCCATGAACCGCGTCTTCACCCGCTTCTGGCGGGGCAGCAAGCGCGGCGGCACCGGCCTCGGGCTCTACATCGTCAAGGGCATCGTCGAGGCCCACGGCGGCACCATCACGGTCGGCCGCGCGCCCGGCGCCGGCGCCGAGTTCCGATTTACGTTGCCCGTGAGCGCTCCGGCCTATCTCGCCTGAGCCCGCGGGCGCATTCGTATACCTCCGCCCCGTTAGACTCGGCCATTGGCACCTTTGCGTCCAGTTCCGTAGACGAAACGTCTCCGGACCGTAGACGGGGCGTTCCAGCCAGCCAACCGGAAGCACGGGAAGAGATGTCGGCACCCAATAAGTCGTACGACCCGGTCGAGGTCGAGACACTGAAACCGGAAGAGATCGAGCGCATGCGGGACGAGGCGCTCGCCGCCTTCGCCGCCGCGGACTCCCTCGACGCGCTCCAGGAGGCCAAGGTCGCCCACACCGGCGGCACCTCCCCGCTGGCCCTCGCCAACCGCGAGATCGGCGCCCTGCCCCCGCACGCCAAGGCGGAGGCCGGCAAGCGCGTCGGCCAGGCACGCGGCGCCGTGAACAAGGGCCTCGCCGCCCGCCAGGCCGAACTCGAGGCCGAGCGGGACACCCGCGTGCTCGTCGAGGAGTCCGTGGACGTCACGCTGCCCCACGACCGCGTACCGGCCGGGGCGCGGCACCCGCTCACCACGCTGTCCGAGCGCATCGAGGACATCTTCGTGGCCATGGGCTACGAGGTCGCCGAGGGGCCCGAGGTCGAGGCCGAGTGGTTCAACTTCGACGCCCTGAACATCGGCCCGGACCACCCGGCCCGCGGCGAGCAGGACACCTTCTTCGTGAAGGGCCCGCAGGGCGGCACCGAGTCCGGCGTGGTGCTGCGCACCCACACCTCGCCCGTGCAGATCCGTTCCCTGCTCGACCGCGAGCTGCCGGTCTACGTGATCTGTCCCGGTGTCGTCTACCGCACCGACGAGCTGGACGCCACGCACACGCCCGTCTTCCGCCAGGTCGAACTGCTCGCGATCGACGAGGGCCTCACCATGGCCGACCTCAAGGGCACCCTGGACCACATGGTCCAGTCGCTGTTCGGCGAGGGCATGAAGACCCGGCTGCGGCCGAACTTCTTCCCCTTCACCGAGCCGTCCGCCGAGATGGACATGGTCTGCTACGTCTGCCGCGGCGCCTCCGTCGGCAACCCCGACCGCTCCTGCCGCACCTGCTCGTCCGAGGGCTGGATCGAGCTGGGCGGCTGCGGCATGGTCAACCCGCGCGTGCTGCGGGCCTGCGGTGTCGACCCGGAGAAGTACAGCGGTTTCGCCTTCGGGTTCGGCATCGAACGGATGCTGATGTTCCGCCACAACGTCGAAGACATGCGAGACATGGTCGAGGGTGACGTCCGGTTCACCCGGCCGTTCGGGATGGAGATCTGATGCGGGTCCCGCTTTCTTGGCTGCGGGAGTACGTCGACCTGCCGGAGACGGAGACCGGTCGTGACGTGCAGGCCAAGCTGATTTCGGCCGGTCTGGAGGTCGAGACCGTAGAGCAACTCGGCGCCGACCTCAAGGGCCCCCTGGCCGTGGGCCGGGTGGCGACCATCGAGGAGCTGACGGAGTTCAAGAAGCCGATCCGCTTCTGCACCGTCGACGTCGGCCAGGCCAACGGCACCGGCGAACTCCAGGAGATCGTCTGCGGCGCCCGCAACTTCGCCGTCGGCGACAAGGTCGTCGTGGCGCTGCCCGGTGCCGTCCTGCCCGGTGACTTCCAGATCGCCGAGCGCAAGACCTACGGCAAGATGTCGCGCGGCATGATCTGCTCCAGCGACGAGCTGAACATGGGTGACGACGGCACCAAGGGCATCATCGTGCTGCCCCCGGAGACCGAGGTCGGCAAGGACGCCGTCGAGCTGCTGGAGCTGGTCGACGAGGTCCTGGACATCGCCGTCACCGCCAACCGCGGCGACTGCCTGTCCATCCGCGGCGTCGCCCGCGAGACCGCCATCGCCTACGGCCTGCCGCTGCGCGACCCGGCCCTGCTCGACGTGCCCGGACCGAACGCGTACGGCTACCCGGTCCAGATCTCCGACCCCACCGGCTGCGACCGCTTCACCGCCCGCACGGTGGCGGGCCTGAGCGCCGAGGCCCGTTCCCCGATCTGGCTCCGGCGTCGGCTCCAGAAGGTCGGCATGCGCCCGATCTCGCTCGCCGTCGACGTCACCAACTACGTGATGATGGAGCTCGGCCAGCCGCTGCACGCCTACGACCGCGGACTGGTCCAGGGCACCATCGGCGTGCGCCGGGCCGAGGAGGGCGAGAAGCTCACCACCCTCGACGGTGTCGAGCGCACGCTGGGTGCCGAGGACCTGGTGATCACCGACGACCGCGGCCCGATCGGGCTCGCCGGTGTCATGGGCGGCGCCAACACGGAGATCGCCGACCACGACGACGTGGAGAACGCCACGGCCGACGTGGTGATCGAGGCCGCGCACTTCGACGCGGTGTCGATCGCGCGTACGGCCCGCCGGCACAAGCTGTCCTCCGAGGCGTCCCGGCGCTTCGAGCGCGGCGTCGACCCGCAGGCCGCGGCGGCCGCCGCGCAGCGCACCGTCGACCTGCTGGTGCTGCTCGCGGGCGGCACCGCCGAGGCCGGTGTCACCGAGGTCCTCGCCCCGAGCGCGCCGCACACCATCACCGTCCCGGCCGACCACCCGGACAAGGTCGCGGGCGTCGTGTACGGCCGCGAGACCGTCGTACGCCGCCTCCAGCAGGTCGGCTGCGACGTGTACGGCCAGGACGAGCTGATCGTCACCGTGCCGTCCTGGCGGCCCGACCTCACCGACCCGAACGACCTGGCCGAAGAGGTCATCCGCCTGGAGGGCTACGAGAACCTGCCCTCCACGCTGCCCAGGCCGCCGGCCGGCCGTGGCCTGACCCACCGGCAGCGGCTGCACCGCCGCGTCGGCCGGGCACTGGCCGGGGCCGGGTACGTCGAGGCGCCGAACTACCCGTTCATCAGCGAGCAGGTCTTCGACCGGCTCGGCCTGGATTCCGACGACCCGGCGCGCCGTGTCGTGAAGCTCAGCAACCCGCTGAGCGACGAGGAGCCTGCACTGCGCACCTCGCTGCTGCCGGGCCTGCTGGGTGCCCTGCGGCGCAACGACGGCCGGGGCTCGCACGATCTCGCGCTGTTCGAGACCGGCCTGGTCTTCCAGCCGCGTGCGGAGCAGCCCGTCGCCGTCCGGCTGCCCGTCGACCGCCGCCCCACCGACGAGGAGATCGCCGAGCTGAACGCCGCGCTGCCCGTGCAGCCGCGGCACGCCGCCGTCGTCCTCGCCGGGGCCCGCGAGCAGGCCGGCTGGTGGGGCAAGGGTCGTCCGGCCGACTGGGCCGACGCCATCGAGTCGGCCCGGACCGTCGCCCGTGAGGCGGGCGCCGAGCTGATCATCCGCAAGGGGCAGTACGGGCCGTGGCACCCGGGTCGGTGCGCCGAGCTGGTGATCACCGTGGACGGCGCCGAGCGGGTCGTGGGGCACGCGGGGGAGCTGCACCCGCGCGTCGTCAAGGCGCTGGGGCTGCCCGCGCGTACCTGCGCGATGGAGATCGACCTGGACGCGGTGGAGAAGGCCGGCGACGCCACGCTGACGGCGCCGCGGATCTCCGCGTTCCCGGTGGCCACGCAGGATGTCGCCCTGGTCGTCGACGCGGTGGTTCCGGCGGCGGAGGTCGAGGAGGCCCTGCGTGCCGGGGCCGGGGAGCTGCTGGAGTCGATCCGGCTGTTCGATGTGTACGAGAACGCCGAGCAGTTGGGTGAGGGACGGAAGTCGCTGGCGTACGCGTTGCGCTTCCGGGCCGGTGACCGGACCCTGACCGTGGACGAGGCCTCCGCCGCTCGGGATGCGGCGGTCGCGCTCGCGGGTGAGCGCGTAGGAGCTGAATTGCGGAGTTAGCGCCGTGAGGGCTGCGCGCCCCAAGGCGAAGCCCGGATTTGCCTCACTCGATTGAGTGGTAAAGGTGGATGATCCTGCCTTTTCCGGCGTGCTGTCGACAGAATCGGACCGGCCCTCTTGGGCCGGTCCGATTCTGTGTGTCAGGGCCTAATTGGGGGGCCATCGGCATGATCCGCTTCAAGGGTCGGGTGCGCGGCCTCGGTCTGCCCGGTGCGGTTCTCCTCGCGGTGGGTACCGGGGTGATCCTTTGTGCGCGGCGGACGCTGATGCGTGAGCTGCGGCAGCTGCGCCGGGTCGCGGCTGCCGCACAGAACGCGGTGCTGCGGCCGTTGCCCTCGTGTATCGGCGGGCTGGCTGTCGCGGCCGCCCAGTTGTCGGCGGAGCGCGGGGCCGCGATCGGTGGTGACCTGTACGAGGTCGTCGCCACCGAGCACGGCGTACGGGCCGTGATGGGCGACGTACGCGGGCACGGGATCGGCGCGTTCGGAACCGTCGCCGCCGTGCTGGGCTGTTTCCGCGAGGCGGCGTACGACGAGGCGGACCTCGGCGGGGTGCTGCGCCGGCTGGAGCGCGCCCTGGACCGGCATCTGCGCCAGGAGCATCCGGCGAGCGTCGCCGAGGAGTTCGTGACCCTGCTGCTGGTGGAGATCCGCGCCGACGGCGAGATGGCCGCCCTGAACTGCGGGCATCCGTGGCCGTACCGGCTGAGCGGTACCCGAGTCGAACAGCTCGCGCCCGCCGACCCGTACCCGCCGCTGGGAGTGTTTCCGCTGCCGGACGTGCTGTCGACCGTCGGCCTGGGGCATCTCCCGCCCGGCGACGCGCTGTTCCTCTACACGGACGGTGCTCAGGACGCGCGGGATGCCCGTGGCCGGTTCTTCCCCCTGCCGTTCGTGCTGGCGAGCGTCGCACGGGAGGAGCCGTTCGCACCGCGGGCGATTCTCCGCGGTGTCCAGAGCGCGCTGGTCGACCATTCCCAGGGCACGCCGACGGACGACATCGCCCTGTTGGTCCTGAGGAACGACGGGCGCATGCCCCCAGGGGCGCGGGGAACTGCGCGAACCACCACCACGCACCCGCAGCCGACAACTCACCTCTGACCCACCGGCGATGACTCGCCCGGCCGGCCGGCGATGCCGTCCGCCCCGCCACGGAGTGTCGGGCAGGCGGCTGGGCGGACGGCGGAAGCGGGCCGCCGCACTGTACGAGGGGGAGCCGGCGGCCCGGCCGGCCTCTTGCGAGGCATTTCAGTCAACCGGCCGGCGACTCTGTGCGACAGCGCGCACACAGCGCGGATTCGAGCACTCCGTTCACACCCCGTGTGAAGGCGGAACCACTAATCTGGCCGCACCGAGCCACCGGGGGGCCCACATGCAGCCCAACACTCTGCTCGACGCGATCCTGGACGAAGCCGGGATCTCGCACGCGGGGCTGGCCGCACATGTCAACCAGGCGGGACGGGCACGGGGCCTGTCCCTGAGGTACGAACACACCGCCGTCGCCCGGTGGTTGAAGGGGCAGCGCCCCAGGGGCCAGGTGCCCGACCTGATCTGCGAGGTGCTCGCCGCCCGGCTCCAACGGCACGTCACCCTCGACGACATCGGCCTCGGCGTGCCCGGTGAGCCGGCAGCGCCGCACACCGGCTCGCTGTCCGGGTTCGTCGAGCGGGCCACCGCCCTGTGGCGCTCCGACCAGCAGCAGCGCCCGCACATCCTGGGCGCGCCCGCGCTCACCGGTACGCCCGCCGTCATGCCGGTGTGGGAGTGGGAGAACCCGCCCGAGGACGTGGACGTCTCCCGCGGCGGCAGACACCGGGTCACCGCGGGCGACCTGGAGATGCTGCGGTCGGCCCGGGCCCACTACGAGCAGATGTACCGCAAGGCGGGGGGCATAGCGACGCGGGCCCGCATCGTCGGCTTCCTCAACTCCGAGGCCGCCCCGCTGCTGCGCGGCAGCTACACGGACGAGACGGGACGGCAACTGCACCGTGCGACGGGCGGGTTGGTGGCCGTCGCCGGGATCTGTGCCTATGACTCCGACGCCCACGGCCTCGCGCAGCGCTACTTCCACCAGGCGTTGCGCCTCGCCAAGGCCAGCGGGGACCGGGGGCTCGGGGCGTATGTGATCGCCCTGCTCGTCAACCAGTCGCTGTTCATGCGGGAGTACCGGCAGTCCGTCGCCTTCGCGGAGGCCGCGCTGCGGGCGGCCGGCAAGCAGATCACGCCGGCGCTCTCCTCCGACCTGTACGCGATGCAGGCCAAGGCGTACGCGCATCTCGGCGACGGTACCAGCGCGCTGTCCTGCATCCGGCGGGCCGAGCAGTCCGCCGAGCGCATCCGGCGCGGGTACGAGCCCGACGAGACCGGCTATGTCCAGCCGGGGCTCGTCAACGTCCAGGTGGCGGAGGCGCTGCTCAGCCTCGGGGAGATCGCGGCCGCCGGGGAGCATGCCGCCGCCGCCGTCGACAACCCGGCGCACGACCGCGGCCGGGTGCACCGGCTGGCCATGCTGAGCACCATCGAACTGCGGCAGGGCAACGCCGACAAGGCGGTGGTCATCGCCGTGCAGATGGCCGAGCAGGCCCGCGGCATGGAGTCCCAGCGGCTGCGGGACCGGCTGCGCGCGGTGCGCGAGCATCTGGTGCGCAGCGGGGGCGCGGGCACGGCCGAGGCCGCCGAACTCATCGACGGGGCGCTGCGCGTACCGTTGTAGACCCGGCGCAGCGGCGTCCTCGTCATCCCGAGCGACTTCCTGTGCGCCTGCTGTCAGTACGTCCCTGCTGCGATATTGCCACTTACTCGACGGAAGGTGGCAGAACCGTGCAGTGGACGAAACACAATGAACAAACTGTGTACTCAAACCGCTGGTTCAGCGTCAATCTCGCGGATGTCGAACTACCGGACGGCCGACACCTCGACCACTTCCTGATACGGCTGCGGCCGGTGGCGGTGGCCACGGTGGTGAACGAGGCCAACGAGGTGCTGCTGCTCTGGCGGCACCGTTTCATCACGGACAGCTGGGGGTGGGAACTCGCGGCGGGCGTCGTCGAGGACGGCGAGGACATCGCCCGCGCGGCCGCCAGGGAACTGGAGGAGGAGACCGGCTGGCGGCCGGGACCGCTGCACCATCTCATGAGCGTGGAGCCGTCCAACGGGCTCACCGACGCCCGGCACCATGTGTACTGGGCCGACGAGGGCGAGTACGTCGGGCACCCCGTGGACGACTTCGAATCGGACCGCCGGGAATGGGTCCCCCTCAAGCTGGTCCCCGACATGGTCGCCCGCGGCGAGGTCCCGGCCGCCAACATGGCGGCCGCGTTACTTCTGCTGCACCATCTCAGGCTCGGACAGGACGTGTTGCCCTAGGTCGGCAGGCCTCAGCGTCCCAGTGCCTGCCAGATCGCCAGGACGAGGGCACCCACGGCGGTGAGGGCGGCGACCGCGGGCAGCGGCCAGCGCGTGTGTTCGAGTGTGTGGATCCGGGTGTTGAGCTCGTCGATCTCCTTGGCGGTCTCCTCGGTGCGGTGGCTGAGCAGAGCCAGCCCGCCCTCGACGCGGGCGTAGGCCACGTCGAGGCGGCGTCGTAACTCTGCGAGTTCTCCATGAACGACGGGATGCTCGGGATCGGCGGCCACGAGTCCGCTCCTTTCCGTAGTCGTTTCACATCCCTGGTATGCGCATGTGGAGTCAACTCGCCTGGTGGGCGCCTGGGGAGAGTGTGCGAGGGGCATATGCGAGCCCGGCGCGCACACGGTGTGTGAATGCCGCGGGCCCGGCACCAATTCCGGTGCCGGGCCTGCGGTTTGGCCGAAATCTGACCGTCCGTAATCGGCCTCGGGGGGTATTCGGGGGCGTATGACGAAGTGGCAGAAGAACGCGGCGTACGCGCTGGCGATCTATGCGCTGTTGGTCGTGGTGATCCGGTTCTCCGCCGGCGGACAGGGGTGGGGCACGGCGCTGCTGCTCGCTGTCGTCGTCACTCCGCTCGCCCTCTGGATGGGCTGGCTGCGCCGTCGCCTCAACGAGCAGGCGGCGGAATGGGGACGCCGCCGGTTCCGGCCGTGGCCGGAGGAGCGGCGGCGTTGAGGTGGCGGCAGCGGTCGGCCGGTCAGTCGTACGTGTAGAAGCCCGAGCCCGACTTGCGGCCCAGGCGGCCCGCGTCGACCATGCGCTGGAGCAGCGGGGGAGCGGCGTACAGGGGCTCCTTGTACTCCTCGTACATCGACTGGGCCACCGACGCGACCGTGTCGAGGCCGATGAGGTCGGAGAGCTTCAGCGGGCCCATCGGGTGGGCGCAGCCCATCTCCATGCCGTTGTCGATGTCCTCGCGGCTCGCGATGCCCGTCTCGAACATCCGGATCGCGGAGAGCAGGTACGGGATCAGCAGTGCGTTGACCACGAAGCCGGAGCGGTCCTGGGCGCGGATCGCGTGCTTGCCCAGGAGCTTCTCGGTGAACTGCTCGGCCCGGCCGATGGTGTCCTCGGACGTGGTGAGCGCCGGGATCAGCTCGACGAGCTTCTGCACCGGGGCCGGGTTGAAGAAGTGGATGCCGATGACCCGGTCGGGCCGGGAGGTCGCCACCGCGAGCTTCACCAGCGGGATGGAGGAGGTGTTGGAGGCCAGGATGGCGTCGGGCCGGGTCACGACCTGGTCGAGCACCTGGAAGATCTCGGTCTTGACGTGCTCGTTCTCGACGACGGCCTCGATCACCAGGTCGCGGTCGGCGAACTCGCCGAGGTCCGTGGTGAAGTTCAGCCGGTCAAGCGTGGCCTCCCGCTCCTCCTCGGTGATCTTGCCGCGCTCCGCCGCCTTGGCCAGGGAGTTGTACAGCCGGGTCCGGCCGATCTCCAGGGCCTCGCCGGTGGTCTCGGCGACCATGACGTCCAGACCGACCCGGGCGCACACCTCGGCGATCCCCGCGCCCATCTGACCGCAGCCCACGACTCCGACGCGTGCAATGTCTCCCGCTGGGATGTCCGTCACATCGTCCCTTTCGCTGCTGATCCACGTCCGGGCAGGTGCTCCGTGGTCCGGTGCCTGCTCCGTTCGAGCACGTTACTCCCAAGTATCGATGATCGATCGCGGGGGTCGGTCCAGAGTCGGGCATTCTGGGCCCGGAGCGATCCGCGACCGGGCGGATCCGCGGCATTTTGGGGCATGCGGATGGGACGAGTGTCACGCAGGGCGTTCGCGGTGGCGGCGCTGTCGGCTTTCACGATGGTGCCTCCGGCGTCGGCCGCGCCCAAGGGGGACGTCGAGTGGGACGGCAAGGGAGGTGACCGGGCGGCTTCCGCCATGCGGGGCGTATGGCTGGCGACCGTGGCCAACCGCGACTGGCCGTCCAAGACCGGGCTGAGCGCGTCGCAGCAGCGCACCGAGCTGCGGGGGCACCTCGACACAGCGGTCCGCAGGCGGCTCAACACGGTGTTCTTCCAGGTCAGGCCGACGGCGGACGCCCTGTGGCCGTCACCGTACGAGCCGTGGTCGCAGTACCTCACCGGCACCCAGGGCAAGGACCCGGGCTGGGACCCGCTGGGGACGGCCGTCAAGGAGGCCCACGCCCGCGGTCTGCAGCTGCACGCCTGGTTCAACCCGTACCGGGTCGCCACGCACGCCGACCTGTCCCGGCTGGCCGCCTCCCACCCCGCGCGCCGCAACCCGGACTGGGTGGTGACGTACGGCGGGAAGCTCTACTACAACCCGGGGCTGCCCGAGGTCCGTCGCTTCGTGCAGGACGCGATGCTCGACGCGGTGCGGAAGTACCCCGTGGACGGCGTCCACTTCGACGACTACTTCTACCCGTACCCGGTGGCGGGCCAGCGCTTCGACGACGACGCGGCCTACGAGAAGCACGGTGGCGGCTTCCCGAGCCGGGCCGCGTGGCGGCGGGACAACATCGACAAGCTGGTGCGGGAGACGGCGGCCCGCGTCAAGAAGGTCAGGCCGGGCGCCCGCTTCGGCATCAGCCCCTTCGGCGTGTGGCGCAACGCCGCCACGGACAAGCGCGGCTCCGACACCCGGGCCGGCGTGCAGACGTACGACGACCTGCACGCGGACACCCGCAAGTGGGTGCGCGAGAGCTGGATCGACTACATCGTCCCGCAGCTGTACTGGAACATCGGCTTCGCCGCCGCCGACTACGCGAAGCTGGTGCCCTGGTGGGCGGAGGTCGCGCGCGGCACCTCGACACAGCTCTACGTGGGGGAGGCGCTGTACAAGGCCGGTGACCCGGCGCAGCCCGCGGCCTGGCAGAACCCGGCCGAGCTGTCCCGGCACCTGGCGCTGGCCGAGGACTACGCGCAGGTGCGCGGGCACGTCTTCTTCGCCGCCAAGGACGTGGCGACCGATCGGATCGGGGCGATGGCGAAAGTGGTCTCCGACCACTACGAGTAATCGCCGGCACGAGTGGTTCGACGACTACAGGTAGGGGTCGCCCCCGGGCCGCGTCACGGCCCGGTGGTGGTCTCCCGGTGCCGGATCTCGGTGTCCGGGCCCGGTGAGCACACTCCCTCGTGCCCGTCCTCGAACCGGACGCGGTACGGGGGATTGCCCTCCTGGCCGAGCACTTCGACGATCTCGCCGACCTTGTCGTGCTGACCGACCACCCTGCCGTGCTGGACAAGCTGGTCGCCCACGGTTGCGCGCATCTGGGGCCTCCTCACGAGGTGCGGAGCAGCGGTCCGTGGCTTTCGAGTCTACGGCTGGGGGCGCTGCTCGGCGGGGTGCGGGGCGCGCCCCGTTCAGCCGCGCGCCCGCTGTGTGACGGCGATGCAGACCAGCACCGCCGCTGCCGTCAGCGGGGCGGCCACCGGCAGGTGCTCGCCCAGCAGCAGCACCGACCACACCAGTGTGAGCAGGGGCTGGGCGAGCTGCAACTGGCTGGCCTTCGGGATGCCGATGGCCGCCATGCCCCGGTACCAGACGACCAGACCGACGAACTGCGAGCCCGCCGCGACCCACAGCAGCCCGGTGACGCTGTGCGCGGTGAGCCGTACGGGTTCCTGCGCCAGGGCGAGCGCGGCCATGGGCACGGTCAGCGGCAGGCACAGCACCAGTGCCCAGCCGATGACGTGCCAGCCCGGCATGACCCGGGCCAGCCGGCCGCCCTCGGTGTAGCCGGCCGCGCACACCAGCAGCGCCCCGAAGAGGTACAGGTCGGCCGTGCTCAGGGCGCCGCCGCTCTGCTGCACGGTGAAGGCCAGCACCGCCGCCGCGCCCGCGAGGGACGCCGTCCAGAAGGTGCGCGAGGGCCGGGTGCCGACGCGCAGGGCGGAGCCGAGGGCCGTGGTGAGGGGAAGCAGGCCGACCACGACGGCGGCGTGCGCGGTGGTCGAGGTCCGCAGTGCCAGCGTGGTCAGCAGCGGGAAGCCGAGCACCACCCCGCCCCCGACGACCGCCAGGCCCGGCCAGTGCCGCCGGTCGGGCAGCGGTACACGCAGGGCGAGCAGACAGCCGCCCGCGATCACCGCGGCCAGGACACTGCGGACGGCGACCAGCGACCAGGGCCCGAAGCCCTCGAGGCCCCAGGCGGTCGCGGGGAACGTGAGGGAGAAGGCGATGACGCCGAGGGCCGCCTGGAGGGTGCCCAGGCCGGCCCGGTCCCGGCTGGCGGCGACTGCTATCCGAGGTGCGGTAGTAGCGCTACTCTGTGCTCTCATGCAAGAGCGTAGCAGCGTCACTGAACTGGCGGAACGACTCCGAAGGGAGCTCGACCGCTACTCTCCCGGTGGAAAGCTGCCGTCGAGCCGGGCTCTCGTCGAGCGGTTCCGGGTGAGCCCCGTGACCGTGTCCCGGGCCCTGGCCCAGCTCGCCGCCGAGGGGCTGGTGGTCACCCGGCCCGGCGCGGGCGCGTTCCGCGCCCGGGCCAGGACGGCACCGGCACCCGCCGGGGACACCTCCTGGCAGGAGGTCGCGCTCAGCGCGGACGGCGCCGCCGACCTCGTCCCGCGCTCGGTGGACGCCTCCGGGGTACTGGCGACGCTGGCCACCCCACCGCCGGGCGTGATCGAGTTCAACGGCGGCTATCTGCACCCGTCGCTGCAGCCGGAGCGGGCGATGGCCGCCGCCCTGTCGCGCGCCGGACGGCGTCCCGGTGCCTGGGGACGCCCGCCCATGGAGGGGCTGCCGGAGCTGCGCGAGTGGTTCGCGCGAGGCATCGGCGGGTCCTTCACCGCCGCCGAGGTGCTGATCACCGCGGGCGGACAGTCCGCGCTCACCACCGCCCTGCGCGCCCTCGCCCCGCCCGGCGCCCCCGTCCTGGTCGAGTCGCCGACCTACCCCGGCATGCTCGCCATCGCCCGTGCGGCGGGCCTGCGCCCGGTACCCGTACCAGTGGATGCCGACGGTGTGAGACCGGCGCTGCTCGCCGACGCCTTCCGGGCCAGCGGCGCCCCGGTCCTCGTCTGCCAGCCGCTCTTCCAGAACCCCACCGGCGCGTCGCTCGCACCCGGGCGGCGTCACGAGGTGCTGCGCATCGCCCGCGATGCGGGCGCGTTCGTCGTCGAGGACGACTTCGTACGGCGGCTGGTCCACGAGGACGCCGGGCCGCTGCCGCGTCCGCTGGCCGCCGACGACCCCGACGGTGTCGTCGTCCATGTCTGCTCGCTGACCAAGGCGACCTCGCCGAGTTTCCGGGTGAGCGCCCTGGCCGCGCGCGGACCGGTCCTGGAGCGGCTGCGCGCCATCCAGGTCGTCGACACCTTCTTCGTGCCGAGGCCCCTTCAGGAGGCCGCGCTGGAACTCGTCGGCTCTCCTGCCTGGCCGCGCCATCTGCGGTCCGTCTCCGCCGAGTTGAAGGCGCGCCGGGACGCGATGACCACCGCGCTGGCACTGCGCCTGCCGGACTTCGCGCTGGCACACGTCCCGTCCGGCGGCTACCACCTGTGGCCCCGGCTGCCTGACGGGGTGGCGGAGTCCGCCCTGACCGCCGCCGCCCTTCGCGCGGGTGTCGCGATCACTGCCGGTCGCCCCTACTTCAGTGCCGAGCCGCCGGCCGCGCACATCCGGCTGAGCTTCGCGGCCGTCGCGGGGACCGGGGAGATCGCGGAGGGGGTACGGCGGCTGCGTACGGCCTTCGACGAGGTGCTGGGATAAGGGTTCGACGCGTGGGCGGTGGCCTGCGAGCATCGCGCCATGACCGACACGCCGAGCCTGCCCGAGGGCTACGAGATCTCCACCGACCCCGCCCGCCTCGACGCCGAGCGCGTCCACCGCTGGCTGTCCACCGACGCGTACTGGGCGCTGGGCCGGACCCGCGAGAAGCAGGACCGGGCGATCGAGGGCTCGCTCAACTTCGGGGTGTACGAGACGGTCTCGGGGGCGCAGGTGGCGTACGCCCGGATCATCACGGACCGGGCGACCTTCGCGTGGCTGTGCGATGTGTACGTCGACCCCTCGGTGCGCGGCAAGGGCGTCGGCACCGCGTTCCTGGCGGCCGTACGGGACGAGGTGCGGCGGTTCGGGGTGCGCCGGGTCCTGCTCGCCACGCACGACGCGCACGGCGTCTACGAGAAGCTCGGGTTCGCGGAGTTGGAGCACCCCGGGCACTGGATGGCGCTCATCTTCGGCCAGTGAGGGCTGGGGCACCCTGGGTAACTCCGAAGTAACACCTCTTGACCTGCGCACTTGCGGCACCCACGATCGCCGCATGCCACTTCGGGTCACGTTCGTCGCCGCAGCGCGCAGCTCCTCGCTGCTCGCCGAGAGATTCGAGGACGACCGGCCGCTGGACCAGGCCGGCTGGGGTGAGGTGGAGCATGCCGCCCAGGGGCTGCTGCCGCTCGCCGCGGCCGAGCTGCGCTACTGCTCGCCGACCCCGCGCAGCCGTGCGACGGGGGAGGGGCTCGGGTACGCGCCGCTGGTGCAGCTCGCCCTGCGGGACTGCGACATGGGCCGCTGGCGCGGGCTGACCCTGGGCGAGGCGATGGCCCGGGAGCCGCAGGCCGTGGACGCCTGGCTCGCCGACCCGCGTGCCGTACCGCACGGCGGTGAGTCGCTGATGGACTTCATCACCCGGGTCGGCGGCTGGCTCGACACCCGGCCCGTCGACGACGGCTGCCGTGTCGTGGCGGTGGCCGAGCCGTCCGTGATCCGTGCCGCCCTGGTCTATGCCCTGAAGGCGCCGCCCTCGACGTACTGGAACATCGACGTCCGCCCGCTGTCGACGACCTCCGTGACAGGCCGGGGCGGGCGCTGGAACCTTCGCTTCGACGGGGCTTCCGCTCAGCCTTCGCGTGCGTAAGCGGGGGCGTCCGCTTCAGGCTTCGCGGGCATAGCGGGGGAGTCCGCTTCAGGCTTCGCGGGCATAGCGGGGGAGTCCGCTTTCAGTCTTCGCGGGCGTAGTCGGTGCGCAGCACCAGGTCCTTCGCCAGGCCGCGCACGCGCCACACCGTCCGCCAGTGGTCCGCGTCCCGGACCGTGAACTCGCCGCGGTAGAGGTCCGCCGAGCAGGGGTGGTCGGCGACGTGCCGCCCGGACGTCAGATCCAGGTCGTGGAACGGGCGGCCGTCCGCGAAACGCACCTCCGCGGTGCCGTCCGGGCCGGGCAGGAACCGCAGCGTCCGCTCGGCGGGCCGGGCGACGCCCTGCCAGACGAAGGTGCCGCACTCGTGGTGCAGCAGACCGCCGGCCTCGTCCGTACGGAACTCGGTGGTTCCGGTGAACTCCCCTTCCGCACCGCTCGCGAGATCCCGCACGGACCGCGTCACGCCCCAGCGTCCGGCCAGGTACGCCAGCACGTCCGGCACTGGCCAGAACTCGCCCATCCCGTCCCGCTCTCCGTCCCACCCGTTGCTGCGCGACCCATTGACGCGCATCAGCCCCCTCCCTATCTTGCCGTTCGAAGTGCTGATCAATGTCTGATATTTCGAACACTCCTCTACCAGAGAGCCGCGGAGTATCCATGCCACGCACCGCCCGCACCCGATGGAGAGTGGGTCTCGCGACCACCGCCCTCCTGACGGCAGCAGCCCTCGTACCGGCCCCCGCGCACGCCGAGGACGTCACCGACTACGCGATCACCGTCGACCCGTCCGCCCAGGGCGCGGCGATCGACGACACGATGTACGGCGTCTTCTTCGAGGACATCAACCGGGCCGCCGACGGCGGTCTGTACGCCGAGCTCGTGCAGAACCGGTCCTTCGAGTACTCCACCGCCGACAACGGCTCCTACACGCCCCTGACCTCCTGGGCGGCCGGCGGCACGGCCGAGGTCGTGAACGACTCGGGCCGCCTCAACGCGCGCAACCGCAACTACCTCTCCCTGGGCGCCGGTTCGTCCGTCACGAACTCCGGCTACAACACCGGAATCCGGGTCGACAAGGGCAAGCGGTACGACTTCTCGGTGTGGGCCCGCGCCGAGAGCGGCAGCACGCTCACGGTCTCGCTCAAGGACACCGCGGGCACGCTGGCCACGGCACGCCAGGTCGCCGTGAAGGGCGGCTGGGCCAAGTACAAGGCCACGTTCACCGCGACCCGCACCAGCAACCGCGGCCGCCTCGCCGTGGCCTCGGTCAACGTCGCGGCGCTCGACGAGGTGTCGCTGTTCCCGCGCGACACGTACAAGAACCAGCCGAACGGCCTGCGCAAGGACCTCGCCGAGAAGATCGCCGCCCTCAAGCCGGGCTTCGTGCGCTTCCCCGGCGGCTGCCTGGTCAACACCGGCTCCATGGAGGACTACAGCGAGGCGTCCAACTGGCAGCGCAAGCGCAGCTACCAGTGGAAGGACACCATCGGCCCGGTCGAGGAGCGCGCCACCAACTCCAACTTCTGGGGCTACAACCAGAGCTACGGCCTCGGCTACTACGAGTACTTCCGCCTCTCCGAGGACATCGGCGCCATGCCGCTGCCCGTCGTCCCCGCGTTGGTCACGGGCTGCGGCCAGAACAAGGCGACCGACAACGAGGCCCTGCTCAAGCGGCACATCCAGGACACCCTCGACCTCATCGAGTTCGCCAACGGCCCGGCGACCTCCACCTGGGGCAAGGTGCGCGCGAAGATGGGCCACCCCAAGCCGTTCCACCTCACCCACATCGGGGTCGGCAACGAGGAGAACCTCCCCAAGGAGTTCTTCGCCCGCTTCGAGCGGTTCCGGGCCGCCATCAAGGCGAAGTACCCGGACATCACCGTCATCTCCAACTCCGGCCCGGACGACGCCGGCACGACCTTCGACACCGCCTGGCAGCTCAACCGCGAGGGCAAGGTCGACATGGTCGACGAGCACTACTACAACAGCCCGAACTGGTTCCTGCAGAACAACGACCGCTACGACTCCTACGACCGCAAGGGTCCCAAGGTCTTCCTCGGCGAGTACGCCTCCCAGGGCAACGCCTGGAAGAACGGCCTCTCCGAAGCCGCCTTCATGACCGGCCTGGAGCGCAACGCGGACATCGTCAAACTCGCCTCGTACGCCCCGCTGCTCGCCAACGAGGACTACGTCCAGTGGCGGCCCGACATGATCTGGTTCAACAACCGGGCCTCCTGGAACTCGGCCAACTACGAGGTCCAGAAGCTGTTCATGACCAACGTCGGCGACCGTGTGGTCCCCTCGAAGGCCACCACCACACCGGACGTCAGCGGCCCCATCACCGGCGCCGTCGGCCTGTCCACGTGGGCCACCAGCGCCGCGTACGACGACGTGAAGGTCACCTCGGCGGACGGCTCGACCCTGCTGAGCGACGACTTCTCGGGTGACGCCTCGAAGTGGACGGGCAGCGGCCGCGGCAGCTGGAGCATCCAGGACGGGCAGTACGTCCAGACGGACGCCGCGACCGAGAACACCATGGTCACGGCGGGCGACCCGGCCTGGAAGGACTACGACCTCCATGTGAAGGCCACCAAGAAGTCCGGCAAGGAGGGCTTCCTGGTCGCCTTCGGCGTCAAGGACACCGGCAACTACTACTGGTGGAACCTGGGCGGCTGGAACAACACCCAGGGCGCGATCGAGCAGGCCGTGGACGGCGGCAAGGGCACGCTGATGACGAAGCCGGGCTCGATCGAGACCGGCCGCGCCTACGACATCGACATCAAGGTCCGAGGCCGCCAGGTCACGCTGCTCCTCGACGGCAAGGAGTGGGGCAGCTTCACCGACGACAAGCCGGCCGAGCCGTTCCGCCAGGTCGTCACCAAGGACGCGAAGAGCGGTGACCTGATCGTCAAGGTCGTCAACGCCCAGTCCGCCGAGGCCCGCACGGCCGTCGACCTCGGTAGCGCCAGGGTCGCCTCCACGGCCCGCGTGACCACGCTGGCCGCCGACCAGGACGCCGTGAACACCGAGACGGACACACCGGTGACGCCGGTGACGTCCACCGTCCGGGGCGTGGCCGCGAAGTTCACCTACACCTTCCCGGCGAACTCCGTGACCTTCCTGCGGATCAAGCAGAGGTAGGGGCCGGGCGAGTGGGCCGTCGTCCGCGGGGCGGCGGCCCACTCCCGGTCGTGAGCGGCCGGCGGTCCAGTCCCGGACCGTCGGCAGCACCTTCCCGGCGACCCGGAGCAGCACCGCGTGCGTGCCGCCTTCTTCGGTCATGTCCCCCACCCGCCAAGATCCCCTGATAAGGGCCGGAGGACCTTAACCTGTGGTCATGGTCCCGACAAAGCAGGTTTCCGGGGCCGCCGGACAGGGCTCGCGGACCATGACCCGGGATTGCATAAACGTGCAGAGAAACGTATAGTCATGCCCTCTAAGGAGGAGGATCCATGGCGGTACGTGCGGCAGTGGCCGGAGCGAGTGGATACGCGGGCGGGGAACTGCTGCGTCTGCTGCTGGCCCACCCCGAGGTGGAGATCGGCGCCCTCACCGGCAACTCCAACGCGGGGCAGAAACTCGGTGCGCTCCAGCCGCACCTGCTTCCCCTGGCCGGGCGAGTGCTCCAGGAGACCACCTCCGAGGTCCTCGCCGGTCACGACATCGTCTTCCTCGCGCTGCCGCACGGGCAGTCCGCCGCCGTCGCCGAGCGGCTCGGCCCGGACGTGCTGGTGGTCGACATGGGCGCGGACTTCCGGCTGACGGACGCCGCCGCCTGGGAGAAGTTCTACGGCTCGCCGCACGCCGGAACCTGGCCCTACGGCCTTCCCGAACTGCCGGGTGCCCGCGCTCGGCTTACGGGGTCCAAGCGCATCGCGGTGCCCGGCTGCTACCCGACCGCCGTCTCCCTGGCCCTCTTCCCGGCGTACGCCGCCGGACTCGCCGGGAACGAGGCCGTGATCGTCGCCGCCTCCGGAACCTCCGGCGCGGGCAAGGCGCCCAAGCCCCACCTGCTGGGCAGCGAGGTCATGGGGTCGATGACCCCGTACGGCGTCGGCGGCGGGCACCGGCACACGCCCGAGATCACCCAGAACCTCAGCGCGGCCGCCGGCGAGCCGGTCACCGTGTCGTTCACGCCGACCCTGGCCCCGATGCCGCGCGGCATCCTCGCCACGTGCAGCGCCGCCGCGAAGGAGGGCGTCACGGCCGAGTCCGTGCGCACCGCCTACGAGAAGGCCTACGCCGACGAGCCCTTCGTGCACCTGCTCCCCGAGGGCCAGTGGCCCGCCACGGCGTCCGTCTACGGTTCGAACGCCGTTCAGGTGCAGGTCGCGTACGACGCGGCAGCCGGACGGATCATCGTGATCAGCGCCATCGACAACCTCACCAAGGGCACCGCGGGCGGTGCCGTCCAGAGCATGAACATCGCCCTCGGTCTCGACGAGACCACGGGACTGACGACGATCGGAGTCGCGCCGTGAGTGTGACGGCAGCACAGGGATTCACGGCGGCCGGGATCGCCGCCGGGATCAAGGAGAACGGCAACCCCGACCTGGCCCTCGTGGTAAACACCGGTCCCCGCCGCGCCGCCGCCGGCGTCTTCACCGCCAACCGTGTGAAGGCCGCGCCGGTCCTGTGGTCCGAGCAGGTGCTGAAGGGCGGCCAGGTCTCCGCCGTCGTCCTCAACTCCGGTGGCGCCAACGCCTGTACGGGTCCCAAGGGCTTCCAGGACGCGCACGCCACCGCCGAGAAGGTGGCCGAGGTGCTCGGCCGGGGCGCCATCGAGGTCGCCGTCTGCTCGACCGGCCTCATCGGCCTCCTCCTGCCGATGGACAAGCTGCTCCCGGGCGTCGAGACCGCCGCCGCGCAGCTCTCCGAGCACGGCGGTGAGAAGGCCGCGATCGCCATCAAGACCACCGACACCGTCCACAAGACGTCCGTCGTGACCAAGGACGGCTGGACCGTCGGCGGCATGGCCAAGGGCGCGGGCATGCTCGCCCCCGGCCTCGCCACCATGCTCGTCGTCCTCACCACCGACGCGGACCTGGACGACGAGGTCCTCGACAAGGCCCTGCGGGCGGCCACCCGGACGACCTTCGACCGGGTCGACTCCGACGGCTGCATGTCCACCAACGACACCGTGCTGCTGCTCGCCTCCGGCGCCGCCGAGGTCACCCCCGGGTACGAGGAGTTCGCCGAGGCCGTACGGCAGGTCTGCGACGACCTCGGCCAGCAGCTCATCCGGGACGCCGAGGGCGCCAGCAAGGACATCAAGGTCGAGGTGATCAACGCCGCGACCGAGGACGACGCCGTCGAGGTGGGCCGCTCCATCGCTCGCAACAACCTCCTCAAGTGCGCCATCCACGGCGAGGACCCCAACTGGGGCCGCGTGCTCTCCGCGATCGGCACGACCTCCGCCGCCTTCGAGCCGGACCAGCTCAACGTGGCCATCAACGGCGTCTGGGTCTGCAAGAACGGCGGCGTCGGCGAGGACCGCGACAAGGTCGACATGCGCTACCGCGAGGTGCACATCGTCGCCGACCTGGCCGCCGGGTCCGAGACCGCGACCATCTGGACCAACGACCTCACCGCCGACTACGTCCACGAGAACAGCGCCTACTCGTCATGAGCATCACGCGTAAGCACACCGCCCTGCCCAAGGCGCAGATCCTCATCGAGGCCCTGCCCTGGCTGGTCCGGCACAACGGCAAGACGGTCGTCATCAAGTTCGGCGGCAACGCCATGATCGACGAGGACCTGAAGGCCGCCTTCGCCCAGGACGTGGTGTTCCTGCACCACGCCGGCCTCAAGCCCGTCGTCGTGCACGGCGGCGGCCCGCAGATCAGCGCCGCCCTCGACCAGCACGGCATCGTCAGCGAGTTCAAAGCGGGCCTCAGGGTGACCACCGAGGACGCCATGGACGTCGTCCGCATGGTGCTGGCCGGTCAGGTCCAGCGCGAGCTGGTCGGGCTGCTCAACCAGCACGGCCCGCTGGCCGTCGGCCTCACCGGCGAGGACGCCCACACCATCTCCGCCACCAAACACCAGCCCGAGATCGACGGCGAACTCGTCGACATCGGCCGGGTCGGCGAGATCACCGCGATCGACACGGGCGCCATCGAGGCCCTGCTCGCCGACGGCCGCATCCCGGTCGTCTCCTCGATCGCCCGCTCCCAGGACGACGGGCATGTCTACAACGTCAACGCCGATACGGCGGCCGCGGCACTCGCCGCCGCACTGGGCGCCGAAACCCTCATGGTCCTCACCGACGTCGAGGGCCTCTACGAGGACTGGCCGAACAGCGACGAGGTGATCAGCCGCCTCACCGCCTCCGAGCTGGAGCGGCTCCTGCCGGACCTGTCCTCCGGCATGGTGCCGAAGATGGAGGGCTGTCTGCACGCCGTACGGGGCGGCGTGACCACCGCCCGCGTCATCGACGGCCGGGTCCAGCACTCGATCCTGCTGGAGATCTTCACCGACGAGGGCATCGGCACGATGGTCGTGCCCGACGAGAAGCCCGAGGGACCGGGCGAACAGGGGGAGTCATGAGCAATGAGGAACTGACCACGCGGTGGCAGGGCGCCCTCATGAACAACTACGGCACCCCGCAGCTGCCCCTGGCACGCGGTGAGGGCAGCCGCGTGTGGGACGCCGAGGGCAACTCGTACCTCGACTTCGTCGGCGGCATCGCGACCAATGCCCTCGGCCACGCCCACCCGGCGATCGTCGAAGCCGTGACCCGGCAGATCGGCTCCCTCGGCCACATCTCCAACTTCTTCATGGCCGAACCCACCGTGGCTCTCGCCGAGCGGCTGCTCCGGCTCTTCGGCCGGGACGGCAGGGTCTTCTTCTGCAACTCCGGCGCCGAGGCCAACGAGGCCGCCTTCAAGATCGGCCGGCTGACCGGGCGGACCCATGTGGTGGCCACCGAGGGCGCCTTCCACGGGCGGACCATGGGCGCCCTGGCGATGACCGGCCAGCCCGGCAAGCGGGAGCCGTTCCTGCCGCTGCCCGGCGACGTCACCCATGTCCCCTTCGGCGACGCGCAGGCACTGGCCGCCGCGGTGACCGAGGAGACCGCGCTCGTCATCATCGAGCCGATCCAGGGCGAACGGGGCGTCGTCGTCCCGCCCGCCGGCTACCTCAAGGCCGCCCGTGCCATCACCGCCTCGACCGGGTCGCTCCTCGTCCTCGACGAGGTGCAGACCGGCATCGGCCGGACCGGGCACTGGTTCGAGTACCAGGCCCACGAGGGTGTCCTGCCCGACATCGTCACCCTCGCCAAGCAGCTCGGCGGCGGGCTGCCGCTGGGCGCGACCGTCGCCTTCGGGCGGGCCGCGGAGCTGCTCCAGCCCGGGCACCACGGCACGACGTTCGGCGGGAACCCCGTCGCCTGCGCGGCCGGGCTCGCCGTCCTCGACACCATCGAGAACGAGGGGCTGCTGGACAACGTCAAGCGGCAGAGCGCCGCATTGCGGGACGGGATCGAAGGCCTCGGCCACGAGTTGATCGATTTTGTCCGGGGCGCGGGCCTACTCCTGGGTATCGTGCTCACCGAGCCCCTCGCGCCCCAGGTGCGCCAGGCGGCTCAGGAGGCCGGATTCCTGGTGAACGTGCCCGCCCCGGACGTCGTCAGGCTGATGCCGCCGCTGAACCTCGGCGACGACGAGGTGGACGCCTTCCTCGGGGCGCTGCCCGGCATCCTCCAGGCAGTGCGCGGGGACGGACGATCCGGAGAATGAGACGACGATGAGCCAGGCGCAGGAGCACGAGCAGGGGGCGAACGGGCCCGCCGTGCCGCAGACCCGCACCGCCCGCCACCGCCGGATCGTGGACATCCTCAACCGGCAGCCGGTGCGGTCACAGAGCCAGCTGGCGAAGCTGCTCGCCGACGACGGGCTGAGCGTCACGCAGGCGACGCTCAGCCGGGACCTGGACGAGCTGAACGCGGTGAAGATCCGCAACACCGACGGTGACCTGATCTACGCGGTGCCCAGCGAGGGCGGTTTCCGCACGCCCCGGGCGCCGTTGGGCGGGTCGGCGAAGGAGGAGCGGATGCGGCGGCTGTCGCAGGAACTGCTCATCTCCGCGGAGGCCTCGGCGAATCTCGTGGTGCTGCGGACCCCTCCGGGGGCCGCGCAGTTCCTGGCGTCGGCGATCGACCAGGCGGAACTGCACGACATCCTGGGGACGATCGCCGGTGACGACACGCTGATGCTGATCAGTCGGGAGCCGGACGGGGGTCAGGCGCTGGCGGAGCATTTGCTGCGGCTGGCGCAGAACGGGCACTGAGGGTTGTCGTTCGGGTGCGGGTGAGCTGTGGCTGATCGCGCAGTTCCCCGCGCCCTCAAGAGGGTCAGTCTCACCCCAGCCGCGCCGCCAACCCCCCGGTACAGCGCACCTCGTCACCAGCCGTGATCAGCAGCGCCTCGACATCCGGCAGGGACTCCAGCCAGGCCAGCCCCTCCCGCGACCCCATCGCGAACGCCGCCGTGGCCCAGCAGTCCGACCAGGTCAGCCGGGGTCCGACCACGGTCACGGCGACCAGGTCGGTCACGGCCGAATGCCCCGTACGCGGGTCGAGAATATGAGCGCCCCGCTCCGCCGTTCCGGAAGTCGCCACGGACAACTCCTCCACCCCGGCCGCCGAGATGACGGCCGCGAGACCCCCCGGCCGCAACGGGTCCGACACCCCCACCCGCCACGGCCGCTGGGTCCCCGGCGCCCCGAGCAGCTGCACATCGCCGCCGCCGTTGACGCTCACCCCGCACACGCCCGGCACCGCCGACAACCGCCGGGCGGCCCGCTCGACCGCCCAGCCCTTGACGATGCCGGTCGGGTCGAGGCGGCCCTGGTACGACGTGCTGAACCAGCCGTCGCTGAGCCGCTCCGCCTCGGCGGCCAGCTCCAGGACCTCGGCGACCTCGGGATCGCACTCCGCGACGGTCAGTTCACCGCGTTGCAGCCGGGCGATCTGGCTGTCCTCGCGGTAGGTGCTGAACACCTCGTCGACGCGGTGCAGTCCGGCGACGGCCTCGTCCAGGGCCGCGCGTACGGCGGCCGGTTCCCCGCCGCGGACGTCGAGGGAGAAGACGGTCCCCATCGTCTCTTCCACATGACGTGCCGCGGCGGGAGCCTGTGCGGGGTCGGCCACCGTGTCAGCCACCGGCCTGGTCCAGCGCCGACTGGAGGGACTGCTTGTAGCCGGCGCTGGTGTAGGTGGCACCGGAGACGGCGTCGATCTGCGCGTTCCCGGCGGCCACGGCGGCCTGGTTGAGGCGGGGGACGGAGGAGGAGGTGATCTGGTCGCTGCGTCCGCCCTTGGGGGCCTGGACCGCCTCGGCCTTGGTGATCTTCCCGCCCGCGACGGTGATACGGACCTGGACGGGACCGTACTGGGTCTGCGCGGCCGTGCCCGTGACCGTCTTGGCCTGGGCGCCGCCCGCCCCGGCACCCGCGCCGGCACCCTGCCCGGAGTCCTGCGCGGCCCCGCCGCCTCCCCCTGCCGGAGCCTTGTCCAGCGCGGACTGGAGCGACTTCTTGTAGCCGGCGCTGGTGTAGGTGGCACCGGAGACGGCGTCGATCTGCGCGTTCCCGGCCGCGACCGCCGCCTGGTTGAGGCGGGGGACGGAGGAGGAGGTGATCTGGTCGCTGCGTCCGCCCTTGGGGGCCTGGACCGCCTCGGCCTTGGTGATCTTCCCGCCCGCGACGGTGACCCGGACCTGGACCGGGCCGTACTCCGTCTGCACGGCATCGCCGGTGAGGGTCTGGGCGTTGCCCGAGCCCTGTGCGGCGCCGCCCGCGGCCTTGGCCTTGTCCAGGGCCGACTGGAGGGACTTCTTGTAGCCGGCGCTGGTGTAGGTGGCGCCCGAGACGGCGTCGATCTCCGCGCTCTGCGCGGCGACCGCCGCCTGGTTGAGGCGGGGCACCGAGCTGGCGGTGATCTGGTCGCTGCGTCCGCCCTTGGGGGCCTGGACCGCCTCGGCCTGAGTGATCTTTCCGCCGCTCATGGTCAGACGGACCTGGACCGGGCCGTACTCGGTCTGCTGCGCGTCACCGGTGACGGCGCCGTTCACGCCGCCCTGCGGCGCCTGTCCGGCCGCCGCCGGAGGAGCCTGCCCGGCGGCCTGGGCGGAACCCGGGTCGGAGGCCGGCTTCATGGACAGCAGCAGCACGATCCCGGAGACGGTGGCTGCGCCGGCGAGCACGGCACGCCGGACGGGGTGACTCTTCCTCATCGTTTCTCAAGCTCCTGAAGGGCCGTTGATGTCCCGTCGCTCACATCTCGAACGACTCGTGATGGATACGGCGGGCGGGGACTCCCGCGCCGCGCAGTGCCTCGTAGACCGACTGCGCGAAGCCGGGCGGCCCGCACATGAAGACGTCGTGGTTGTCGACGTCGGGGATCTTCCGCTGGAGGGACTCCGCGGAGATGTCGGGGCGTTCGCCGTCGGGGCTGTTGACCGCGTACATCAGCCGCGCGCCGCGCTCGTCGGCGATCTTGGCCAGCTCGCCCCACAGCGCCAGGTCCTGGGTGGTGTTGGCCCGGTAGAGAAGGGTGATGTCGCCGGACGCGCCCGGCAGCGTCTCGAACAGCGCCCGCATCGGGGTGATACCGACACCGCCCGCGACCAGCAGCACCTTTCCGCGGCTGCGGCGCTGCGCGGTCATCGCGCCGTACGGGCCCTCGGCCCACACCTTGGTGCCGGGCTGGAGCTCGCGCAGCCGGGACGTGTGGTCCCCGATCGCCTTGACGGTGATGCGCAGCATGTCCGGGCGGGGCGCCGCCGACAGGGAGTACGGGTGCGAACTGAAGCGCATGCCGGGCGCCTTGAACCGCCAGCGGAAGAAGTGCCCGGCCTCCGCGCCCATCCGGTGCAGCTTGCGTCCGCCGATCAGCACGGACACGATGCCCGGGGTCTCCTCGATGACCGCCTCGACCCGCATGCGGTGCCGCAGGTTCAGACGGATCGGGGTGATGATCCGGTACCAGAGCACCAGCGCGGTCACCACGCCGTAGAGCCCGTACCAGAAGGTCTTCGCGGCCGGCTCGACGGCGAACTCGTTGCCGGTCGTGATCTGGTGCCAGAACGTCATGTACACCGACGCGTAGGTGAGCAGGTGCACGTGGTACCAGGTGTCGTACCCGATCATGCGGCGGACCCCGCCGATCGAGAGGATTCCGATGACGAACAGCAGGCCCGTGCCGATGGCGGCCTTGCCCATGTCCGGCAGCTGGTCGATGGAGTCGGTCGTCTGCTGGACGATGTCGCCGAGCCCCTTGCCCGCCTGCAGGGCGTAGCCCCACATGGTGAGGAAGACATGGGCGAGGACCAGGCAGAGCGTGTAGCGGCCGGTCATGGCGTGCCAGCGCGCGACCCGGTCGGTGCCCACCCGTCGCTCCAGCGCGGGCACCCGGGCCATCTGGAGCACCACCAGCGCCATGAGGTAACCGGCGAGCAGGCCGGTGATCCGGCCCGCGGCCAGGATCTTGCTCGCGTTGTCCGCGAGGGACGGTGTGTTGTCCCACCACAGCCACAGCACGGCCGCCGCTCCCGCCCACAGGGCGATCAGCAGCGGGACGGCCGGGGAGCGGCGCGGGCGGATGCGGCGCATCGTCTGGCGACGGGCGGCACGGCCGCCTGCGAGCGTGGTGGTCACGGTTCCTCCGTGGGGACTTGACCCTTGGCCCACAGATACGTGCCGGGGCGCGGGAGTGTTCAGCCGTGCACCGAGTCATGTGCGGACGGGAGTGACCGGGGGTAACCCGCCTGCGTCCCCGCGCGGCGTTCCCGGCTCAGTAGCGTGTGACGGCGGTGGTCCCGCTCTTCGTCCCGACCGCGATGTGGGGACGCTTCGCCGGGTCGGCCCAGGTCAGGATCCGCCGCATCGCGCCTTTCGGCACGGAGACGCAGCCGGCCGTCGCTCCCCGCCCGTTGACATGCAGGAAGATGCCCGCGCCACGCCCCCGGACGGGACGCTCGTAGTTGAAGTCGATGACGAGCGCGTGCGCGTACTGCGCCCGGTAGGTGATCAGCCGCTCGGACTCGGCGGCCCGGCAGTCAGCCGCGCGGGGCTCGGTCCAGCGGTTGTAGGAGCGGGAGTCGTTGTCCTGGCACCACCAGGAGTCCCGGTGCACCCGGCGGTAGGTGTACGCCGTCCCCCGCGGTGCCGCCTCGATGCCGAAGGCGTACGGCATTCCGTAGAGGCCCGTGGGTGTGGTGTCCGTGCCCTGCCTGCGGGCGAGGCCCTCGACGAGCCCCTTCGCTCCGAAGCGCGCGGGCGCGGAGCCGGCCTTCATCCACCGCCCGTCCCTGCGGTCCCACCAGGTGACCGTGCCCGTGGTGGAGGCCCGCTCCGGGGCCACCGCGGTGATGAGCTGGGTGCCGCCGCCGGTGTCCGCCATCCGGTCCGGCAGGGGCGCCGCCACGCCGGGCTGCCCGGCGCCGAGCACGAGGAGGGAGGAGACGGTGAGGGCGACGGCACCTGGGCGCATGTCTCAGACCGTAGAGGGGGGCAGCGGCAACGGCAGCCCGGGTAGTCCGTCCAGGCTGGTCGCGATGTGCTCCTTCTTGGTGAAGTAGGCGTCGAGCGAGGCGTCGTCCTCACGCGCGAAACGCTTGGCGTGCAGATCCCGCTCCGCCTCGTACTCCATGAAGGGCACCGCGTAGCCGCAGGTGTCACGGACGAGTTCGGCCGTCACGACGATGATCGCGCGCAGGCCGTGCCGGGCCGGGTCGATGTCCGGGAAGCGGGCGAGGAGTTCCGGGAAGCGCGGGTCGTCGCGGAAGACCGGCTCACCCCGCCCGTGCACGCGCACGATGTTCGGCGGGCCCTGGAAGGCGCACCACATCAGGGTGATCCGCCCGTTCTCCCGCAGATGGGCGATGGTCTCGGCGTTGGAGCCCGCGAAGTCGAGGTAGGCGACGGTGTGCTCGTCGAGCACCGCGAAGGAGCCCTTGAGGCCCTTGGGGGAGAGGTTGACCGTGCCGTCGGCGGACAGGGGAGCGGTGGCGGTGAAGAAGACCGGCTGCGCCTCGATGAACGAGCGGAGCCGGCCTTCTATGCACTCATGAGTCTTTCCCATGTCAAACGATTATGGGCGCAGGTCTTTCGACTGTCTAAGGAATTAGGGGCGATCGTCCGGGAGGTCGCGGGATCCGGTCACCTCTGCCGGATCCCGAGTCGGACGCCTGCCCGTGGCCGCCCCGGCCGGCGCTCACTCGGGGCGGCCACGGTGCCTGTCACCTCACTGGTTGAGCTGGCAGGCGGCGAAGGCCTCGAGGCCTTCGGGCTTCTCGGCGGCGCGGCCGATGGCGGTCTCGATGCGGTTGAGGGCGGCGACGCGCTTGTCCTCCAGCGGGCCGAGGATGGCGTTCTGGACGAAGTTGGGTCCGCCCTGGCCGACCGTGTCCACGAGCCGCTTGTTCGCCTCCGCGATCTGGGTGTCCAGCTGCGCCAGGTTGCGGTCGACCTCGGCCTGGGCCGAGGCGGGGATCGCGGGCAGCTCGCCCGTGACGTCCGGGCAGCTGATGGCGCCGGCGTTCCCCGCCTCGCCCGCACCCGCGCCCGCGTCCTCGCCGGCACCCGCACCGGCCTCGGCGCCCGCACCCGCTTCCGCACCGGCACCGGCCTCGGCACCCGCCTCCTCACCGGCGCCCGCCTCGCCTCCAGCCGCCTCGCCCGCCCCGGCGCCGCCGTCGGCGTTGAGCTGGCAGGCGGCGAAGGCCTCGAGGCCTTCGGGCTTCTCGGCGGCGCGGCCGATGGCGGTCTCGATGCGGTTGAGGGCGGCGACGCGCTTGTCCTCCAGCGGGCCGAGGATGGCGTTCTGGACGAAGTTGGGTCCGCCCTGGCCGACCGTGTCCACGAGCCGCTTGTTGGCCTCCTGGATCTGGGTGTTCAGCTGGGCGAGGTTGCTGTCCACCTCCGCCTGCGCCGAAGCGGGCACCGCGGGCAGCTGCCCGGTGACGTCCGGGCACGAGATGGTGCCGGGGCCCGCCAGCGTCCGGGCGTTCGTCCCGCCGCTCGCGGGCGTCTCCTCCCCGGCGAGGGCGAAGCCGGCGATCACCGTGCCGGACAGTGCCACCGCGGCGGCGCCGCCGATGAACGCGACGCGACGCTTGTTGTACTTCGGAAGAGCCCTGGACATGCGGATGCCTCACTAGGGGTCGGGGGACGGGGGGTGTCCTCGGTGTGCTGAAACGCGGCGCCTGCGTTCGGCGAGAGGTACGAGTAAGCGGTTTCCCGCGTTCAAAGGATCTTCAAATTCTTTTCCGCCCGGCCAGAAGTCGCTGCCGGCCTCGGGCCTGGACATGCGCCGGATTGACGAATCATGCAGTGGTCTGCATACTCATGCAGGTCGGTATTCGCAGTATGAGGGGAAGAACCCGTGACCGAGCGCGTCGTACTCGCCTACTCAGGCGGTCTTGACACCTCCGTCGCCATCGGCTGGATCGCCGAGGAGACGGGCGCCGAGGTCATCGCGGTCGCGGTCGACGTCGGCCAGGGCGGCGAGGACCTGGACGTCATCCGCAAGCGCGCGCTCGCCTGCGGTGCCGTCGAGGCCGAGGTGGCGGACGCCAGGGACGAGTTCGCCGAGGAGTACTGCCTCCCGGCGATCAAGGCCAACGCCCTCTACATGGACCGCTACCCGCTGGTCTCCGCGCTCTCCCGCCCGACGATCGTCAAGCACCTGGTCGCCGCCGCCCGGAAGCACGGCGCCACCACCGTCGCCCACGGCTGCACCGGCAAGGGCAACGACCAGGTGCGCTTCGAGGCCGGCATCGTCGCCCTCGCCCCGGACCTGAAGTGCATCGCCCCGGTCCGCGACTACGCCATGACCCGCGACAAGGCCATCGCCTTCTGCGAGGCCAAGGGTCTGCCGATCGCGACCTCCAAGAAGTCGCCGTACTCCATCGACCAGAACGTCTTCGGCCGCGCCATCGAGACCGGCTTCCTCGAGGACATCTGGAACGCGCCGATCGAGGACATCTACGAGTACACCGAGAACCCGGCTCTCACCCGGGAGCCGGACGAGGTGGTCGTCTCCTTCAAGGAGGGCGTCCCGGTCGCGATCGACGGCAGGCCCGTCACCGTCCTCCAGGCGATTCAGCAGCTCAACGAGCGCGCCGGAGCCCAGGGCATCGGCCGGATCGACATGGTCGAGGACCGGCTCGTCGGCATCAAGTCGCGCGAGGTCTACGAGGCTCCGGGCGCGATCGCCCTGATCACCGCCCACCAGGAGCTGGAGAGCGTCACCGTCGAGCGCGAACTCGCCCGCTACAAGCGCGGCGTCGAGCAGCGCTGGAGCGAGCTGGTCTACGACGGCCAGTGGTTCTCCCCGCTCAAGCGCGCCCTGGACGGCTTCGTCGCCGAGGCGAACCAGCACGTCACCGGGGACGTCCGGATGACCCTGCACGGCGGCCGCGCGGTCGTCACCGGCCGGCGCTCGCAGCAGTCGCTGTACGACTTCGACCTCGCGACCTACGACACGGGCGACACCTTCGACCAGTCCGCGGCCAAGGGCTTCATCGACATCTACAGCCTGTCGTCGAAGATCGCGGCGAAGCGCGACCTGGCGTAGGCGTTCACGGGACCTGGTCCGGGCGTATAAAGGTCTGCGTCCGATGGGCCGCGTCAAAGGTCCGCCTCACATCCACACCCCTCTAGGAGCAACGCAAGTGAGCAGCAACAGCGGTGACGTCCGGCTCTGGGGCGGCCGTTTCGCCGACGGTCCCGCCGAGGCCCTGGCGAAGCTGTCCGCGTCCGTCCACTTCGACTGGCGGCTCGCGCCGTACGACATCGCCGGTTCGCGTGCCCACGCGCGCGTGCTGCACAAGGCCGGACTGCTCACGGACGACGAGCTGACGAGGATGCTCGAAGGCCTCGACCGCCTCGAGGCGGACGTCGCCGACGGCTCCTTCGTCGGCACCATCGCCGACGAGGACGTGCACACGGCGCTGGAGCGCGGCCTGCTGGAGCGGCTCGGCCCCGACCTCGGCGGCAAGCTGCGCGCGGGCCGCTCCCGCAACGACCAGGTCGCCACCCTCTTCCGGATGTACCTGCGCGACCACGCCCGGGTCGTCGGCGGCCTGATCGCCGAGCTCCAGGACGCCCTGATCGGCCTCGCCGAGGCGCACCCCGACGTGGCGATGCCCGGCCGTACACACCTCCAGCACGCCCAGCCGGTCCTGTTCGCGCACCACGTCCTGGCCCACGTCCAGTCCCTCTCCCGGGACGCCGAGCGGCTGCGCCAGTGGGACGCCCGCACGGCGGTCTCGCCCTACGGCTCGGGCGCCCTGGCGGGCTCCTCCCTCGGCCTGGACCCGGAGGCGGTGGCGAAGGACCTCGGGTTCGAGCACGGCTCCGCGGGCAACTCCATCGACGGCACGGCCTCCCGTGACTTCGTCGCCGAGTTCGCCTTCATCACGGCGATGATCGGGGTCAACCTCTCCCGGATCGCCGAGGAGGTCATCATCTGGAACACGAAGGAGTTCTCCTTCGTGACGCTGCACGACGCGTTCTCCACGGGCTCGTCGATCATGCCGCAGAAGAAGAACCCGGACATCGCGGAGCTGGCCCGTGGCAAGTCCGGCCGCCTGATCGGCAACCTGACGGGCCTGATGGCCACGCTCAAGGCCCTCCCCCTCGCGTACAACCGCGACCTCCAGGAGGACAAGGAGCCGGTCTTCGACTCCATCGACCAGCTGGAGATCCTGCTGCCGGCCTTCACCGGCATGATGGCCACCCTCACCGTCCACCGCGAGCGCATGGCGGAACTGGCCCCGGCCGGCTTCTCCCTCGCCACGGACATCGCCGAGTGGCTGGTCAAGCAGGGCGTCCCGTTCCGCGTCGCCCACGAGGTCGCCGGCGAGTGCGTGAAGGTCGCCGAGGCGGAGGGCAAGGAACTGGACGAGCTGACGGACGACCAGTTCGCCAAGATCTCCGCCCACCTCACCCCCGAGGTCCGCACGGTCCTCAACGTCCCCGGCGCCCTGGCCTCCCGCAACGGCAGGGGCGGCACGGCGCCGAGCGCGGTCGCCGTCCAGCTGGCAGAGGTCAAGGCGGACGTGGAGTCCCAGCACGAATGGGCAACAGCACGGCAGCAGGCCTCTTAGGGGCGCGGGACTGTATCGATCTGCGGCTCCGCCGCGCGGGCGCGGCAAGCCACACACAGTCCGCACTCGCAAACACACAACAAGCCCCCAGCTCTCCGGCGAAGGTCATCGCGGGGGTTACGTTGGTCGAAAGCCGTAGCCGACCAAACGGAGCCCGCGATGCCCTTCGCCCGCCTGGCCACAGCAACCACCCCCACCTGCCACATCGGCCTCGGCCTCGCCGCCGTCGGACGCCCGGGCTACATCAACCTCGGCCGGGACGAAGACCTCGGAGCAGACCGCAGCGTCGAAACGCTGCGCACCCGCACCCACGAACTCCTCGACGCCGCCTATGCCCAAGGCGTCCGCTACTTCGACGCCGCCCGCTCCTACGGCCGCTCGGAGGAGTTCCTCGCCGACTGGCTCAAGGCGAGGCCCGCCTTCGACGACATCGTCGTCGGCAGCAAGTGGGGCTACACCTACACCGCCGACTGGTCCACCGACGCCGACCGGCACGAGGTCAAGGACCACGCCCTGCCCACCTACGAACGGCAGCGCGCGGAGAGCGACGCCCTGCTCGGTGACCGGCTCGACCTCTACCAGATCCACTCGGTGACCCCCGACAGCCCGGCCCTCACCGACAAGGAACTGCACGCGAAGCTCGCGGAGGCCGCCGCCCGGGGCCTCACCATCGGCTTCTCCACCAGCGGCCCGGCCCAGGCGGACGCCATCCGCGCCGCCCTCACCGTGACGGTCGACGGCGAACCCCTCTTCCGTACCGTCCAGTCCACGTACAACGCCCTGGAGACCTCCGCCGCGCCCGCCCTCGCCGAGGCGCACGACGCCGGGCTCACCGTGATCGTCAAGGAGGGCATGGCCAACGGCCGGCTCGCCGGGCCGCACGCGCCGGACGCGCTGCGGGAGGTCGCCGAGGAAGCGGACCTGGGCTGCGACGCCGTCGCTCTCGCCGTGATCCTGCGACAGCCCTGGGCCGGCGTGGTCCTCTCGGGCGCCGCCACCACCAACCAGCTCGCCTCGAACCTGCACGCAGCGGTCGTCGACCTCGACGACGACCAGTTGGCCCGCCTCGCCACGCTGGTCGAGGAACCGCACACGTACTGGGAACGGCGCGGACAGCTGCCCTGGCACTGAGTTTCACCTCTCCGTAGGACAACAACGACAAGACCGACAGCCATGAGACGGGCATGCCCAGCGTGAGACATCAATGTCTCATATGGGCTATGCTCGTCTCATGGCTGTCGATCCTGATCACGTGCTGCGCACCGCCGCGGCGCTGCTGACCCGCAAGTCCACCGCGACCATGGACGAGGTCGCCAAGGCCGCCGGGATCAGCCGCGCCACCCTGCACCGCCACTTCGCGGGGAGGGACGCCCTCGTCCGCGCGCTGGAGTCGCTGGGCATCGCGGAGTGCGAGGCCGCGCTGGACGCTGCCCGGCTCGACGAAGGCACGGCGAGCGATGCCGTACGCAGGCTGGTCGAGGCCATCGAGCCCGTCGCCGGACTGCTCGCGTTCCTCTACTCCGAGAACCAGTTGTTCGAGGGCGAGGAGCTGAACGCGGGCTGGACCCTGATAGACGACCGGATCTCCGCCCTGTTCCGGCGCGGTCAGCTCGGCGGCGAGTTCCGCATCGACCTCACACCTGCCTGGCTCACCGAGGCGCTCTACGGCCTGATGGCCTCCGGCGCCTGGATGGTGCACAGCGGCAAGGGCGCACCCAAGGACTTCCAGCACATGATCGTCGAGCTGCTGCTCGGCGGCGCACTACGGAGAGAGGAATCATGACCAGCACCTTGCAGACGGCGGAAGCGACCGAGGCGGTGAAGCGCCCGGGCCGCTGGCTCGCGCTCGGCGTCCTCGTGCTCGCCGTGCTGCTGGTGGCCGTCGACGCGACCGTGCTCGGTCTCGCGACCCCCTACATCAGCGAGGACCTCAAGCCCTCCGGCACACAGCTGCTGTGGATAGGCGACGTCTACTCGTTCGTCATCGCCGGTCTGCTCGTCTCCATGGGCAGCCTCGGCGACCGCATCGGCCGCAAGCGGATCCTGCTGATCGGTGCCACGGCGTTCGGCGCGATATCCGTGTTCAACGCCTATGCCACCACCCCCGAGATGATGATTGTCGCCCGGGCCCTGCTGGGCGTCGCCGGCGCCACCCTGATGCCGGCCACGCTCGCGCTGATCCGCAACCTCTTCCACGACCCGCGCGAACGCAGCCTCGCCGTCGGCATCTGGGGCGCGACCGCCTCCGCCGGTACGGCCGTGGGGCCGATCGTCGGCGGCTTCCTGCTGGAGCACTTCTGGTGGGGCTCGGTCTTCCTGATCAACCTGCCGGTCATGGCGGTCCTGGTCCTCGTCGGCATCAAGCTGCTGCCCGAGTCGCGGACCGCGAACGCGGGCCCCTGGGACCTGGTCAGTGTCGTGCTGTCGCTGGTCGGCATGGTCGGTGTCGTGTACGCGATCAAGGAGGCCGCCACCCACGGCTTCGCCTGGGCCACCCTGGCCGCCGGACTGCTGGGCGCGGCAGCCCTGTACGGGTTTGTACGCCGTCAGCTCACGCTCCCCGCACCGCTGCTGGACATGAGGCTGTTCCGCCACCGCGGCTTCAGCGGGGCCGTACTGGCGGACCTGCTGACCATTCTCGGCCTGTCCGGACTGGTGTTCTTCCTCTCCCAGTACCTGCAACTCGTCCAGGGCAGGCGTCCGTTCGAGGCGGGCCTCGCCGAGCTGCCCGCCGCGATCGGCGCGGTGGTGGCAGGTCTGGCCGCGGGGCGCGCGGCCCGCCGTTTCTCGGTGCGGGCCGTCGTCGCCGGCGGCCTCGCGGCGATCGGCCTGGCGCTGGCCGCGCTCACGGTGATCGACCAGTCCACCGGCTACCCGCTGCTCGGGACCGCGCTGCTGGTGGTCGGTGTCGGCGCCGGGTTCTCCTTCACCGTGACCGCCGACGTGATTCTCTCCAGCGTGCCGAAGGAGCAGGCGGGCTCCGCCTCCGCCGTCTCCGAGACGGCGTACGAACTCGGCGCGGCCCTCGGCATCGCCGTGCTCGGCTCCATCGTGACCGGCGTATACCGCGACTTCACCGGTCCGGCGGGCACCCCGGCCGCGGCCCACGAGTCACTCGGCGGCGCGGTCGAGGCGGCCGCGAGCATGCCCGCACAGAGCGCGGCGGTGATGCTCGACGCGGCCCGTACGTCCTTCGTCGACGGCCTGGCCCTCGCGGCGGGCGTCGGCGCGGCGGTCCTGCTGGCCGCGGCGGTGGCGGCGTGGTTCCTGCTACGGGGGCAGCGGCTGGAGAGCGGCGGGACGGACCACGCGTAGCCGGGCACGCCCTCTTGGGGGCGCGGGGAACTGCGCGACCAGCCCCACTCACCCGCACCCGAAAACTACGCCGCTTCCTTGGCCTTGCTGGCGTACATGTCCACGTACTCCTGCCCGGACAGCCGCATGACCTCGCTCATCACCGAGTCGGTGACGGCCCGCAGCACATAGCGGTCCCGGTCCATCCCCTCGTACCGGGAGAACTCCATCGCCTCACCGAACCGCACGGTGACCTTGCCCGGCCGGGGCAGACCCGCCCCGCCCGGCTGCAGCCGGTCGGTGCCGATCATCGCGAACGGCACCACCGGCGCGCCCGTCATCAGCGTGAGCCGGGCGATACCGGTACGCCCCCGGTACAGCCGGCCGTCGGGTGAGCGCGTGCCCTCGGGGTAGATCCCGAAGACCTGGCCCTCCTCCAGCACCCGGCGCCCGGTCATCAGCGCGGCGACCCCGCCCCGGCCGCCGTCGCGGTCGACCGGGATCATGCCGACGCCGGTGAAGAACCAGGCCATCAGCCGGCCCTTGAAGCCCTTCCCGGTCACGTACTCGTCCTTGCCGATGAAGAAGACCTGCCGGTCGCAGACCAGCGGAAGGATCATCGAGTCGATGAACGTCAGGTGGTTGCCGGCCAGGATGACCGGACCGTCGCCGGGAATGTGCTCCGCACCCTCCACCTGTGGGCGGAACATCAGGCGCATGACCGGACCGAGCACTGCCTTGATGAGTGCGAAGCGGGACAACGGACCCTCCGGTGTCAAGGGAATCTGTATGAGTATGTGCAGGTGAGGACGATACTCGCGGCCCCGGGGATCGCGCACATCGGGCACGGCGACTTAACCGGGGCCTTACGTACTGTTGACGCGTGTTTACCTGCGGTGGCGTGTCGCCGACGGTGTGTAACCCCACCGCCATGATGTGACGGACATCGCCTCGGATCGCACCGGACGCGTTCCCAGAACCGCCACGCCGAATCGAACGGCATACGACGAATCGTCAGTTCGCCGTCCCCACCAGCCACTACGACATCCGGAGTCACCCGCGTGTTCGGCCCGGGGTCTCACACTCGTCATGTACGCGCCCTTACGATCAGGCCGCAGTGACGAGTCGACGGCAGGGAGGGCGCTCACATGGGAACGCAGGAGTCGAACGAAGAAACGAGCGGGACCGGACGGCGGGCCCTGCTCGGCGCGGCGATGCTCAGCGCCGGCGGAGCGGTCCTCGGCATGACCGGCACGGCGCGCGCGGACGGCTCCCGGCACGGCGGCGGACACGCCGGATTCAAGAGCCTGCCCAAGCCGACGATCGTCGGCCACCGCGGGGCCAGCGGCTACCGCCCGGAGCACACCCTGGGCTCGTACCAGCTGGCGCTCGACCTGGGCGCCGACATCGTCGAGGCGGGCGACCTGGTGCCGACGAAGGACGGGCATCTGGTCTGCCGGCACGAGCCGGAGATCGGCGGCACCACGGACGTCGCCGACCACCCCGAGTTCGCCGGCCGCAAGAAGACCAAGCAGCTCGACGGCGTGGCCACCACCGGCTGGTTCACCGAGGACTTCACGCTCGCCGAGCTGAAGACGCTGCGCGCGATCGAGCGCATCCCGGCCAACCGCCCCCACAACACCCTCTACAACGGCCGCTGGGAGATCCCCACCTTCGAAGAGGTCCTGAGGTGGCAGGACGAGCAGACCCGCAAGCGGGGCAAGCAGGTCTGGATCTACCCCGAGCTCAAGCACCCCACCTACTTCCGCAAGCAGGGCCTGCCGCTGGAGGAGCGGGTCGCCAAGGTGCTGCGCAAGTACCGCAAGGACCGGCGGACCTCCCCGGTCATCATCCAGTCCTTCGAGCCGACCAGCATCGAGCGCCTCAACAAGCTCGTCGACAACCCCCTGGTCGTCCTGCTCTCCTCGGCGGACACCCGCCCCTGGGACTTCGTCGAGACCGGCGACCCTCGCACCGTCGCCGACCTGGTCAAGCCGGCCGGCCTCCGGGAGATCGCCTCGTACGCGCAGGGCATCGGCCCCACCCTCGACCTGGTCGTCCCGCGCGACGCCAAGGGCAACCTCACCAAGCCGACGACGCTCGTCGCGGACGCGCACAAGGTGGGCCTGATCCTGCACCCCTGGACGATGCGCAACGAGAACCCCTTCCTGCCGGCGAACTTCCGCATGGGCACGGACGCGGACGCCTACGGTGACGTCTTCGGCGCGTACCGGGCGTACTTCGCGACCGGCATCGACGGTGTCTTCACCGACCAGCCCGACACGGGTGTGCTGGCCCGCGAGGCCTTCGTCAACGGCTGAGTTCACACCACCCGGTCGAGTGAGCTTCGGCCGCCCGGGCAACCCGCCGCCCGGGCGGCCGCGTCGCTCCGCATATGACGCCCGACCTGGTCACCGCCCTGAGCCCGCTGCTCACCGCCGAGGCCTCCGCGGAGGCATATGCCACCGGAGCCGAGCCGAGTGACCTGGAGCAGGCGGTCTGGCTCCGCCTGCTGGAACGCCTCGACGCCGACGACCCGCCGCTCGACCCCCAGGGATGGCTCCGCCGCGCCGTCCGCTCGGAGGCCCGCCGCACCCGCCGTACGCGCCGCCTCGAACGGCCGTACGCCGGTGAACCCGTCGACGCCGGTGACCGTGACCCCGAACAGCTCGCCCTCGCCGCGGCCCGCGGCCGTGCCCTGCGCGAAGCCGTACGCCGCCTCCCGGGCCGCTGCCCTCGGCTGATGGAGGCGCTGCTCTCCCCGCAGGACCTGACATACCGGGAAATCGCAGGGGAGTTGGGTATGTCACAGGGGAGTCTTGGCCCGGAACGTTCCAGATGCCTGGGATGTCTGCGCAGATTGCTCGCGCCGGAGGTTGCGGCCCACTGAGGACGGGGATAGGAGTGGGGGACGACAGGTGATCAGATGAGCGGGAGGCGTGCGCACATGGGCATGAGTGTGACCATCTCTGCGGCGACCGGGCGGGACGCGGAGCAGATCTTCAGGCTGCAGTACCTGTGCTTCCAGCGGGAGGCGGCGCTGTACGGGAACTACCGCATCGACCCGCTCGTCCAAACCCTCGACTCGGTCCGCGAGGAGGTCACCCGGGACTGCGTCTTCGTGGCCCGGCTCGGAGACGAGGTCGTCGGCTCGGTCCGCGGCTCGGTCAGCGAGGACGGCGCCGCCGCGATCGGCAAGCTCTGCGTCCACCCGCGCCTCCAGGGCCACGGCATCGGAGCCCGCCTCCTCCGGGCGGCCGAATCGGCCCTCGCCGGCCAGCACGGCGCCAAGCGCTTCCGCCTCCACACCGGCCACCGCAACGAGGGCAACCTCCGTCTCTACCGCAAGGTGGGCTACGAAACGGTGGGCACGTCCCAGGGTGCGGACGGCATCCCCATGATCGTCCTGGAGAAGCCCGCCGGCACCTACGCGGCGACAGCCTGACAGTCGGCCCCTTCAGGGGCGCGGGGAACTGCGCGACCAGCCACATCCGGCCCGCGGCCGCCTGTTCGCCTCAGGCGGCATCCCCATCCCGCGAACGCGAAGCCCGCAGCCAGTAGATCGCGGTCACCGGCAGCAGGACCGGGATGAACAGATACCCCATCCCGAAGTCCGACCACACCGTCGCGTCAGGAAACGCCGAGGGTTCGACCAACGTCCAGGTCCCCACCGTCAGCACACCGGCCAACTCGGCGGCACAACATCCCAGAGCCGCCTTCCGCGCCGTCTCCCCACCCCGCACCAGCGAGTACGTGATGAACCCGTACACGACACCGGCAACCGCCGACAGCGAGTAGGCCAGCGGCGCCCGCTCGAACTCCGTGGCGATCTGATACGCGGACCGCGACACCGCCCCCACGACCATCACGCCGTACAACCACACCAGCAGAATCCCCGGCCCGCTGATCAGCCGCCGCCGGCCCACCTCAGCCTCCCCAGATGTCATAGAGCCGCACCTCCAGCACCGCCAGCACCACACCGCCGGCGGCAACGGTCACCGAGCCCCACCGGGTCCGCTCGGCCAGCGACATGAACCCCGCCGCCGGGACACACGCGAACGCCCCCAGCAGATACGCCACGAAGATCGTCGTGCCCTGCTCCGGCTTCTCGCCCTGCGCCAGCAGCACGATCCCCACCACCAGCTGGACCAGCGACAGCAGGGTGACCACGGCCATCCCGATGAAGTGCCAGTCCTTCGTCGGCTGGTCACGGTAGGCCGCCCAGCCGCACCAGGCGGCGAGCAGCAGCGCGGCGACACCGGTCACCAGCGTCAGAGCAGCAAGCATGCTGCGACCTTATTACGGCCGAAAAGGCCCGATGCTTCCGGCCCTGGCCCGCACCGTAGGGTCGGGGGCATGAAGATCCACGCCCAAGCCCTGCTGTTCGACAACGACGGAACCCTGGTCTCCTCCCTCGACTCGGTGGACCGCTGCTGGACGCGGTGGGCCGCGGAGTACGGGATCACGGCCGAGGAGTTCGCGCGGGTCGAACTGCACGGACGGCCGGCCGTCGAGATAGCCGCCGACCTGCTGCCCGCCGAGATCGTGCCGGGGGCCCTCGCGCGGATCGAGGACCTGGAGGTGGAGGACGTGCCCAACGGCGGTGTGCACCTCCTGCCCGGAACGCGCGCGTTCCTCGACTCCCTGCCCGCCGAGCGCTGGGCCGTCGTCACCTCCGCCACCCGGCGGCTGGCCGAGGCGCGGCTCGACGCCGTCGGCATCCTCCCCAAGACGCTCGTCGCCGCCGACGACATCACCCGCGGCAAGCCCGACCCGGAGCCCTATCTGCTCGCCGCCCGCACCCTCGGCGTCGACCCGGCCCACTGCGTCGTCTTCGAGGACGCCCCCGCGGGCCTGACGTCCGGCCGGGCCGCCGGCATGGCCACCGTGGCGTTGGCCACAACCCACCAGGCCCACGAGCTCGACGCCGACCTGGTCGTCGAGAACCTCTCGGCCCTGTCCGCACTGGTCACCGAGCAGGGCGTGGAAATCTCCCCGCGCGGCTGAGGCGTCCCCGCCCCTGTCCACCACTGTCCAGCATCCGGACAGCGGCGTGACTGTCAGGACCGTACGCGTGTTTTACTGGCGACCATGACCACGACGAGCGACCGCATCCCCGCGACCGAGGCGACCATGACGCCCGGTGCTCGTTGTATGTGTCGAATGTGCGCCTTCTAGAGGGCCCCCGCACCACCCCCCTGAGCTCGCGCCCCGAAGCGAGACAGCGGCAGGTCCGCACGCCCTGAGCGGTGCGAGAAGCCAAGCCGCCCCGCGCGCATGTTCTCCCCGGTTCCCCGCCTCAGCGAGAACCGTGTCGCGTCCCTGAACGAATGCCTCTGTGCCCGGGCACACCCACGCCCGCGCACTCGACAGTGACGGAAACCCACGTGATCACCACAACGGACCTGACCAAGGTCTACCGTTCGCGCGGCCGCGAGGTCACCGCCCTGGACGGCGTCGACCTGCACGTCCGCGAAGGCGAGGTGTACGGCGTCATCGGCCAGTCCGGCGCCGGCAAGTCCTCGCTCATCCGCTGCGTCAACCTGCTGGAACGCCCCACCTCCGGCACCGTGACCGTCGCCGGACAGGACCTCACCGCCCTGGCCGGCCGCGGCCCGCGCGCCGGAAAGGAACTGCGTGAGGCACGCAGCCGGATCGGCATGGTCTTCCAGCACTTCAACCTGCTGTCCTCCCGGACCGTCCAGGACAACATCGAGCTGCCGCTGGAGATCCTCGGCAAGTCCGGCAAGGAGCGCTCTCGCAAGGCGCTGGAGCTGCTCGACCTGGTTGGGCTCGCCGACAAGGCGGGCGCCTACCCGGCGCAGCTCTCCGGCGGCCAGAAGCAGCGCGTCGGCATCGCCCGCGCCCTGGCCGGCGACCCCAAGGTGCTGCTGTCCGACGAGGCCACCAGCGCCCTCGACCCGGAGACCACCCGGTCCATCCTGGCGCTGCTGCGCGACCTGAACCGGCAGCTCGGCCTGACCGTCCTGCTCATCACGCACGAGATGGACGTCGTGAAGTCGGTCTGCGACTCCGCCGCGCTCATGGAGAACGGCCGCGTCGTCGAGTCGGGCACGGTCAGCGAACTGCTCGCGACCCCCGGCTCCGAACTGGCCTCCGCGCTGTTCCCGCTCGGCGGCGAGGCCTCCGGCGACGACCGCACCGTCGTCGACGTCACCTTCCAGGGCGAGAGCGCGACCCAGCCGGTCATCTCGCAGCTCGCCCGCACCTACAACATCGACATATCGATCCTCGGTGCCGCCATCGACACCGTCGGCGGCCTCCAGGTCGGCCGGATGCGCATCGAGCTGCCCGGCCGCTACGAGGACAACGTCGTACCGATCGGGTTCCTGCGCGAGCAGGGCCTGCAGATCGACGTCCTGGGCCATGAGTCCGAACTGGTGAAGGAGGGTGTCAAGTGACCTGGTCCGAGATGCAGCCCCTGCTGGAGCAGGCGTGTTGGGACACCCTCTACATGGTCGGCTGGTCCACGCTCATCGCCGTGGCCGGCGGACTGCCGCTCGGGATCCTGCTGGTCCTGACCGACCGCGGCGGCCTGCTCCAGAACCTCGCCGTCAACAAGGTCATCGGGCAGATCGTGAACATCGCCCGCTCCCTGCCGTTCATCATCCTGATGGTCGCGCTGATGGGCTTCACCCGCTCGATCACCGGGACGACCATCGGCGTCGAGGCGGCCATCGTGCCGCTCGCCGTCGGCGCCATCCCGTTCTTCGCGCGCCTGGTCGAGACGGCTGTCCGCGAAGTGGACCACGGGCTCGTCGAGGCCGTGCAGTCCATGGGCGGCAACACCTGGACCATCGTCCGCAAGGTGCTCGTCCCCGAGTCCCTGCCGTCGCTGATCTCCAGCACCACCACCACGATCGTCGCCCTGATCGGCTACTCGGCCATGGCGGGCACGGTCGGCGCCGGAGGCCTCGGAGACATCGCCATCCGCTACGGCTACCAGCGCTTCGAGACGCAGCTGATGTGGATCACCGTGGCGATCCTCGCCGTCGTCATCTCGGTCATCCAGTTCGCCGGCGACTACGCGGCCCGCTCCCTGCACCGCCGCGGCGCCCACTCCGGCCCCGCCCCGAAGCTGCGGCTGCTGAAGGCCGCCTCTTAAGACTCCCCGTTCACCCACGACGGGGCCGCACCACCCGCAAGGCCATAAGGAAAGGCACTTTTCGTGCGTAACACCGCCAAGATCACCACCGCCGTCCTCGCCGCCGGAGCCCTCACCCTCGGGCTCAGTGCCTGCGGCGCGGGCGACTCCGGCTCCGACGGACCGCTGATCGTCGCCGCCAGCCCCACCCCGCACGCCGAGATCCTCACCTACGTCAAGGACAACCTGGCGAAGAAGGAGGGCCTCGATCTGCAGGTCAAGGAGTTCACCGACTACGTCACGCCGAACACGGCGACGCAGGACGGCTCCGTGGGCGCCAACTACTTCCAGAACCAGCCGTACCTCGACGACTTCAACAAGAAGAACGGCACCGACATCGTGCCCGTCGTCACGGTCCACCTGGAGCCGCTCGGCCTCTACTCCCACAAGGTCAAGAAGGCCGACGCCCTGAAGAGCGGTGCGACGGTCGCCATCCCCAACGACACCGTCAACGAGGCCCGCGCCCTCAAGCTCCTCGCCGCCAACGGGCTCATCACCCTCAAGGCGGGCGTCGGCAACGAGGCGACCCCCTCGGACATCACCAAGAACCCGAAGAACCTCAAGTTCAAGGAGCTGGAGGCGGCTCAGACCCCGCGCTCCCTCGACGACGTGGACGCAGCCGTCGTCAACGGCAACTACGCCCTCTCGTCCGACCTCGAGCCGGCGAAGGACGCCCTCTTCCTGGAGTCCCCGAAGGACAACCCGTACGGCAACTTCCTCGCCGTGAAGAAGGGGGAGGAGAAGGACCCGCGGGTGAAGAAGCTGGCGAAGCTTCTCACCTCGCCCGAGGTGAAGAAGTTCATTCAGGACAAGTACGCCGGCGCCGTGCTCGCCTCCTTCTGAGCCCTCGCCCGGCACCGCGCCGCACGGGGTCCTCCCTCACCGGGTGGGGGAGGACCCCGTGGTGCGGAGCAGTGCATTCATGCTGCATGCTGGGCAGTTGAGCAGGCCCTGAAGGTTCACCGAAGGTTACGGAGCGGCGCATGACGAGCACCTTTCCCAACGTCTCCATCAGCACGGAGCGGTTGGTGCTGCGTCCCCTTGACGAAGACGACGTCGCCGCCCTGGCCGCGATGATGAACGACGAACAGGTGGCGGCGTGGACCTCCGTCCCCCAGCCCTTCACGGAGGACGGCGCCCGCTCCTGGATCACCGAGTGCGCCCCCGCCGAGCGCACCGCGGGCCGCGGCCTCGACTTCGCGGTCACCGAGTTCCTCACCCAGCGCCTGGTCGGCGTCATCCAGCTCGGCAAGACCAACTGGCGCGTACGCTCCACCGAGCTGTCGTACATCATCGCCCCCTGGGCCCGGGGCGAGGGCTACGCCTCCGAGGCCGCGCTCGTCACCGCCCGGTGGCTCTTCTCGGACCAGAAGTTCGAACGCATCGAACTGCGCACGGCGGCCGACAACACCGCCTCCCAGCAGGTCGCCCAGAAGATCGGCTGTATCAGCGAGGGCGTGCTGCGCAACGCCTGTATAGCCCGCAGCCGTGCCGAGGACGGCACATGGACGGACGTACGCACCGACTTCATCGTCTGGAGCCTGCTCCCCGAGGACCTGGAGGGCGTCGGCGGCCGGCTGCCCGGCGACTTCACCTCCTTCGGAGACTGGAACTGACCGCGACGGCCACCCTGCGCGAGCGCACCGCCGTCCCCTCCGTCGGCTCCACCGGGTACTCTCACCAAGCCCGCCCACGGGCCGCCCGCGACACGACACGCAGACGACCCGCGACATTCTCTGGAGACTGACGACGATGGCCGACCGGGTCACGGTGATCGGCTGGGACGGTTCGCCGCTGACCGACGCGGCACGCGCCGCCCTGGGAGCCGCCACGCTCGTGGCGGGTGCCGCCCACCATCTGGCGCTCCCCGAGGTACCCGCCGGCGCCGAGCGCATCCGCCTCGGCAGCGTCGCCCTCGCCGCCCGCCGCATCGCCGGCCACCGCGGCACGGCCGTCGTGCTGGCCGACGGCGACCCCGGCTACTTCGGCGTCGTACGGACCCTACGGGCCCCCGAGTTCGGCCTCGAGGTCGAGGTCGTCCCCGCCGTCTCCTCCGTCGCCGCCGCGTTCGCCCGCGCCGGAATGCCCTGGGACGACGCACAGGTGGTCGTCGCGCACCGCCGCACCCTGCGCCGCGCGGTGAACGTATGCCGCGCCCACACCAAGGTGGCCGTCCTCACCTCACCCGGCGCCGGCCCGGCCGAACTCGGCCTGCTCCTCGAAGGTGTCCACCGCTCCTTCGTCATCTGCGAGGAACTCGGCACCGAACGCGAGCGCGTCACGATCGTCACCTCCGACAAGGCCGCCGACCACACCTGGCGCGACCCCAACGTCGTCATCGTCCTCGGGGGCCCGGCCGGACCCGGCACGGCGGGGGAGGCCGGCGGCTGGATCGCCGGCCGGGACCCGTCCGCCGGGCCCCGCGGCTGGTGCCTGCCCTCCGAGACCTACGGCGCCCGCCTCGACGAGGGCGAGACCCAGCCACTGCGCGCCTCCCAACTCGCCCGCCTCGGACCGCGCGTGGGCGACCTCGTCTGGGACATCGGCTGCGGCAGCGGCGCCTTCGCCGTCGAGGCCGCACGCGCCGGCGCCGCCGTCATCGCCGTCGACAGCGACCGGGCGGCCTGCGCCCGTACCGACGCCACCGCCCGCCGCCTCGGCGTCCAGCTCCAGATCGTGCACGGCACCGCCCCGCACATCCTGGAGAACCTCCCCGAACCGGACGTCGTCCGTGTCGGCGGCGGGGGAGCGGCCGTCGTCTCGGCCGTCGCCGACCGCCGCCCGCAGCGCATCGTCACGCACGCCGGCACCCGCGACGCCGCCGAACTCATCGGCCGGGACCTGACGGAGCACGGCTACGGCGTCGAGTGCGCCCTGCTGCAGTCCGTCGAACTCGACACCCGGGCCTGGACGGAGAAAGAGCGGAGCGTCGCGTTCCTGCTCAGCGGCGTGCTGCCGCGGCGCAGCGCCTGATCCCGCCGCGTCCCCGTGATCGGGTTGTCGTACCGCGCGCGGTAGGCTGGCCGATCGTTGCACCGCACGCGGACGCCCGGCACTTCGTCGGTCAATGTCCGGAAAACCCACCCGTTTTGGGGTGCGTGTGGTACGGCAGAACCTGAGGACACGCAACGTGGCGCAGTCCACAGCGGAACCGTCGCGGATCAAGCTGCCGCGAGGGCGGTACGGCCGCGACAATGCCAGTGAATGGCTTTGTCGCCTTTTTGGGGCGGGCCGCTCGTGCCGCTGGGGACGCACGCTCGTTCTTCACTGCGGGGCGGTCGGTGCGCCGTTCCGGGCGAGCTGGTCGTAGGAGCACAAACCGATGGGCGAGGGGTACGCATGACCGACACCGGCCAGGTCCCGGGCGAGGGACTGCCGGAGAACGCAGGCATGGTGGAGCAGCCGGGCGTCCCCGCGCACGGTTCGTACACCTACCTCTCCGAGCCCGAGACCACCGCCGAGGACGACGACCTGCTGCTGTTGCCGGGCGCCCAGGGCGCCTGGGGCAACGAGGTCGCCCCGCCCGCGCCCGCGCCGGAGCCGGTCGCCGAGACCGTCCACGAGCCGGGGCCGCACGAGATCTCCGGCCGCGACAGCGGCTCGGTCGACCTCGGCGGCGTCCGGCTGCCCGACCCTCCGCCGATCCCGCCCGTCACCCCGCGACGCCCGCTGCACCTCGGCCCGCCGCTGCCCGACAGCTCCGCCAGCCCGGTCCGCTCCCTCGCCGACCGCGGCCCCGCGGACGCGCCGCTGCGGCAGCCCGCGTCGCCGTCGGCGGGACCCGAGTACCTCGACGTCCCGCGCGTCCAGGAGATGCCCTCGCCCCCGGCGGCACCCTGGGACGGGCAGGTCACCCACGAGGCTCCGGTGAGCGCCGGGGCCGCCACTGCGGAAACGGTTGTTCCGGAAGCGCAGCCGCTGCCCGCGGCCGTCGAGACCACTGTGGCGCCGGAGGCGGAGCAGAGCGTCCCTGCCGAGCAGCCCGCGCCGTTGGCCGAGGCCGCGTCCCTCCCTGAACCGGTTCCGGGGGAGGAGCCGGTGCCTGCCGCTGATTCTCCCGAGGCTTCCGAGCCGGCTCCCGTCGGCGACTCCGCCGATGCCGGCGATCAGGTTCCGGCGGCCGTCGGGGAACAGGACGTGGTCTCCGCTCCTGTTGCCGCGGCCGCTCCTGTTGCTGAGGCCGCACCGGCCCCTGAAGCAGTGCCGTTCCCGGAGGCCGCGACCGCGCCCGAGGCTCCCGCCGAGGAGCCCGAGGCCGTCGCTCCCGAGGCCGTCGCGGAGGTACCGGTCCCGGTTGTCGCCCCCGAGCCCGCCGCACCCGGCCCGGAAGCGATCGCCCCCGAGGCCGTAGCACCGGAGCCGGACGCCCTCGGCGTCGAGGTCCCCTCGCCGGCCGCCGAGCCCGTCGCCCCGCAGGCCGCCCCCGCTCCTCAGGCAACTGAGGCCGAGGCAGCCGCCCTCGCCCAGGCCACCGAGACACCCGCGCCGGACGCACCCGTCGAGTCTCCTGTGCAGCCCGAGGCACCCGAGGCGCCCGAGCCTGCCCCCATGGCCGAGGCGCCCGAGCCTGCCCCCATGGCCGAGGCACCCGTGCCTGCTCCCGTCGTCGAGGAAGTCCAGCCCGCCCCCGTGGCCGCGGAGGTCGCTCCCGAGCCCGCCCCCGTAGTCGAGGAAGTCGCTCCCGAGCCCGCCCTCGAGCCGGTGTCCTCCACGCCCGAGACCACGGACCTCCCCCCGGCATCCGCCGAGGACGTCGCCGTCGTACCCCCCGAGCCGATCGCGGACGAAACGCCGGACGAGAAGCCGGAAGGGGAGCCGGACGAAATGCCGGACGAACACACCATGCGGCCCGTCCAGGGCCCCCAGCAGTCCCAGCCGCCCGCCGCCCCCGAGCCCGCACAGGCCGAGACCGAGCCCGCGCAGCCCGAGACCCCGGAGCAGCCTCCGGCCCCCGCCGCCACCGTCCCCGCACCCCGCGACGGCGACGCCGAACTCGTGCAGCACGCGGACGACCTGGACACCCGGGCCGCGGAGCAGGAAGACTTGGCTGACCAGGTACGCCACGACGAAGAGAGCACGGCCGCAGTGGCAGAGGCACCACAGCCCACCGGCCCCGCCGCCCCCGGCTACGACCCCGCCGAGCGCGAGGCCGTACTGAAGGTCATGCGTGAACGCCGCGACATCCGCAACGGCTTCCGCAGCGACCCGATCCCGCACGAGGTGCTGCTCCGTGTCCTGGAGGCCGCCCACCACGCGCCCTCCGTAGGCCACTCGCAGCCCTGGGACTTCGTCGTCATCCGCTCCGCCGACACCCGGCGCGCGATGCACGAACTGGCCATGCGCCAGCGCGACGCGTACGCGAAGTCCCTCCCCAAGGGCAGGGCCAAGCAGTTCAAGGAACTGAAGATCGAGGCCATCCTCGACACCCCGGTGAACATCGTGGTCACCGCCGACCCGACCCGCGGCGGCCGGCACACCCTCGGCCGTCACACCCAGCCCCAGATGGCGCCGTACTCGGCCGCCCTGGCCGTGGAGAACCTCTGGCTCGCCGCCCGCGCCGAAGGCCTCGGCGTCGGCTGGGTCAGCTTCTTCGACGAGCGCGAGATGGTCCGCGCCCTCGGCCTGCCCGAGCACCTCGAAGTCATCGCCTATCTGTGCGTCGGCTACGTCGACGAGTTCCCGGACGAGCCCGAACTGCTGCAGGCGGGCTGGTCCAAGCGCCGCCCGCTGTCCTGGGTCGTGCACGAGGAGACGTACGGCCGCCGCGCACTGCCCGGAGAGGAACCGCACGACCTGCTCGCCGAGACCGTCGCGCAGATCCGCCCGCTGGACGCCAAGGCGCTCGGCGAGGCGTGGGAGCGCCAGAAGCGCATGACCAAGCCGGCCGGTGCGCTGGGCATGCTGGAGATCATCTCCGCCCAGCTTTCCGGCCTGTCCCGCCAGTGCCCGCCGCCCATCCCGGAGCCCGCGGCCGTCGCGATCTTCGCCGGCGACCACGGCGTGCACGCGCAGGGGGTGACCCCCTGGCCGCAGGAGGTCACGGCCCAGATGGTGGCCAACTTCCTCGGCGGCGGCGCCGTCTGCAACGCCTTCGCCACCCAGGTGGGCGCCGAGGTCTGCATCGTCGACGTGGGCGTCGCCGCCGACCTCCCGGCCACCCCGGGACTGCTGCCCCGCAAGGTCCGGGCCGGTACGTCCGACCTGACCACCGGGCCCGCGATGACCCGCGAGGAGGCCAAGCAGGCCATCGAGGTCGGCATCGAGACCGCCCGCGATCTGGTCGCCGCCGGCAACAAGGCCCTGCTCACCGGCGAGATGGGCATCGCGAACACGACCGCGTCCGCCGCTCTGATCTCCGTCTTCACGGGTGCGGAGCCGGCCGAGGTCACCGGCCGGGGGACCGGCATCAACGACGAGACCCTCGCCCGCAAGACGGAGGTCGTCCGCCGCGCGCTGGAACTCCACCAGCCGGACCCGGCCGACCCGATCGGCGTGCTCGCCGCGATCGGCGGCTTCGAGCACGCCGCCATCGTCGGCCTCCTCCTCGGCGGTGCCTCCCTGCGTACGCCGGTGATCCTGGACGGCGTCAGCGCCGGTGCCGCCGCCCTGGTGGCCCGCGCCATCGCCCCCGAGGTCCTGGCCGCCTGCATCGCCGGTCACCGCAGCGCCGAGCCCGGCCATGTCGCGGCCCTCAACAAGCTGGGCCTGCGACCCCTGGTCGACCTCGACCTGCGTCTGGGCGAGGGCACGGGTGCCCTCCTGGCCCTGCCGCTGGTGCAGAGCACGGCCCGGGCGATGCACGAGGTGGCGACGTTCGATTCGGCGGGCGTCACTGAGAAGTAGGTGCCTGGGGCCGGCTCCGGTGCCCAGCCACTGGACCACCGGAGCCGTCCTGACTCCCGCCCATTAAAATCCGCACGTCAGGGCTACCGCACCGCAGTCAACAGGAGCCGCACCCCCATGGCCGAACACCCCGCCTACCCCGTAGGCCTCCGCCTCACCGGCCGCCGCGTGGTCGTTCTCGGCGGCGGCCAGGTCGCCCAGCGCCGCCTCCCGGCACTGATCGCGGCAGGTGCGGACGTCTTCCTCGTGTCCCCCAGTGCCACCCCCTCCGTCGAAGCCATGGCGGACGCCGGCGAGATCACCTGGCAGCGGCGCCGCTATGAGGACGGCGACCTCGAGAACGCCTGGTACGCCCTCATCGCCACCGGCGACACGGAGGCGAACACCCGGGCCTCCGCCGAAGCGGAGCAGCGCCGCATCTGGTGCGTCCGCTCCGACGACGCCGACGAGGCGACGGCCTGGACCCCGGCCACCGGCCACAGCGAGGGCGTCACGGTCGCCGTCCTCACCACGGACGCCAAGGGCCGCGACCCCCGCCACACCGCCGCCGTCCGCGACGCGGTCGTGGAGGGCCTGCGCGACGGCACGCTCGTCGCCCCGCACCACCGCACCCGCACGCCCGGAGTCGCCCTGGTCGGCGGCGGCCCCGGCGACCCGGACCTGATCACGGTCCGCGGCCGTCGCCTGCTCGCCGAGGCGGACGTGGTCATCGCGGACCGCCTCGGCCCGCGCGATCTCCTCGCCGAACTCCCGCCCCATGTCGAGGTGATCGACGCGGCGAAGATCCCCTACGGGCGCTTCATGGCCCAGGAGGCCATCAACAGCGCGCTGATCGAGCACGCGAAGCAGGGCAAGTCGGTCGTCCGTCTGAAGGGCGGCGACCCCTACGTCTTCGGCCGCGGCATGGAGGAACTCCAGGCCCTCGCCGAGGTCGGCATCCCGTGCACGGTCGTCCCCGGGATCTCCAGCTCGATCTCGGTCCCGAGCGCGGCCGGCATCCCCGTCACCCACCGCGGCGTCGCCCATGAGTTCACCGTGGTCAGCGGCCATGTCGCACCCGACGACGAGCGCTCCCTGGTCGACTGGCCGTCCCTGGCCAGGCTGACCGGCACGCTGGTGATCCTCATGGGCGTCGACAAGATCGGAAAGATCGCCGAGACGCTGGTCGCGCACGGAAAGCCGGCCGACACCCCCGTCGCCCTCGTCCAGGAGGGCACGACGGCCGCTCAGCGCCGGGTCGACGCGACCCTCGCGACGGTCGCGGAGAGGGTCCGGACGGAGGACGTGAAGCCCCCTGCGGTCATCGTCATCGGCGAGGTCGTGAAGGTCGGCGCCGCGACCCCCGCGCCCCGCGAGTAACTCCGGGTAACGCAACCCGTACCGAGCCGTTGGCACCGCACTCAGGACAAGGCAGTATCACCCTGTGGCCGATCTCATCACCGTCGACGATCCCGACGACCCGCGCCTCTCCGACTACACCGGCCTGACCGACGTGGAACTGCGCCGCAAGCGCGAACCCGCCGAGGGCCTGTTCATCGCCGAGGGCGAGAAGGTCATCAGAAGGGCCAAGGAAGCGGGCTACGAGATGCGGTCCATGCTGCTCTCGGCCAAGTGGGTCGACGTCATGCGCGACGTCATCGACGAGCTCCCGGCCCCGGTCTACGCGGTCAGCCCGGAGCTGGCCGAGCAGGTCACCGGCTACCACGTGCACCGCGGCGCGCTCGCCTCCATGCAGCGCAAGCCTCTGCCCACGGCGGCCGACCTCCTGAGGACCGCCCGCCGCGTCGTGATCATGGAGTCGGTCAACGACCACACCAACATCGGCGCGATCTTCCGCTCGGCCGCCGCCCTCGGCATGGACGCGGTCCTCCTCTCCCCGGACTGCGCCGACCCCCTCTACCGTCGCAGCGTGAAGGTCTCCATGGGCGCGGTCTTCTCCGTCCCGTACGCCCGTCTGGACACCTGGCCCAAGGGGCTGGAGTCGGTACGCGAGGCCGGCTTCACGCTTCTCGCCCTCACCCCGGACGAGAAGGCCCGGCCCCTCGACGAGGCCGCCCCGCACACCATGGACCGCGTGGCCCTGATGCTCGGCGCCGAGGGCGACGGCCTGTCCACCCAGGCCCTGGTCGCCGCAGACGAGTGGGTCCGCATCCCCATGTCCCACGGCGTCGACTCCCTCAACGTGGGCGCGGCGGCGGCCGTCGCCTTCTACGCCGTGGCCACCGGCCGACCCCGCGTCTAGGTGTGCTGTCCGGGGACGTTGGTGACGGGCGACACGCCTTGAGCGGTCCTTGAACGAGGTGAGGGCCTCTGGTTTCGGTGTGGATTGCGACATCTACAACCGGCACCCAGGAGGCCCTCGTT